>JAGCYQ010000175.1 GCA_017960765.1 Treponema sp.
AGGCCACGTCGCCTACACATATCTTGTGGATGCAGAACCGGAAGATACAGATTTTGTCCACATGGAAAAATCCAGTTACAATCCATTAGCCATGCCAGAGGATGAAGAAGCCAAAGAAAGCTATGACATTGAAATGAGATACTGGAACAGTTCGGTAAAGGTCGAGCCAATTGAAGTCCCCGCATGGGATTTCAGCTACAGCATTAAGCGCATCCGCCTGTCGTTCAGGCACATAAATCCTGGCTCAAAGTCGATAACGAACTCTATTCCGCTGTTTGAATTCTCTGAGAGGTAAGCTTTTTCCTTTTCAACTATGTATTCTCGGACATTCTCGTTTTCCTCTGTGACACTCTGACTCTGTTAGGGGAGATATGTCCTGTAAAAATCAATATAAATATTGACAAATATATCAGATATATTTATTATTAAATATAACCACATGATATATCGATGTATTTGAGGAGGTTTTTATGTATGATGCTTTGACCGCGACAAAAATGCTCAAGAGCTTTGTTCCGATAAGCCGCTTTAACAAAGGTGAGGCAGGAAAAATCATCGAGGAAGTAAAGAAAGACGGGATCAAGGTCGTTGTAAAGAACAATGCCCCTGAATGTGTGATGATTACCGTAGAGGATTACGACCATCTTGTTGAGGATTCAAAAAAGGTGCTGAATCCGCCTCAGACCCCGGAGCAGGAAAAACGCCGCAAGGAATTCATAGCAAGAATCCGCCAGAACGTTACGCCACCAACTCCGCCCACAAGGAATCTTAAAGATGTGATAGAGGAAATCGGTACGATTGATGTAGACGAAGACGCAATAAATGAATTGCGAAGGATAAGCATGATATGATTTTATTCGATACAAATATTTTAGTTGATTATTGGAGAAAGCCGAAAGAGCTTCTAAAACTGAATATCACTCCGGACAAATATGCGATTTGTGGTGTAGTGAAATCAGAGCTTCTGCATGGTGCAAAAACCAGTCAGGAAATTGACGATATGCTCCACTTTTTCCATTCCTTTAATCTTCTTCATACTGACGAATATGATTTTGAGGGTGTCGGATTTATTCTTCAGACCTTGCGTGAAGTCGGGTTTACGCTTCCCTTTGCCGATGTGATGATAGCCTTTTGTGCGATGAAGTACAATGTTCCCCTGTGGACCCGCGACACACACTTCCGCATGATCCAGGGAATATACCCTGAGCTGGAGTTCTATCACCCCAAGGATTAAGTCGTTAGATCTTTTATACCAATGTATCTTTCCATGCTATGATATTGTCATGAACAAGTAATATCCATATCGCATCTTTTTCAGATTTGGTCTTTTGACTTGTAAAATATCGGTCTTTGGGGTATAATACGTTAAATCTTAACTTGGAGAAAAAAAATGAACTTGGGCTTTAAGAGAATTGCGACATCTGTTCTTACCGTGCTTGGTATTGGTACTTTAACTTCCTGCTATGGCATGGCTCCAAACTATGCAAGGGTTGAGGGAACTGTAACGTCGTCGGAGGACAATGCTCCTGTGCAGGGAATCAGTGTTCGTGCTGTTGATTCCAATGGTGTCGAGCTTGATCAAACAACTACATTGGAAGGTGGAATGTATTATCTTAATACCAGGGCACTTGGTTCCAAGGTAAAAGTAGTGTTTGAGGATCTTGACGGAGACGAAAACGGTTCATTCAAAAACCAGTCAAAGGAAATCGGTCTTGTAGATCTGGATACAGAGCTTAATGTTGAGCTTGAGAATGCAGACGAAGAATAATAACAGACTCAGCCTCGGTGACAAGCTAAAAAGAAATATTTTTTCAATCTACCGCAAGAGCATTACAAAAAAGCATGAGCTGAACTACCTTTTCTGGGAATGTACGCTCAGATGCAATTTGAACTGCCGTCACTGCGGATCAGACTGTCTTAAATCCTCCGGAATAAAAGACATGCCTCTGGAGGATTTTACAAAAGTACTGGACAGCATAAAATCAAAAAACACAAGCCGGAATCTTGCGGTTGCCATCACAGGCGGAGAACCTCTCTTACGCGATGACCTGGAGAAAGCAGGCCTTGAGATCATAAAGAGGGGATTCTCGTGGGGCATAGTCACCAACGGACTTCTCCTTGACGAAAGCCGTTTCCGTTCACTAAGGCAGAGTGGACTTTCTTCGATGAGCGTGAGCCTTGACGGACTTGAGGATGAGCATACATATTTACGTAGGAATCCAAAATCATTTGCCACGGTCGTTAATGCAATTGACCTTATGGCAAAAGAGCATGACCGTAATCCCCAAGGCTTTATCTTTGACGTCATAACATGCGTTCATCATGGAAATATTTCCATCCTTCAAAAGCTGCGTGATTTCCTGATTCAAAAGGGAGTTGAGCAATGGCGAATATTCTCGATTTTCCCAACAGGACGTGCGGTTAACGAGGATCTTTCGCTTACACCGGAAGAATACCGGAACCTTATGGATTTTATTTATCAGACACGTACATACCGTAACAGCGAGGGAAAGGGAATACACCTTAACTATTCATGCGAGGGATACCTTGGGACCTATGAGCTTAAAGTGCGTGATTTCTTTTTCTTCTGCAGGGCCGGAATAAACGTAGGCTCGGTGATGTGCGACGGCTCAATATCTGCCTGCCTTTCTGTAAGGGGAAAAGACTTTATCCAGGGAAACGTATACTCAGACGATTTCATGGATGTATGGAACAATCGCTATCAGAACATGAGGAACCGAAGCTGGGCAAAGAAAGGTAAGTGCGCCAAATGCAAGAGCTGGAAATGGTGCAACGGAAACGGTCTTCACCTCTACGAAAGCATGAACGTATCTGCTGCTCATTGCAACATGGACATGCTTTTTGATCAGGACTGATTTATATCCTGAACATGTCAGCGATTTTTACAACTTCCTCAAAGTCAATCATTTCGGCGGCATCCTCAAGCTGACGGAGAAGTTCCTTGTCCTCTTCCCTCAGCGTAAAGCCATTGAGTTTTTCCACTGCTGAATCCAATGCGTTTATGTCATTGTGTGAGCATGCCTCAAGTATTTCCTGCTTTATCTCCTGAAACACTGATGAAGATATTTCCTTGGAGTCGGAAGCGGTGGTCCCGGATTTTTTTGTGTCATCTTCTTCAATCTTTTTTCTTAGGCTTTCTCCGCATTTCCTGTACATGTCAAGAAGAACTGGTGTCTTTTCCCTGATTTTTGTCATGGCATCGTCAGTGTCTGCGTTGTTTCCAAGATATTCAAGTTCTGCGGCAAGATCGGACAGTTTAAGGTTTCCTACAATTCTTGCTGAACTTTTTAAGGCATGAACTTTTATGGTGTAGTTCTTTATGTCGCCTTTTTCACGGAAGTCATTGATTTCGTTTGCGGAAGGTTCAACCAGACGTATGAATGTCTTTATTATGGATTTGTCAGCCTTCTGTCCGTTTGCAGGAGATTCATCAATAGTCTCTGAGTCAGATTCGGTAATAAGGTTCTCCGGGATCCATTTTCTAAGGGCATCGGCAAAATCTTTTCCCTGAACAGGCTTTGCAATGAATCCGTCAAATCCCGATTCCATGAACATCTTTACTGATTCACTTACGGCATTTGCACTCAAGGCAACAACCGTACATGGTCCTTCCTCTGAGTCTGCACGGAATGATTTTCCCTCTTCCTCCATGGCACGGATTTGTTTAAGCACTTCAACTCCATCCATCACTGGCATCTGATGATCCATGAAGATGATATGATATTTCTTCCCGCTCTTTAGTATTTCAAGAGTCTCAAATCCGCATAGTGCCGTATCGGGAACGACATTGAATTTCTGCAGGAATCCCTGTGCGACTTCTATGTTAAGCTCGTTGTCATCAACTACAAGAATCCTTGCATCAGGACATGAGAATTTTTTCATCTCATCTTTGTCGGCAAAAAGGCCTGCGATTTCCGGGCGGTTGAGTTCCGACATGGAGATGCCGTTGTGCTGCTCAAGCGAGAATACCTCGGGATATTTTCCTGCTGTGGTGATGTCAGACACAGACTCCTGCGGTATGTCAAATGAAAAGACAGAGCCCTTTCCGTATTCGGATTCAACTTCAAGTGAGCCTCCCATAAGACGTACAAGATTCTTTGATATGGAAAGTCCAAGACCTGTTCCGCCTTTGGATCTGTTCATCTTCATGTCAACCTGCTGGAACTCCGCAAATATCTTTTCCAGGTCTTCCTTTTTGATTCCTATTCCGGTGTCTGAAACAGAAAAACGGATCTTGCCCTCTGACTCTCCTTTTTCAGCGGAAATAGTGACGGAGCCGGTGTCAGTGAATTTCGCGGCATTACCCGCAAGGTTTATAAGTATCTGCCTTATCCTAAGGTCATCACCGTTTACTTCTGCAGGAAGCGACGGATCAATCTTTATCTTAAGGTCAACTTTCTTTCCCTGAATCTTCATGAGGCAGATGTTTCCCACGTCATACAGCATTTTAAGAAGATCGTAATCTGCACAGACAATCTCCATCTTGCCTGATTCAATTTTGGAGAAGTCCAGTATGTCGTTTATTATTCCTACCAGTGCAATGCCTGATGAACGTATCTGCCTTATCGTGTTTTTCTTTGCGGGAGGAAGGTCAAAGTCCATGGCAAGCTCGCTCATTCCGACTATTGAATTCATCGGGGTGCGGATCTCATGGCTCATGTTTGCAAGGAACATTGATTTCAAGCTGTTCTGGTGGTCAGCATTCTCACGCAGCCTTTGAATCTCTTTTTCCCTTCTTAGTGTGGTCAGGATGTAATATGCCCTGAACAGAGAAATCAGGCAGATAGTGGCAACAAAGAAAATTCCGTAGGGCATGTATGGCTCGTAGGTAAGAGTCCATCCGAAGACATGCGGCATAAGCTCAATTGCAGTATAATAGATTATCGTGACGGGAATCATCACAAGACAGTCAAGATATAGAACCGCTGATGTAACAAGAGTGATTACGTAGAAGAAAGTCAGGTCCTCGCTTCCGAATACATAGGACGTAAGTATTACGGCAAGGAAACTGACAGTCTGTAAAATCCCGCCGTAGATTTTTACAAGAAAAAGAAACAGGTTCTCGTGGTTCTCAAGACCCTTTTTCCTTTTGCTTCTGTAAACGATGTTGGAGATAAAAATAGCGATAGAGGAAAGTATAATCACTGCATCCAGGAACATGAAGATCGCATATGCATTTATACTGAGCAGGTAGCCGTTGTATATATAATGCGCACGCTCCGGGGAAAGCAGCTTCCTGAAATCCGAAAAAAATTCCGTAGTCAGGTAGATGGCAAGAGCCGGAGGAAAAAGACGAAGACGAAAGCTGTTTGCCTCGTTTATCATCTTCTTGAATTCCGGTATCTCGCTTTTCTTTATGAATTCCTCTTTCATCATGATTAGAAGAATGCCTCTATTTTCTGCAGAAGGTGTGATACTCCTGCTGATTTAAGTATGTAATCCTGGGGATGAAGTGAAATTGCATTCTTTACCATTTCCGCATCATCAACACCGGTAAGGAAGAATACTGGAATATCAGCTCCTCCCTCAAGATTTCGGATCATTGTCAAAGTCTGAAGTCCGTCGCATACCGGCATCTGATAGTCAAGCAGGATAAGGTCAGGCCTTTCGTTGTCAAGGAATGAAAGTGCGGCATAACCAGATTTTACAACGGAAACCCTGAAAAGTCCGTTGAGTATGTTGCTCATTGAACGCAGGACAACCGGATCGTCGTCCACAACAAGGATGTGCTTCGGCGGCTCTTTTTCCACGATGACCTGGCTCTCTGCCTCAAGAAGCTCGGAGATATCCACGTCCTTTTCCTCAACTTTCCTGAGGATGCGCTTAATCTCAGAAAGAAAATCAGAAAGCTTTATGGGTGTCATTATGTAGCGGAGAATCCTTGCCTCCGTCCTTTCAAAATACTTGTGGAGCTCTTCCCTTGTTCCGGTAAGAATGAAGGGGACTTTGTCCATGTCATGCAGGACCCTTGCAAGCTCGCCTTTCTTGTCCTGAGGAATGCCGGAAAGATGCACAACGATAAGAGACACGTCACCGCCCTCAACAGCCTCAGTCAGAAGCTTTTCATCAAGTTCCATGTAATCGCAGTCCAGCTTTGCCTTAATCCTGTCGTGCAGATGCTCATTAGATTGATATTTGCTTCCAGTAAACAGAACCTTTCCCATAAAATTCTCCTGATTCATTCTAGTAAATTGCCCTTTAATTATACAACTAAGTTGAGTTTTGTTGAAGAGGTCTGCACATTGTAAGCCAGATATGCTATAATGATGCAAATTTTGGAGGAACAATATGTCACAGGAATTTGACCAGCTTAGATCATACATAGAAGAGCATACACAGGAAATGGTGGAGCTTGAACGTCTTCTTACTTCAATACCAGCCCTTGCACCGGAGAACGGAGGGGACGGAGAAGAGAAAAAGGCAGAGGCCCTGGAGAAATGGCTTTTGGACAACGGAATAAAGGACATCAAGCACTACGATGCACCGGATAAAAGGGTAAGCTGCGGTTACAGGCCAAATCTTGTGGCAACGGTTCCTGGAGTTAATGACGACTGGTGTATCTGGATATGCGCGCACATGGATGTTGTTCCTGTTGGTGAAAAAAGCATGTGGAACAGCGATCCCTGGACTCTCGTGGAAAAGGACGGAAAGATTTACGGACGCGGAGTTGAGGACAATCAGCAGGGACTTGTAAGCGGTGTTCTTGCCGCAATGTCTTTTGTAAAGCAGCACATAATCCCGGAGCATACAATCAAGCTTCTGTTCATGGCGGACGAGGAAGTAGGCTCAAATTACGGAATGAATTATCTTCTAAAGGCACATCCTGATCTGTTCAATAAAGACGACCGCATTTTGATTCCCGATGGGGGAGATGCAAAAGGGGAGACAATCGAGATAGCGGAGAAAAACATAGCATGGTTCCGCTTCCATACAATCGGTAAGCAGTCTCATGGCTCAAGACCTGACCTTGGACGTAATGCAAAG
Source organism: Treponema sp. (assembly GCA_017960765.1). Lineage (GTDB taxonomy): Bacteria > Spirochaetota > Spirochaetia > Treponematales > Treponemataceae > Treponema_D. Next base: position 7,006 of record JAGCYQ010000175.1, read on the forward strand.
CTTGCCGCCGCCGACCTTGCACTCAGGATAAATGACCTTGAGAATTTTTTTGACAAGAGGAACGAGCTTTTTGATCCACCATACTCAACATTCCAGCCGACCATGCAGATGCAGAACGTGGAGGGCGTGAACATAATTCCAGGTGATGACGTGTTCTGTGCCGACTGCAGGATAAATCCCGACTATACTCTGGATGAGGTAAGGAAAGAAGTTTCAAAGCGCATAAAGGAAGTTGAGCAGAAATACGGAGTTACGATAGAGGTCTCGGAGCTTCAGGCAGAACAGTCACTTCCTACTCCAGCTGATGCACCGGTTGTACTTGAGCTTAAGAATGCGATAGAGAAAGTTCATGGAATCAAGGCAAGCATTATCGGAATCGGTGGTGGAACAGTTGCGGCAGGCCTCAGAAACAAGGGCTTCAACGCCGTGGTATGGAGCACGATGGACGAGACATGCCATCAGCCAAATGAATATGCCATAGTAAAGAACATCGCTCTGGATGCAATGACCATGGCATACATGGCAAGCCACTGACAGATCAGGACCTAGCGGATCTTCAGGAATATACCCAGAAGGGCAATGGAGATCAGAAGCTGAAGTGTCAGGAATTTGATAAGGACCTGTGCGGGTGACCATCCGTGATTTTTCTTTACATGATCATGGAGTGGAAAGCGCACATTGGTGAATATGTTTATATGGAAGAATCTCTTTAATGCCACCTTTACAAGTCCAAGGCCACCGTCTATAAAAATCATAGTGGATGTCGCAAGGATAAGGAAGGGGTTTCCGCTCAGCATGACGCATACACCGATAAAGAATCCAAGCGCACGTGAGCCAGCATCTCCCATAAGGACCTTGCTCGGATATGCGTTGTGCCACAGGTATCCCAGAAGAATGCCTGAAAGACCGAATGTAATTACAGCCCATGAGGCACCGTCTGTAAAATGCGGGAAACATTCGATGATAAGTGATTTTGATTCCTCAAGGTCGTGGCCCGGGAAAAGAAGGTAGCTTGCAATCTCTGAGTGTCCAAGGACAAGGTAGAAGATGCATCCCATCATTATAAGGGCAAAAAGCACCAGGGTTGAGGAAAGACCGTCAACACCGTCGGTACAGTTGGTTGTGTTCACTGAGGCCCACAAGATAACGGTTCCCACGAGTATGTAAAGCCATACGGGAACTGATACCGGGTTTGTCAGGAAAGGAAGCCAGAAATAAATCTTACCAGCAGGAGAATCCCCCTTGATTGTCAGGGCAAGAACTGTAGCGGCAGCCACAGTCACCACAAGGTCAAGGAAAGCCTTAAGGTATTCACCCCAGCTCTTTGTGCTCCTGTCGTCAAGAAAGCCCGTGAGCATCATGATCCATGTAAGGACAAGAATCAAGGCCTGCTGAAGGTTTAGAGGAACAATCAGGAAACACAGTACAACGAACATGGATATGAACACGACACCGGAACCAGTCGGTTTACCCTTTGCTGCCTCTGCCGTCAGAGTAAACTCACGTCCCCTGTCCGACGGAAGGAATCTATAGAATTTAGGAAGGAATTTCCACACGCAGAAGAAGCCCACGTAAAGGGCTATGACGATAAGCACAGAATATGACTGCAAGAGTCTGGCCGGACCCCAATTCAAGAGGTCGCCGAGATAGTATAACATTTTTTTCCCCTCTAGCCTGACGGCATTTCAAAATGTACTATATTATGCTTATTGTATCAAAATAATCTGAATCATTCAAGCTAAGCGGGAAGTTTACTGTTTACAAAACCTTAAAATAAGACGAAAATAAAGGTATGGCAAAGAAAAAATTCAAGTTTTTGTTTGATTCCCCGGTTGTCCTTACGATTTGTGCTGTAAGTGCCCTTGTCTGTATCCTTGACTCCTTTGCATTTAAGGGAAAGGCGGTCGGAATGTTCTTCTCATGTCCGATGGCTAACGGGGATGATGCGTTCAAGTTCTCAAATCCGCTTCACTATTTCAGGCTTTTGTTCCACGTTTTTGGCACCTATGGATGGCAGGCCTTCTTTGTGAATACGCTTGCCCTGCTTGCCATGGGACCTCAGCTTGAGGAACGTTACGGATCCCTGATGCTTGGACTCATGTGCGGAATCAGCGTTCTTGTCTCAGGTGTCCTTACTGCATGCCTTGGTGTTCAGCCGATTATGGGAACAATGTGCCTTGTTTTCCTGATGATTTTTCTTGCTTCACTTACAACATTGAGCAAAAACAGCCTTCTTGCCACATGGACCGCCGGGCTTGTCGTCTATACCGCATATTCGCTTTATTCAGGCTATCTTAATCCAGCAGTGCCAAAAGCCGATGGTGCCAATTCATTCATCTTCTTCATGCAGAGGAATGTTGTGACCTTCATAAGCATGGCGGGAGGTCTTTGCGGAAGCCTCTTTGGATTCCTTGTTGCTCCTAAGAAACGTGCCGCACCAAAAAAGAAGCCGCTTGAAGTTGAGGAAAGTGCAGATTCAGACTTAAGCTGGAAAAATCAGGCGGAAGAAACCGTGATTGCCGAGCCGGAGAAAAAGCCGAAGAAAAAGAAGGCCAAATCATCAGACGATGACGAGGTTGTTATCGGTACAATAGAATTATAATTGAAAAGAGATTGAGAAAATATGAGTGATTTTAAATGCCATTTTTGCGAAGTGTGCAACGGAACCGGATGTATCGGTGAGATGCCCGGAATGGGAGGCCCGAACAACAGTGCCAATTTCATCTTGAACTATGATGCATGGGAGGAAGTAAAGAAAATCCCTGCAGAGCCGATACCTGTGCATGTCAGGCTTTCTCCGATGACCGGTGGAGAGCAGAATGTAGGCTACGATGATGAGAGACAGTTTTATTTTGACCTGATTGATGCCTGTGACGAGGCTGGGGTAGAGCTTTCCATAGGCGATGGATGCCCTGACGAAAAGCTACTGTTCGGAATTGAGGCAGTGCAGGACCGCCGTAAGGTTCACCCTGACCTGAAGACAGCCGTTTTCATAAAGCCGTATCCCGATGAAAAGATCCTTGAACGCAGCGAATGGGCTTCTCCTGTTGCGGAATGCATCGGAATCGACATAGACAGCTACAACATCGTGACCATGCGTAACCTTGTTCATCTTGAGAGAAAAACAGTGTCACAGCTGAACGAGATAAAGAAATACCTTAACTCCAAGGGCTTTCCTTTTGCAATCAAGGGAATCTTTACACAGGCTGACCTGGAGATAATAAAAGAGGTTCACCCTGACATAGCCTATATCTCAAATCATGGCGGCAGGGTAGAGACAAGAAAGGGCAGCACTGCAAGATTTTTGGCATCATATTCACAGGAGCTCAGGTCAAACAGCGGAGAACTGTGGGTGGACGGTGGAATCCGTAACGCGGAGCAGGTTCAGACAGCGGCATCTTACGGGGCTTCAACTGTGTTACTGGGACGTCCTTTTGCAACAGCCATCTGCCGTGACAAGGAAAACGAAATCAAAAACATAATGAAAAAACTCCGCACATGGGAGAGCTGAAATGCCCAAAGCCACAGAAAAGAAATACATACTTGCCCTGGATCAGGGGACGACTTCTTCACGCGCCATCATCTTTAACTCAAAGGCAAAGAAGATTGCCAGCGAGCAAAGGGAGTTCACGCAGTATTTCCCAAAGCCCGGTTGGGTTGAGCATGATGCAAAGGAGCTTTTCCTGTGTCAGCTGAGTGTTGCCCAGGATGTCATCAAAAAGGCAAAAATCAAGCCCGACCAGATAGCCGCAATAGGAATAACAAATCAGAGGGAAACAGTAGTTCTGTGGGACAAGAGGACAGGAGAGCCTGTTGCAAACGCAATAGTGTGGCAGTGCCGTCGTACCGCAGAAAAAGCATTGAAGCTTAAGCAGAAATACTCTGACATGATTCAGAAAAAGACAGGCCTCATTCCTGACGCATATTTCAGTGCAACAAAAATCCAGTGGCTTTTGGAAAACGTTCCGGGGGCAAGGAAAAAGGCTGAAAAGGGAAACCTTCTTGCGGGAACAATCGACACATGGCTTGTCTGGAAGCTGACCGGCGGCAAGGTTCACGTGACCGACTATACCAACGCAAGCCGGACCATGCTCTATAACATACACACATTGCAATGGGATGATGATCTTTTAAAGCTGATGAACATTCCGAAAAACATATTGCCAGAGGTAAGGGATTCTTCCTGCGTTTATGGGGTGACAGACAAAAGGACATGCGGTTTTGAGATTCCAATTGCATCATGCATAGGAGACCAGCAGGCGGCCTTGTTCGGTCAGGGCTGCTTTAAAAAAGGCGACGTAAAGACCACCTACGGTACCGGCTGCTTCATGCTGATGAATACAGGCTCAAATCCAATTGAATCCAAAAACGGACTCCTTACCACAATCGCAATCGGTCTGGACGGAAAAATCCAGTATGCCCTTGAAGGCTCAGTCTTTATGGGTGGGGCGACAATCAAATGGCTTCGCGACCAGCTTGGAATAATCCACAGCGCCCATGAATGTGACCTGCTTGCCGAATCCGTTCCCGATGCAAACGGAGTATATCTTGTTCCTGCATTTACAGGTCTTGGCACTCCATACTGGGACCCTTATGCCCGTGGAATCCTGATCGGTCTTACTCGTGGAGTAAACAAGGCCCACATCTGCCGTGCCACATTGGAGGCCATTTCGTTTCAGGTAAAGGATTTGATTGAATGCATGGCGGGGGATTCAAAGATTAAAATCAAGGAAGTCAAGGTTGACGGTGGAGCCTGTGTCAGCAACGTGATGATGCAGTTCCAGTCCGACATTTTGAACCGTCCCATTTTCCGTCCCAAAAACGTAGAGACCACAGCCCTGGGAGCGGCCTTTTGCGCGGGTCTTGCAGTTGGAATGTGGAAGGATAAGAATGAAATACTGGAAGTTGCCGCAACGGAAAAAATATTTACTCCGGTGATGTCCCCGGAGCATAGAAAGTCAATTTACAAGATGTGGAAAAAAGCCGTGGAACGCAGCAAGAACTGGGACATCCCACGGCAATAAAAATCTTATGCTATCTCGCAGATCCAGCCTTCGGGGGCCTTTTCGCTTCCCATCTGGATTCCTGTGAGGGTCTCTCGGAGTTTGCCGAGTACTGGACCGATGTCATCCATTCCGGATGGTACCAGTATGTCCTTTCCGTGGTCGTTGATTTTTCCAATCGGAGAAATGACGGCGGCGGTTCCGCAGAGGCCAATCTCTGCAAAGTCTGCAAGCTCAGACTTGTTTACCTGTCTTTCCTCAACTTCCATGTGGAGGTATTCCTTTGCCACAACCAGAAGCGATCTTCTTGTAATTGAAGGCAGGATGGAGTTTGACTTTGGTGTAACAAGCTTTCCGCCCTTTGTAACAAGAAGGATGTTGGCTCCTCCAGTCTCCTCAAGATATGTATGGGTTGCAGGATCCGTGTAGATGTTTTCCGCATATCCGTTTTTGTGTGCGTCAACGATGTTGTGGAGGCTCATGGCATAGTTCAAGCCCGCCTTTATGTCACCGGTTCCATGTGGAGCGGCGCGGTCAAGGTCGGAAATGCGTACGGTAATCGGCTTAACTCCACCCTTGAAGTAGGGGCCTACCGGAGTAACCAGAATCCTGAACTGATATTCATCTGCCGGCTTAACACCGATGACGGCATTTGAACCGAACATGTAGGGGCGGATGTAGAGCGTTGCCCCTGAGCCATAAGGTGGAACAAAATCAATGTTGGCCTTGACTGTATCGATTACAGCCTGAATAAAGCGATCCTTGGGGAATACAGGCATCTCCAACCTTTCGCAGGAATCCTTCATCCTGTCCGCGTTAAGGTCCGGTCTAAAGCATACGACCTTTCCGTCAGCCGTCGTGTATGCCTTGAGTCCCTCAAAGCATGTCTGAGCATACTGAAGTACTCCAGCACACTCGCTGATGGTGACCGTGTGGTCGGAAGTGAGTTTGCCCTCGTCCCAGGCGCCGTTCTTGTAACATGACACAAAGCTTTTGTGCGTCTCCATGTAACCAAAAGGCAAGTTGCCCCAATCAAGATTTTGTGTTCCCATATTCATTACCTCTTAAGGAAATAATGTATCACTAAAAGGGGGATTGTGCAAGATATTACATATAAAACTTGCAGATTCAAAACTGGCTTTATTCCTTCACTTATTAATCAAAACTGCCGATAAAGGATAAGGGACTTTTTATTTTTTGTTTTGACTATAACAAGGACGGTGATATACCATGCTGATGCAGACTCGGTTTTCTGGGCAATCTGAATATATAATAAAGAAACAGTACTCTATTCCTGAGGAAGAAACCATAATATGCGGAATCTGGATTCATTTAAGAAGAAAAGGATTTGTTTTTACCGACAAAGGCTTTTACTGGAATCTTCCGACATCAATAATCAACTCAACGGGAAAGCAGGAGGTCACGGTACCTTCCAACATATTGACGGAAAACAGCGGCAGGCTTAAGGTTGCCATACTCCACAAGGAGAACCTGAGCCACACTAATCATTCTGTTGAATTCCTGCAGTTCTCCACTGACATGGGGCGTGTCCAGATAAAGCTTGAGCCGATAACAACTGATGATGCCTCAGTTCTGCGCCGTATTTTCATTGAGTATGCCGCAAGAGGAAAATTCCCCTATGACAACTTGAAGCAGTCACCTCTTGAGTCTCTTTCCATGGTGGCAAACGGATTCCTCGACTTTTTCCAGGCCCCGCTGAAAGGATACAAGAAAGAAAAGGTCAAAAAGGAAGAAAAGACAGAAAACGAGGATAAACCCCAGATGATTTCTGTGGGAAGGAATCATACTGTCTCTGACGTCAAGTCGTATTTTTCTGCCAGGGTAAGGCGCCAGATAACACCTTTTACGGTCATCAAGAACATAATGCGCTATGCCGGTGACATTATTGCAGACATACTTTTCTTTGCGGGACTTATCATCTCGGTAAAGCCTATCCTGCTTTTCCAGAACAACTTCAAGCCGCACAACCTTATCTCAGATTTCTTCTATCATATCGGATCCCTGCTGTTCTGCTTTGACAAGACATCGGGCATAAAGCTGGGGGACATTGAGCTACAGCATAACATAGTCGAATCTATCCTGTACAGGAGGAATTCACTTTTTGCACTGCTTTTTATACTCTATATCCTGATAAGGCTCACGGTCATCCTTGTGTCATGCAAGCCTGGTGAAAAAACTTTCCCGGTCATTCTTCTTCTTTCAACAATTCCGCTGACCTTGCTGATTCCGAATCATTTCACGATTTTTGTGATTATCTGCTTTATCATCTATGTCTTGATTCAGATTGGACTGGACATGGACTGGATCCATCTGTTCACCAAGATAATAGTGTCGGGAATATGTCTGTGTATGGTCTTCTATTTCCTGCACCTGTTCAATTATCCCAACTTCATTGAATACATGGGAGTCCTTGTACAGATGCTCTCGCTAAAATCCGGGCTGTAACAACTGTCATTTAATTAAACAACAGATGTTACAGGGATTCATGCAAAATTACTTTGTTACGTTGAACTTAAAGAACAGGACATCGCCGTCTTGAACGACATACTCCTTGCCTTCCTGACGGTATTTTCCTGCTTCCTTGATTTTTGCCTCGGTTCCGTATTTCCTAAGGTCGTCAACAGTGTATGCCTCAGCCTTGATAAAGCCCTTCTCAAAATCAGTGTGAATTACGCCTGCTGCCTGAGGTGCCTTGTCTCCTGCATGAATTGTCCATGCACGGCATTCATCCGGACCGCCTGTAAAGAATGTCCTCAATCCCATCAAGTGATAGACTGTGCGTGACAGAACTGTAAGTCCGCTTTCCTTGAGTCCTACGCTTTCCATAAAATCACGCCTGTCATTCTCATCGGTTACGTCAGAAAGGTCTGATTCAAATTTTCCGCAGATTACGATTACCTCGGATTTCTGCTCGTCAGCAATTTTCCTTACAGTCTCAACATATTTGTTTGTTCCTGCCTGGATTGTGTCCTCGTCTATGTTGCATACATAAACCTGTGGCTTAATCGTCAGAAGATGAAGGTCATAGACAGCCTCACGCTCATCATCGGTTAAATCTGCCATGCGGGCACATTTTCCGTCGGTAAGAAGCGGCTTTATTTTTGCGACTGCACTGTTATATGGTGCAAGACGTTTTTCCTCTTCCTTTCCCAATGCACGGATCTGCTTGGTTATTTTCTCCTGCCTCTTGTTGATTGTGTCCAGGTCTGCCTGTGCAAGCTCAAAGTCGATAGTAAGGATGTCGCTTTCCGGATCAATCGGGGCGTCTGTCTTTGCGTCTTCCCTTACGTGCTGAATGTCGGGGTTGTCAAAGCAGCGTACTACGTGTGCAATTACTGTTGTCTCGCGGATGTTTGCAAGGAACTGGTTTCCAAGACCTTCACCCTTGCTGGCACCTTTTATAAGGCCTGCGATGTCAACAAAGTCAACACTGGCTGGAATCTTTTTCTTTGGGTTGAATACGGATGCCATAAAATCAAGCCTTTCGTCCGGAAGGTCTACGACACCAATATTCGGATCTATTGTACAGAACGGATAATTCTCGGCAGAAGCGGGTGCCTTGGTCAAAGCACTGAAAATAGTTGATTTTCCGACGTTCGGAAGTCCTACGATACCACAAGTCAATTTCATGTCATTTTCCTCAAATCAAAACGATTTTATCAATTATACTGAATTTTAACACTTTAGGGAACCATTTTAAAGAAAACAGCTTTCCCGCAGAGGCCCTGATGCCAAACTTTTTTTCTTGCCAATTCATAAAACTGTGGTATAATTACAGAAAGAGCCGAATAAAATCGGTCAAGGAGGTTTAATGGCTAAACAGCAGAGGACATGGGGAATCTTTATCATTCAGCTTTCCCTTGCAATTTATCTGGTCGTGACAGGACTTTTCCTGATTACATCAAAGTTAGGCGTGTCAATTTCTTCAACTGAAGTTGGACAGCTTCTTAC
>JAGCYQ010000176.1 GCA_017960765.1 Treponema sp.
GGGCTTACAAGCAGCGATTCACTGGTATTCCTGATCCTGACGGGATGCACCTTCTGGATTTTCTGCTACGTGATGGTCCACATCGACGTAATCATCCTGAGGAAGAAAATGCCCAAGGCCCCACGAACATTCAAGCTGCCGTTGGGGATTGTGATTCCGCTCTTTGGTGTAATCGGAAACCTGTTCATGATTTGGAATATCGATCCGAGCTGGGAGCTTAAGAAAGTCATTTATCTGATCTTTGTCGGAGTTTCGGTCATTCTTGCGATCTATGCTTTCTTCTGGTGCAAGTTTGTAATCAAGAGGCCTTTGTTCAAGGGCTATGCAATCAAGGAAGTAATGGCTATGGATACGGACTTGTATCAGATCCGCCATTATCCAAAGGTTGCCGAAAAGCTCCATCTGGAAGCAGAACCCGATGTTGAGCCAGTTTCACCGGACGTGAATACCGGAACCAGACCGGAATAGACAAAGTTTTAATTTTTCGTGGCAGGACTGTATTCTGTACGTACTCCAGTTTATGGTCCTGCCCTTTTTTATTTGAGCTCACCTTGAGTAAATGCCCGTCAGGACTTCCCTTTTGTATGCATCGGCTCTGGGTAAACCTGGATAATCATCCGCAATCTTTGCCGCAAGCTCATTGTCATACGGAATGCTAAGGATGTTCATGCTCACAGGTCCTGGTTTTTCTTCTCCCAGCTCACCTTCAATTACAAGCGCATGGCATCGTGTCACGCCAAGAGAGTTTCCCACGCTTCCTGTGTTGATTGCATAACCAAGATTCATCTCGCGGATATATGGCATGTGACAGTCCGCACTTATAAAGCCACCGTGGACTTTTCCCTTTTTGTCGGTAAAACCTGGCCTCAGTTCATCCAGTGTAAGATTGGAATGGTAGTTTATATCAATGGGCCTTCCGTGGATCAACCTGAAATTGATTCCGCTTATCAAAACCTCATCTTCAAGTGGCAGAGTCTCAAGCCATTCAAGACGCTCCTTCCCGAGCTGATTCCAGAAAAATGAATTCGGGTCCTCAGATGCATCCTTATTTTTTGAGCCAAGCACACAGCCCTGATCCCAGTTCCCCATTATAAAATGATTGCAATTGCTTCGAACCCAGTCCAGCGTCTTATCACTCTCAGGTCCCTTTGCAACAGCGTCCCCCAAGAACCAGACATCATCGGGCTTGATTCTCTTCATCTCCATTTCCAACGCAAGAGTCGCCGGCATGTTCCCATGCAAATCCGCCAAAAACAAAATCCTCGCCATATTCTACCCCATGTCCCATTATAAGGTAAAAACCGATATTTGTCTTGAAATAATTGATTTATCGCCCTATACTATATTATAGGAAACTTTTTTCAGGAGGCCTATATGAAACTAAAGACCCAAATTTTAATTTTAACATTTCTCGCACTCAGCACACTCCCGCTATTTGCACAGAAAGCCGGACTAAAAGTCGGACTGGAAGTCGGGGATAAAGTTTCCAAGAAAGTCACGGTTGACGGGAAAAAGGTTTCAAAGGAGCTGATCGTTAATGAGATTATAGAATACAACAAAGATGGAAAAGAAATACATGGAAAAGATTCATACGGCGATGAATTCTGGTACGAGTATGACTCCAATGGAAATAATATACACTCAAAATGGTTGAACTACGCAGAAAGCTGGACTGAATACGACTCCAATGGAAATCCAATACACTTCAAGGATTCCAGCGGCAATGAAAATTGGTCCGAATATGATGACAAGGGAAATGTAATACACCACAAGAATACCAGGGGCCATGAATTATGGCACGAATATGATTCCATGGGAAACAGAACACATACACTATGGTCAGACGGCACTGAATTTTGGTACGAATATGACGCCAAGGGAAATCAAACTCACTTCAAGGATTCCACAGGCAACGAAGAATGGTATGAATACGATTCCAACGGGAACAAAATACACTACAAGAATTCCAGAGGCAAAGGCACCGAAGAATGGTATGAGTATGATTCCAAGGGAAACAAAACACATGAAATATGGTCAAGCGGCTCTGAATTTTGGTACGAATATGACGCCAAAGGAAATCAAATATACTTCAAGAATTCCTACGGTACAGAAATCTGGTACGAGTATACATTCCACCCCAACGGAAAAGTTAAGACTAAAACTGGATATAAGGTTATTCAATAAAGAGTTTTAACGCTTTCCAATCTTGAATTTCCTAAAGCAATGCAAACTGGGATGAATACAATTTGTAGTATGGTCCCAGGTGTGCCATAAGCTCATAGTGTGCACCATGCTCCACAATCTGACCGTGATCCACATAGAAAATGGTAGAGCAGTTTTTGATTGTGGAAAGCCTGTGTGCGATTATAAAGCTTGTCCTTCCGCGAAGCAGCTTGTTGAGTCCCCTCTGCAAAAGAATCTCTGTCTCCGTGTCTATTGAAGAAGTCGCCTCATCAAGAATCAGAATCTTTGGATCTGCCAGAAGTGCACGTGCAAAAGATATAAGCTGTCTCTGACCCACGCTGAGTCTTGAGCCCCTTTCGTTTACCTCTGTGTTATAGCCGTCCTCCATCTGCATGATAAAATCGTGTGCGCATACAGTCTTGGCCGCTTCCATTACCTGCTCGTCGGTGGCATCCATGTTTCCGTAGCGTATGTTGTCCATGATGGTTCCCTTAAAGATAAAGCTGTCCTGCATCATCACGCCCATTTGAGTGCGAAGGGATTTTATCGTGACATCCTGAAGGTCATGTCCGTCCACAAGAATCTGTCCGCTGTCGGGATTGTAGAACCTGCTCAAAAGATTCACGATGGTGGATTTTCCTGCTCCAGTCGGGCCTACTATGGCAACGCTTTCTCCCGGTTCAATCGTAAAGTTTATGTTGTCCAGAACCTTTACGCCCTCGTCATAGCTGAAGTTCACGTCCTTGTACTCAACTTTTCCGGTAATCTTTGGAAGCTCACTGGCACCTTCCTTGTCCTTTATCAGAACAGGCTCTTCCATTGTCTCGAAAATACGCTCCACATAGGAAACCGCCGTCAGAAGATTGTTGATGAAATCCGCAAGCGTTGTAATCGGCTGCCAGAAACGGCTGATGTATGCAGTAAAGGCAATCAGTGTACCGACAGTCACTCCGCTGAACCCAATCTGAATCCAGTGTATGCCAAGAACAAATGCCGTCGCCATGGTTGCAGTGGAAATCAGCTGAACAAAGGGTCCCATCAAGAATGCAACAGAAACCGCCTTGAGCCATGCCGTGCGATATGCAGAGGAAAGATTGTTGAATATCTTTATGTTCTCATTCTCACGCACAAAGGACTGTGTAACACGTATTCCGTTTATGCTCTCGGAGATATATGCGTTCAGGTTGGACTGCTTGTTGCTCTGTGCCCTCCATGCCTTTCTCTGACGTTTCTTCAGGATAAAGACATAGGCGATAAAAATCGGAAGACCGCAGAGTACCACAAGCGTTAGAGGAAGGTTTATCGAGAACATGAATATGATTATAAAAATCAGCGAGCACAAATCCGTCACCGTGTTCACAAGACCGTTACTCAAAACATCAGAAAGATTGTTCACGTAATTTACAATGCGCACCTGAATTTTTCCGTGTGGCCTTGAGTCAAAGAAAGAGAACGGAAGCTTAAGTATATGTGAGAAAAGATCCGAGCGTAAATCATGAACGATGCCCTGACCGATTCTCGTCATTATGCTGATCTTGAGCTTTAACGCAAGGGCCGTAAAAAGAGAGATTCCCAGGGTACATCCGGCAAGAATCAAGATTGTTTTAAAATCCTTGTTCGGGATAGCCTCGTCCATTATTATCTTTAGGAAAAACGGATAAAGCATGCCAAGCGCTGCGGTTACAAGCATCAATATGATGACACCGACCATTGCCTTTGAATGCGGCTTTACGTATTTTGTAAGTCTCCTGAGCTGACCGAAATCGTAGCTGTCCTCGTAAGTCTCATCTATATCGTATCTGTTTCTTGCCATCTTACTGTCCTCCGGTGCTCTCTTGATCTGCCGTAAATTCACCGTACTGATGGTGATAGACAGATGAATAATAACCGCCCGCCTCTATCAGTTCCTTGTGAGTACCACGCTCAATAATTTTTCCGCCGTTCATGACAAGAATCTGATCGCAGTCCTTTACCGACGAAATCCTGTATGCAATGACAAAGAGTGTCCTGTTCTCCGAAACCGATTTAAGCGATTCCTGAATCAATGTCTCGGTCTCCATATCAACCGCCGATGTAGTGTCATCAAGAATTATTATTGAAGGATCCTTGAGCAAGGCACGTGCAAGTGAAATCCTCTGCTTCTGTCCACCTGAAAGTCCCACTCCCCTTTCTCCAACCATCGTGTCATAACCGTCAGGCATTTCCCGTATGAACGAATCAGCATCTGCAAGCTTGGCGGCGGCCTCAACTTTTTCAAACGGGCAGTCAGGGTCACCGTATGCAATGTTTCCTTCGATTGTATCGCTGAACAGGAAAACGTCCTGCATTGCCATACCGATGTTCTCGCGCAGATTGTACATGTCCAGTTCACGTACGTCAGTTCCGTCAACAAGCACAGAACCGGATGTAACGTCATAGAAGCGGCAAAGTAGATTCATCACCGTTGTCTTTCCGCTGCCAGTACCGCCGATTATTCCGACAGACTTTCCCTTTTCCGTCTTGAAGCTGATGTCGTGAAGGATCTCCTCTCCGTGAGTTGAATAGGACACATTCTTGAATTCAACCTCGCCGTCAATATGCTGCTTTACCACAGGATGAGAAGGAAGCTTGATGTCAGGCTCAACCGAGAATGTCTTGTAGATTTTGTCGATGGAAGCCTTGAACCTCATTGCATCGTTTATGAGCCAGCCCAGCATTCTGAGCGGGTTTGTGAGCATCCACAGATATCCGTTGACAGTGACGAAATTACCCATAGTCATTTCACCGCGGATTGTAAGGTAGCCACCGTAAATCATCAGAATGACGTTAATGACAGTTCCAAGGAATTCAAATATCGGAACATACCTCTGCCATATTTTTGAGGCCTTAATCTCACTCTGCCTGAATGCCTCGTTTTCCTTTTCAAAACGGTTCCATTCAAAATTTTCCTTGGCAAAGGCACGGACAACACGGTTAGCCGCAATATGCTCCTGGACATAGGCGTTCAAGCTTGAAAAACACTGTCTTACTCCGGCAAAGGCAGGACCTACAGCCTTCATCTGAAGGAATACGACAAGTGCTGTAAACGGAAGGACAGCAAGGAACATGAAGGCAAGCTTTATGTTCACAAAGAAAATCATGACTATGGCAGAAAGAAGCCAGATGCAGTTCCTGAAGACATTGTAGATTACAAATGCAACAAAGTGACGCACGGCATCCATGTCTCCGGTCTGACGGCTCATCAGATCACCGGTGCGGTTATTGTTATAGAAAGTAAAATCCTCATGCAGGAGTTTCCGGTAGACGGCATCCCTCATGTCAAAAAGGACACCCTGACTGGAGCGTTCAAAAAGCATCTGTGCAAGGTACTGGAAACCTTCACGGAAAATACACACTCCCAGAAGAATGGCAACGCATTTCCATAAGTACTCGTAACGTCCCCCGATGATGACGGTATCAACAATATAACCGGACACCTTTGGATTGATTACGGCCATGGCAGAAACTACAGTGATTATAAAAAGCCCGATGAACATTTTTCCACCATGCTTTTTCAGAAATGAGTAAAACCATTTAAATGCAGTCATTCAATCTCCTGAATTCAAGTTATGAACTCAATTCAATCTTATACGCTATCAGACATAAAAAACAAGTCATTTTTTGCCTTTAGCTTACAATTTTTTGCGATTGAGACTTGCGGTAAAAATCCTGTCAGGAGACTTTAAGTTTATCCGGGCAGACTGCTTTTACAAGGGCACGTGCAAGTATCTTTGCAGGATCTATCAGTGTAATCGGAAGCTTGAATCGTCCCATTGCAAGAGGAATCTCTGTACATCCCATTATGAAAGTGTCGTAACCGCGGGCCATCATGTTCTGTGTGACTTTCATCAGATTATCAAGGGCCTGTTCCTTTACCGGATTGGAGAACGCCTTTATTCCGTATTCACGGCTGTAGATTGCATCCCAGATAAGCTGCTTGTCTTCATCATCAGGTTCTATGATATTGTATTTTTCGTCACTGTCAAAGAATGACCTGTATACACCTGATGCATAGGTTCCCATCGTACAGTAGAGGACGATATTCTTGCTCTTGCAGTTTTCCTTGACCCACTTGTATGTCTCTTCCACAATGTTAAGCAGGGTAACGTCGATTCCGTTAAGCTCAATAAATTTGCGGACCTGATTCATGATGATTGGAGAATGTGCCGTGTTGCATGGAATACCGATGTGGGTTGCCCCTGCCTCTGACAGTCTCTGTATGACATACTCAATTCCGGTGCATGGATTGTCCGTCTCAGGATGCAGGATGTAATATGACCTGTCGGTAATCAGCGATGGAGCCGAGATCATCATTACATCGGGATAATCCTGATCACATTTTGCGTCTACGTTGTCAAAGACTTTCTTTTCCAAATCAAGGCCGGCATAGGGACCTACGCCACCGACTATTCCTATTGCAGGCCTATTTTTTATCAAATGCATAGACACCATTCCAGTTTACAGGAGGATTCTGCATGAACTGTTCAGCACGCTCTTTAATGACCTTTGCTGCACTGTCATCAATACGCTTAATGACAGCATTCATGTACTTGATACATTTCTCCCAGTCACCTTCAAAATAATACTTGAGGCCAACTTCGTAAACCTGATATGAGTGCAATATTTCTTGGTCAAGTTTGTTTTTCTCTGCAAGAAGCTCATAGATGAAAATTGGAAGAGTCTTACCCTTTACGGTTATCTTGTCGAGCACACGGGATTCAAATTCATCTTTTACAAGCTCATGTGTAGCACCGCTTATTATTATCTCAGTGCCATAATACTTATTGAGTCCTTCAAGACGGCTGGCAAGATTTACATTGTCTCCAAGTACAGTGTAGTTGATTCTCTCGTCAGATCCCATGTTTCCAACAACAACCTCACCGGTGTGGATTCCAAATCTTGTACGGAAGCGAGGCTTTCCTTCCCTTGCCCATACATTAGACAGATTGAATCCCTGCATCTGACATGTCAACGCAGAAGAACATGCAAGACGCGCGTGGGTCTTAACATCGATATCTACTGGAGCACCCCAGAATGCCATGATTGAGTCACCGATATATTTATCTATTGTTCCCTTGTTATCAGTTATAGTATGTGCAAGCTGAGAGAAGTAATCGTACAGACGGTTAATCAGCTCTTCAGGTTTTGTCTTCTCCGCAATGCCTGTAAAGTTTTCGATGTCAGAGAACATAAGCGTAAGGACCTGCTTTCTTCCGCCTATCTCCGCATCCTGATTATTCCGTATGAGCATGGCAACAAGATCTGCCGGGACATATTTCTTAAAGTTAAGGAGTCCCTGTTTCATTCCCTCAAACGAGTAGACCATCGTGTCAATTTCCTTAATGCCGGAATTAATCTCCTCATCATCATCCACGATAGAAAGATCCCTGATGTTGTTCATTTCATTGGACAGTATCTTCATCGGCTTTGAGATAAGTGATGATATGAGTATGGAAATTATAATCGCAATAAGAATGACTATAACGGAAATTATCATCACCATCCTGTTGTTCTTGTAGACGATGCCCATTATGTCCTCATCCGGGATAACCATGCCGACGTTCAGCGAGAGTTCCTGGTCAATTGTCATTGAATCCACTTTGCAGAAATAGTTCTTGCCTTCCGACTCAAACATATAAATTCCGTCTGTGTTTTCCTTGCCCTGTCCGAACTTGAATGCATCGGCAATAATCTGATCAGAGCTGTCGTCCACACTCTTCATGCTGTAAGTGTTGGATCCGTCAGCCGCAGGATAGACATTAAGCAGAGTATCGATTGAATCATCAGCACTCATCGGTTTGGCAATAACCTGATTGTCCTGATCATAGATGAACAGGCGTGAATTAGCCGGTGTAGAAATGCTTCCAAGGTAGAGTGAAAGGTCCCTGATTCCTATGTCAATACAGGCAACACCCATAAGCTCTCCGTCGTCATTATAGATTGGAGATGCACATGAGAAGCCAGGCATGTTGTCGGTTGCAAAGATATAGACATTGGTCCATACAGTCCGTTTTTGTGACACAGCCTTCTTGTACCAGCCTCTTGTCCTTGGGTCATATCCAGTTGCGGCGCTTTCCGTTGTATTCGGGAAAGTGGCATTGTAAACTTTATTCTCGTGGACGTATCTTGTGTAAACGGTATCATCGCTTCGTGTGATGTAGCGGCGAGTGAGGGTACCGTCGGGCATTCTTCGTCCCATTATAAGATTACCCTCTGTATCACCAAAGTAGACCATCGCAAATTCCTTGTGTGTATCAAGGACCTGCATGAAGTAATCAAGAGCCGTCTCGTCGTCTTTCTGGAAGTGATATGTATCTTCATTCCAATAGTGATAAAGGATGTTCTGTATTTCCTGGGATGCCGGATTGTAGTATGCCTCAAGCTTTGTATCAACTGACTTAAGGATTTCCGTAACAAGATTCGTTGACACAGAGTAAACTGAGTCCTGTGTTCCATGTGAATTGATGCGCATGATGATTGCGGCGGTTGCAACAAGAAGAATTGTGTTCACTATGATGAGCGCATCTCGTATCCTGACCTTGATTCCTTCCTGATGTCGTTTGGCAGCCCTTACCTTATAAGCCACAGCACTCCGTTTTGCAGAACCAACGGTTGAAGCAACGCTTGGAGTAACAGCAGGTTTTGCCTCACTGACTCTTGTAACGCTCTCTGCGGCTGTATTACCTGCAAGCATTTCAGGAGTTTCGTTTTCCGCTCCTTCTATCAAGCCTTCCTCAGTATCCGGTATCTCTTCTACCTGACCTTTCTTTTTCTTTGAAGAGACAAGAGCCGTGGTTGCAATGTTGACGTATACAATCAGGAGAGTTCTCATCGGGTCAATCAGAGAATCAATTGCCATAAAGACAACAAGAATTGACTCAACAGGAAGACCGATCGGATCCATGATAAGTGAAATCATCGGAAGAGTAAGAAGTCCTGAGGCACCGGCAGTAGCAGTACCGGCAAGAAGGGATCCCACGACAATCAGAGCCATCGTCGGAATCGAAAGCGGTGTATCATAAATCTGTGCAATAAAGCATGATGCAAATGCAAAGTACAGGATGTTGCCGAATCTTAGAACAGTAAGACCCAGAGGGAAAACAAGATCAACAGTATTGTGATCATACTTGAGGGCCTTGAGTGCGGAAATTGAGGACGGAAGAGCCGCAAAACTGTTTCTTGTTGCAAAACAGATGATGATAGGATCAATGACTTTCCTCAATACCTTGAACGGATTTTTTATGCCTGACTTGAGCCAGATAATTATCGTACATATCAGCATCGCCACCAGACCCGCAATGTAAAATACAACTATGAATTTTACCATCGCAAGAAGTATCTCGACACCGACCTGTGCAATCTGCTTACCCATAAGGAAAACAAGACCGATTGGAAGACCGTACATTGTCCAGCTGATGAGTTTCTGGAATGATTCCTTTAGGGAGATAGCTCCGTTTATAAGTCTGTTTGAATAATCCTCACGCAGGAATCCGATTGCAATTCCGAATATTATGCTGAAGAAAACCAGCTGAAGAATTGAACCGCTGCTGAACGCCGTGAAAATATTTGACGGAATGATGTTAAAGAAGAAGTCTACAAGAGATGATTTTTTCTGAGCTGCATCACCTGAGGCATCATAGAGTGCGATCTCGTCCTGTGTTGTATCTGATGAATCCTTGATTACGCTGTCCAGAACCTCTGTCGTGGATTCACCAAGGTTTTCTCCCGGACGACCGAGATAACCAGCCATCGCACCAAAAAATGATGTGGCCGTAAGCATGATCAGGAATACAAAGATGATCTTAAGGATATGGCTTCGGGCATTCTTGTCCTTCATCAGCTGGGCAAGACTTGCAACAATGGAAGTAACAAGAATCGGGATGACCGTCATCTGGAAAAGATTCAGGTATGCGTCACCGATTATTCCCAAAGAAAGTGCATAGGACTTTTCGTAGATACCGAACGCAATTCCGATGCCAACTGCAATAAAAATAGTTATAGGGTTTTTAAGTATTTTTCCGAACATCACAGACTCCTATTAATTTGAATAAGTAGAAAGAAGTTCATCAGCTGTCATCTTCTTCTGACTTTCCAGGAAAAAGTTGACCCAGTAAAGAAGCTGAGAATTATCCTTTCCAACTGCAATCGCAATAGGATCCGTCAGATCTTTGAAATAAACAGGCTTGAGAGTAAGGGAACTCTGTGGTATTGAAGCAAGCACTTTTTTTATCTCAAGCTCATCACGATAAACCGAAAGAACTTCTCCGTTTATCAGAGCCTTGACCGCATCATCCCACGTCTTGTATTCCTTTAGCGTAGCCTGCGGGAAATTTGTTTTAGCATAGTTCGCATAGGAAGAATTAGCAATGACGCCGATTGTTCCCTTATAGTTTCTTATGAAATTATTGACTTCGCCCTCACTGGCAACCTTGGCAAGTTGAAGACGGTTAAAAAGGAGTCCCTGCTTGAATGTCATGTATGGAGTTGAGAATTTTACTGTCTTTGCCCTGCTTAGTGTCTTACTCAGTTTTGAAATGGCAAGATCCGCCTTTCCTGATGCAACAAGAGTAACAAGGTCATTGAATGCAGGAGCATCACGGCTTATCACAAGCTTTACACCCAGTTCCTCGGCAATCTTTGTGGCAATATCTATATCATAACCTGCGAGCTTTCCGTTCTTATCAACAAAATAAAATGGAGGCTGATCCACGGCGGTAATCACGACCCTAAGCTCACCACGTTTTAGAATGCCTTCGATATCAGTTTCGGTATTATTGGAAGATGTTTGACTCCATAAACCAGATGTCAGAAAAAAAAGTAAAAAGGAAAAAACAATCCTGAATAAACGTTTACGACGGAAAAATCCACCGCCTGTAAACAGACCGCTTTGAGGCATAAGCATATAAACTCCTTGAAAAGATAACTTTCCTACCTCAGTTTTTCGGCATCTTTATCGTGTTTCTTTATTCAAAAACAATTATTTTTTGGAGATTTTAGATTTTCCTCAACTTTTACTTTGCACCGCCAATTTCTGCCCTGAGCTGCTCACAATTTGCAAGCCACTCGTCATCCTTCTGCTTCTTGAAGTTTTTCTCTGCCTCATCAAGAGCCTTGTTTGCATTGGTCATATCGCCTGTGTATGCATAGACCTGGGCAAGGAAAAAGTTGAACAATCCGGGCTTATTCTTGTCCTTGAACTTTTTCATGTTGCGCTGGCAGAAATCAATTGCCATCTGAGGTGTGCCATAAGACAGGTACAGTTTTACGCAGTTGAAGATAACCGTCTCATCGCAGACTGTCTTAAGGGCTTTGTCAAAATATGTATTCGCCTTGGTGTAGTTGATGTTGTCCTTGAAAGAAAGATAAAGCTCTCCCATGCGCTGATAAACGATAGGCTGATCCTTGAATTTCTTAAGTGAGTCATTGAGTGCCTTTTCTGCTGACTTAAAATCACCGCTGTAGGCATAGGCATCAGAAAGAATCAGGTAGGCGTCAAGATGATACTCCGGGTTTTCCTCTGGGTTTTCAACGGCTTTCTTGGCAGAGTCAATTGCCTCTGTGTATTTGTCCTGCCACATTTTTGTAACCGTAAGATTATACCAGTAGGATCCGTTCTTATCATCGATTGTTGTAAGCTTATCGTACAGAGTTTCCGCATCGGCAAAGTTCTCTTCATTCAGATAAATCGAGGCAAGATTATCAAGTACCGACTCCTCATAAACACCGCCTGCAATTGCCTTTGGATAAACTTCCTTTACGTAGGCAAGAATCTCATCTGGTGTTTTGAGCCACTGGTTTCCATAGCGCATCAGGGCATCGTAATAATAATTTGCACGTGCAAGATCAATCACAATGGATTTGCCATGCTCTTTCTCATAATTATCGAGGATTGTATCAGGGGTATCCCTGTAAATCAAGTTGAACGAACCTTCACCAGTCCTTACATCATAAAGTGTCTCATTTTTCTCCAGATTCTTGAATGCAAACATTGTGTGCATTATGCTCTGGGCAAAATACTGGGTACACACCTCAATGTACTTATAGATTACGTATTCGTTCTCACAGCCGCCTACGATATTGACCGCACTCTGATACTGCTTCTTTTCAATCAGTTCATCGCAAGCATTGATTATTTCAACAGTCTTTTCATCAGCTCCGTCGTATACACAGGTCCACTGTTTTGCAAAAGCACTGGAACATGCCAGCACTGCGAGTAATACTAAAAGTCCTTTTTTCATAACTCCACCTTCAATATTTGTGTTAAGGAACATTGTGCCAAATATCAACAAAATAAACAAGTATCCTGCATAATGAGGCATTTCGGTTTGCTTTTTCCACGACATTACTTTATAATTGAATCATTAAAATACCGGAGGAGATAAGTATGCGAATAATCCTGATACGACATGGAGACCCGAATTACGAGGAAGACTGCCTCACCGAGCTTGGACATAAACAGGCAGAAGTTGCGGCACAGCGTCTTCTGGAGGAAGGAATTGAAGAGATTTATTCTTCTCCTCAGGGAAGGGCATTGCAGACCGCAGAGGCATTTTCAAAAGCTTCCGGAATCAAGGACATAAAGGTACTGGATTTTATCCGTGAGATTCGCTTTGGACGTGAAGGAGAATTATACGACAACAAATGGAATCCATGGAACGGCACGGACAAACTGATCTGGGAAGGAAAAAGCCTTCAGACAGACAAATGGCGTGAATATCCCCTCTTTATCGAAAACTACGCCACAGAGGATGCCGACAAAATTGGAATTGAAGCAGACAAATGGCTTTCGACTCTGGGCTACGAACGGGAAGGCCTCTATTACCGCTGCACACGAAAGACTGATGAGCAGAAAACCATCGCCGTCTTTAATCATGGAGGAGCAAGCTCTGCATTCATGGCACGTGTCCTGAACCAGCAGTTTCCGTACATGTGCTCACTATTGCACTTTGCACATACCGCTATTTCCATTTTAAGATTCGACAAGACACCGGGAAACCTTACCCTTCCGATTGTTGAGCTGATGAATGATTCCCGTCATCTAAAGAATGTAAAGTAGCAGAAGGTTTTTATCCCCTGAAATTCTTGCCTCGCTCGATAAAATCCATGGACCTCAGTTTTTTGGAGGAGATTATCTTAGGCTCTTTATCTTCTTTTGCTTCACCTGACTTTGACTTTTCCTGACGGTAGGCCTTGCGTTCTGTCTCCCATATTGGAGTGGCAGGGTGCTCGTCTCCTTTCTTGACATATTCAAGCCATGACTCATCCTCTGCATCCTCAAAACGCATGAACTCTCCGGTCACAGGATGAACGAATGCCAGTGTACGTGCATGCAGGGCCAGGCGGTGAAACGGATCGGTATGGGCACGGTAATTCTCATCTCCTGCAAGAGGGTATCCTTTTGACGAAAGGTGTGCACGTATCTGGTTTTTCTTTCCTGTATCAAGCTCAAGCTCAAAAAGTGAATGTGTCTTTCCACGATAGAGAATCTTGTAATGTGTCCTGGCACAGACGGTCTTTACATTCTTCTCGCCTTTTTTTGGAACATATCCCACATGAAACGCATTCTGTGCAAGCTCATCATCTATCAGGCCTTCATCAGAAAGGGCATTTTTCGGATTACGCGGGTTTTCGGCAACCGCATGATACAGCCTTTCCTTTACCATGGTATGCCAGCTGTCCATGACTTTTTTCTGAACAGATTCATTTAGCACAAACATCATAACCCCGGAAGTATCCCTGTCCAAACGGTGAACCACAAAGGGCCTGTGGGATGAAGTCCAGCTTCCGTTACTGCGCATGATTTTTTCAAGAAGATCAAGGGCCGTGCGGGATTTGCTTCCCGGATATGGAACCGAAAGCAAGCCTGTAGGTTTAAGGATTACAACGATGTCCCTGTCCTCATAAAGAATCTTGATTTTTTCCTTTCCGTAATCGGCCTTATGCTCCCTTTTATATTGAGTGCTCGCCTTTACCCGATGAATCGTCTGTGCCATTTTTAACCTTTAACATTGAACAGAATACCGCAAACAAAACTACAAGCGCCACAAGATAGATAAAGCATGCGACCCGGACCATGGACTTGGTAAGCTGAGAGCCGAACACCAGAGCCATCACCCCCATCACCAGAGTCATTGCACCGATAATATAGAACACAACACTGCCCGGTTTGCTTATAGAGGATTTCCTGGCCGCCGAGCCCTTAGAAAGATAAACCGCCGCCCCACAAAACGCCAGCCCCACCAAAATAAAAATAATACCACCGGCAATAATTGAACCTATTTTCATGTTCCTATTGTACTATTTTTTCTGATATTTCTACAAGTGATAATCTCAGTGAATAAAAAGAAAGCACAACATATATAAAAAATTTGAAACGCTGGAATCGATGGCTGGCACACAAACATTTGCATAGGCGAAGTGCGGGTAATCGCAGCAAAGCTTCGAGCGAGCCGTTTGTGTGGGACAGACACCGATGGGAAGCGTTTCGATATTATATGTAATAATTGTTCTTTTGCTTTACTCGCCGGACAGTGCTATGACAGGATCCAATTTTGCGGCACGGGATGCGGGACTAAAGCCGAAGAAGATTCCTACGAACACAGAGAAGACAAAGGCTATAATGCATGAATCCGTACTGATCACAAAATCAAGCTCGCGGACATATTCAACGGCAAAACTCATTCCAATGCCCAGGATTATACCCGCTATTCCACCAAGAACTGTGATGCTTGCAGATTCAATCAAAAACTGTAGCCTGATCTTGTTCGGGCTTGCTCCCAAGGCCTTTCTGATTCCTATTTCCTGTTTACGTTCGGTTACCGTTACA
>JAGCYQ010000177.1 GCA_017960765.1 Treponema sp.
ATTAATGGCAGCCCGAAAGGGAAGAACAGTAATACTCTTAAGCTGGCTAATAAATTTGTTGAAGGACTTGTGGAAGAAAGACAGGGGGCGGGGGAGGACGTTGTTGTGGACGTACTTGATGTTTCCTCGCTGAACATCGGGTCATGTCGGGGGTGTTTCTGCTGCTGGAAGTCTACGCCGGGGAAATGCGTCATTCATGATGACATGCCGTCTGTTCTGCAGAAGCAAAAGGATGCGGATGTAATAATCTGGAGTTTTCCCCTCTATTATTTTAATGTTCCGGGCAGCCTGAAAAATCTGATTGACCGTCAGCTTCCGATGAGCCTTCCTTTTATGGCGGATGATTCAAATTCAACTGGAAGCGGAAGCCATCCTGCACGGTATGACATGGGCGGAAAAAGATATGTCCTGATCTCCACATGCGGATTTTATTCAGCCAAAAACAATTACGACAGCGTAACAGAAATGTTCGGTCACTTTTTGGGAAAAGACAATTTTGAGACGGTTTTCTGCGGCCAGGGTGAGCTGTTCCGTGTAAAGGAGCTTTCGGGGCGTACGGATGAATATCTTGAGGTAGTGAAAAAGGCGGGACGTGAATTTGCCGGTGGAACGATAAGCGGTGAAACTCATGCCCAACTGGAAGAACTCCTGTATCCCCGCGAACAGTTTGAGAAGATGGCGGATGCAAGCTGGGGAGTGGACAGGGAAACCGGAGAAAAGGAAAGTGAGTATTTGACGTTTACAAGGCAGATGTCCACACTCTACAATAAAAACGCATGGGACGGAAAAGACCGTGTCCTTGAGATGAACTACACCGATTTGGGAAAAAGCTGTCAGATTCTTCTGGGAAAAGATGGAAGCAAGCTTGTTACAGACGGAAGCCTTGAGCCCACGACAATAATCAATACCCCGTTTGACGTGTGGGTCTCAATCTCTCAGGGTAAGATTGGAGGAGCCGAGGCACTTGGAAAGAAACTCTATACCGTAGACGGTGACTTTTCCCTGATGATGAACTGGAACCGCTATTTTGGACGTGCAGAGGAAAGCCTGTCAAAAGCAGATGATTCAACCGGGCAAAAATCTGGTGCAAAAGAAAAGCTTCCTTCAATGACTGCGCTTTTGATTCCGTGGATTACATTCTGGGTGGCCGTTTCAATCAATCCGGAAGTCGGTTCTGTAATCACAATGGCGGTCTGTGCCCTTGTTCCCCTTTTGCTCTGGTCGTGCAAGCTGGTAATCTGGGATGTGCTTTCGATTGCTCTGGTTTCGGTTATGGCGGGTGCGGTAAAGTTGTGGGGGCATGCCGAGCTTATGACGAATGCGGGTTATCTTGTGTTCGGGCTTTTGTGGCTTTTCTCATGTCTTACAAAAGAACCCCTGTGTGCCGCATACATCAAGCATAATTACGGTGGAGATGCCGCACGTAAGAACCTGCTTTTCATGAAGACGAATTACATTCTGGCCTTTGCATGGGGTGTGCTGTATGTTTTGACTGCAGTGTGGACATTCTTCCTGAACAGGGCCGGCATGGGAAAGATTCATGTTGTCGTGAACAATGTCATACCGCTCGTAATGGGTGCCTTTACCGCATGGTTCTCAAAGTGGTATCCTGCGCACATGGCAAGCGGGAAGTAAACTAAAAGAAAAGGTGCTCCCATCGGAGTCTGCCTAGTATTTCCTGTAGGTGATGTAGTTTACAAGAGCGTCCTTGAATGCCGCTTCTTCATCTGCTGTGGTGAAGCATTCCTTGTTTATTGGGGAGATCAATCCTCCAAAGGAACTTGCCGCGTAGAACCTTCCGTCGTCGGCGTATATGTCATAGCATCCGGCCTGTGATGAAACCGGTATGAGCATCGTGCTTTCTGAAAGCCTTTCCTGTACTGAAGAGGAGACCAGTGCCTTCAGGAAGTCCTGCTTCTTGGCTGTCTTTTTTCCGACAAACATGACAAGTGTCTGTGCCACAAACGAATGCTCTACATTGTCCATTCCAAGCGGAAAACGTATTGGCTTGTAGTTGGCCGCCACACGCATCGGTATTGTCCTGTAATAAGACAGGGGCATGGATGTCGTATAAATCATGTCCTCGCTCATCAAAAGGAAAAGGTCGTTTGTTGAGTATGCATGCCATTGACCTGAGAGGCTCTTGCTGTCCTGAAGCCTGATGATGTATTCAAGTATGGTCCTGAACGTGATGTCCTCGCCTCCGATCTCCGTCAACTTTTCATCTATGTATTCACCAAGCTCTTTCCCGCTGGAGATAAATCCGCACAGTTTCTTGTAACCCTCTGCTCCTGCAATGGATTCACACAAGGAAGACATAAAGCCGTAGAAGTGGTCATAATTGCTGCCTGCTGTGTAAATCGAAAATCCGTATTCATCTATTGCTTTCTGTGCCATGGCATCCAGTGATACCAGGTCCGTAACTTCATCAAATCCACGGTTCAGAGAAGACTTGCTGTAGAATAGAGGAGAGTAGTCGTACAGAAGGGGGAGGAAAACCTTCTTGTCTCCGGACAGGCCTGCTTTTTGGACTGAGGTAGGCATTCCACCGTAAATTGTTGCAGGCATCTCGGCTGCATTTTTGGCAAGAATCCTAGCTTCTTTTCCGCTCCATGTGATGACTGCATCGTATTTGCCTGCTTTCTCGACAGAAAAACTATCGTCTGTACTCAGGACTGTAAATTCAACTTCCTTGGGCCACGCTTTCTCTATTTCCGGTTCAAGGTATTTTATTATGTCTTCTTCCACATTGTAGAACGCCACGGAAAGTTTCTTTGTGGAATTCATTGCAAGTGCGATGATGAGGATAATGCTTGCAATAAGGACGATACCCGCCGCAAGGAATATATACCATCTTTTCTTCAACAATTCAGCTAGTTTCATATGACCTCGGTTCAGTTAAAGCTACAGCCAACAGTATAACCCAAGAAATCGGTTTGTTTCAATACAATGGGGAATGCTTGCCGAATGTGAAAAAGAGACCCATTATTTCTACGAATACTCTTTGTGGGACAACGGCAACGTCAACACCGAGCTGATCTACGAGGAAGTTGAGTAAGAGTATTTTTGTTAGAAAATTTATGAAAACTTTAGCAAATTCCGTCAAAAAAATCGTTTTTCCTCTTGAATATTATTTTCAAATAGTGTATAAATTAAGCACATTTATGCGCCCTTAGTGGGTGTGCTCGGAATAGAGCAGGTTCTTTGAGATGTCAGACAGACGGTGATTTTTCCGTCCGGTAAAAGTCGTAAAGTTAATTGGTTTTTCCGATTTTCAGACTTTTTCACCCGTAAATGTTAAAGACTGTCGTCGGCAGCTTTGGTAAACGGCATTAAGGGTTCTGATGTTCCGGTTTGCGCCAGTGAATCGGAAGGCTCCGAGATGCCAGACCAGTCGTCGGTTTTGATGATGATAGGTGGTAACCAGCCAACTGTTTTGAATTGATAAAGCAGGATATAAAGTTCCTTCTATATATTCATCATTTTGTTTAGGTAAAAGTGTGTATGCGAAAGTGGTGCTGGCCTTTTAGGGGTATCATTTTCTGGCTTAAAGTGCAGCACATTAATTTTATATATGCCGTAGGATAAAATTTTCGGCAAGGAGAAGATCATGGCAAAGGAAGAGTTCAAAAGAACTAAACCTCACATGAACGTTGGTACCATCGGTCACGTTGACCATGGTAAGACTACACTTTCTGCAGCTATCACCG
>JAGCYQ010000178.1 GCA_017960765.1 Treponema sp.
CAGCCTCTTTGCGGGGGACTAGTGTCAAACATTCCGCTTGCATACGGATTCTTCACACAGTTCGAGAATGTGATTCCTTTGTGGGGAGTACATACACAGGACGAGCTTCATCAGATACTTTACTTTACGGATCACCCGCCCAAAATCGACGAGCAGTTTAAAAACGAAGTTGACGAGGAAAGATACCGCTTTAACTAAGCTTTTTGAGTGCGGCAACCACGTCCGAAGCCTCTTTTTTATCCATTACGCGTGAAATCTTTATGTCAGTATTATTTGTCTGAAGGACCATCGGTGTTCCGTCAGGGTTAACCTGTCCCAGAATCTGAACAACAGGATTCCTTGGATCTGCCGGGTTGACGTCCACGACCTGAGCAATACGACCGTTCGCAAGATATACAAAAGCACCAATCGGGAACAGAGAAAGGCTGTAAAGAAGAGCCTTTACCACAGTGTCATCATACTGGTGATTCTCATTCTTGAGCATTTCTATCATGGCCTCATAAGGTGAACGTGCTTCCTTGAATTCACGTGGAGCCGTAATCGCCTCAAATGAACATGCCACGGTAATGATTTTGCCGTAGAATGAAACTGCAGATGCCTTGATGTGGCGCGGATATCCCGTTCCATTTTCACGCTCATGGTGGTCAAGAACGCCAAGAAGTATGGAGAGCGGGAAATTTGCTTCCTTGAGTATGTTGTAGCTGATAATCGGATGTGTAAGGATCTGGGTCCTTTCTGCAACGGTCAGCGGCTTATTGTTCATGTAAAGCTGAGGAGAAATACGGAGCATTCCGACTTCATGCAAAAGACAGGCAACACCAAGCTCTGTAAGCTTATCCTTTTCAATCTTAAGCTGAAGTCCTATCGTTATCGCAAGAACTGTTGAACGGATGCCATGGTATACCAGGAAGTTCTTGTTTCTGTCCTGTGCTGTAGGTGTAATGCGGAGGATATATCTTCTGTGCTGCTCAACAAAAGTACAAAGGGAACGTACTGTGGCATATATTTCCTTGGCGTTAAATTCCTTGTGTGTGGCATAGCGGGTAAACACTGCGTTAAGATAGTTAAGATAGGCGTTATATACTTCCTGAACCAACTCCATGCGGTCCCGGTCATTTGCGATGGATTCTTTTTTGCTTTCTGCAACTGAAAGAGCTTCCTTTACGCCCGGATAAATATATTCGTCAGAGGCACGTTCCGGTACATCAGGCTTTTGCTCGTCATCAAGAACACTGACTTCCTCTGTCTTAGAGGAAAGAATCTTTCTCTGCTGTTCTGTCATCTTGACGGCAGGTTTTTCCTCAACAGCACCTTTTGCCTTGAGAGCCTCAACATCAACTTTTTCTTCAGAAACAGACGCAATTACCCTTTCGCTGATATAAACCTGGTCAAAATTCCAATCCAAAAGGGCACGCATGGTTTCCTGTGCAAGTGGACAATGAGCAGGATTCAACAAAAACTGACTGTCCAGCATTACATCAGCTGCGTATTTGTTATCTGCCTGTAGTTCAGCAATTTTCAACGATTCCATATTGACCCCTTTTCTCCATTATCGTTAATTTTAAAGAAAAAGTATAGAGGAAATCACCCATTCGGACAAAAAAAAAGAACCAAAGGCGATCCTCTGGTTCTGATTTTCATAACCAAGAACGGCAGCCGTCTGGATGTCTAAAGACCCGTCCGCCGATCAGATTATTTGTGCGGGAGGATAAACAGAATACCTCGTGCACACTTTTATTATCGGACATTAGCGGAAAAACTAAAGGAAAAAATGAATTTTTAGGCTGAATGACATGAAAAAAAGCGGAAAAAACTGAAAAACAGGCAAAAAAACGGATTTTTTGAAATAAACTGAAAAGAAAATGTAAAAAAACTTAAAAAAATCTGTAACCTTAAGGTCTATACGGAGGTTTAGAGAGTAAAATGCAAGACAATGTCATTATTGCATCCTCCTCTCCTTTTACCCAGTCATTTGTGCGTGACTGGGTTTTTTTGTGATTTTAGTACCACATTGCAGCCTGATCTTCCCAATCCACGATTTCTTCGGGAGTAAAGAACAGGTTGATCTCACGGTTTGCACTTTCAACACTGTCACTTGCATGAATAATGTTGTGTGAGGTATGTGAACAGAAATCACCGCGAATGGTTCCCGGCATTGCATCAGCAGGATTTGTAGCTCCTGTCATCTTGCGTACCAAAGTGACACAGTCGTCACCCTGCCAGACCATCGCAACAACCGGACCGCTTGTAATGTAATCCACCAGAGGATCATAGAAAGGTTTCCCCTTGTGCTCTGCATAATGTTCAGCAGCAAGCTCAGGAGAAATGTTCAT
Organism: Treponema sp.; assembly: GCA_017960765.1. Taxonomy (GTDB): domain Bacteria; phylum Spirochaetota; class Spirochaetia; order Treponematales; family Treponemataceae; genus Treponema_D. Next base: position 2,334 of record JAGCYQ010000178.1, read on the forward strand.
CAGCTTCAATCCGACCAACTTCAAGCCTTTTTTCTCGAGGCGGCTGATTACCTCGCCAACAAGCCTGCGGTTCAATACACCAGGCTTAAGCATTGCAAAACATCTCGTACTCATTCGGGTAGGTTACACTAAAATGAAATTTTATTCAATACATCCAATGCGTAAAATCATCTTTTCGTTTGACAAGACATAGCGCCTAGTCTTTCCAAGGTATGAACAAGGTCCTTAATTTCCTCTCTCCAAACAGTTTCCTGTCTTTAAGAAGAAGCTGGTCCCACGGAACATGACGTCTCTGTTCCTTTGACATGCCGGGATTAACCTCGTACCAGTCGTATTTGTACATCCTCAGGTGAAGCGCATTTGTGACGCAGATCTGAATGCCTGTAAAGCTTGGAATAAGACTCAATGAGAATACGGTAATCAGCAGGTTCAGAAGGTTTATCAATGCCATTCCTACAGTAAACCAGAAATTGTCAAAAAACAGGATGAAAGATTTTTTAAGGCATTTCCTGAAGCCGTTGTGAAGCACATTACGAACTGCCATAAACCACTGCAGCCCCAGCAGGACAAAAACCAGAATCCAAAAGACTAAAAAGGCAAGGACAAGGCCTAAAAAACTGCCGGTAGTGGCGTCCTCAGAAAAAGAGAGGGTCAGGTAATACGGGATGCTGACAAAAGACACGATGATTATCATTCCGAACAAGAAACCGAAGAGACAGCCGTCCTTGATTGAATGAACGATGTTTCCAAAAAACAGTGACATCTTTGGGGCAGAATAATTAGAAATCTTCTCTGCGTTTTTCCCCTCTGCAAAAATCAGAATATGCATAATGATGCTGATTACAATGACGGCAACACCAAGCACTATAATCTTGATTCCGTCATGTATTTCAAGCGAACAAAGTCCAAGAAAACCAAATACTCCAGACAGAAGAAAAACTGTGTATATCACATTGATTCCAAGAACATGAAACATGTTGTCCCATATATCAAAGAAGTTCTTTTTAAATAATAATCCAAACATACATA
>JAGCYQ010000179.1 GCA_017960765.1 Treponema sp.
ATCATTGTGCATGTCGCAAGCTGTCGCTTGCTCTTAGAGTTTTTTCTTGCTCGCGAAGGCTCGCATTTTTTGCAAGCAAAAAAACGCAAAAACTCCCATAATTACATTCCTGCAATTAGATTTGTATGGGAAAAACTAATTATGCATTACGAATTATTATTGATCTGTGTCACGGCCGAAGATGGCCTTGAAAAGACGGTCCTTGTATTCTCTCTGGGTGTTTTCTGTGAAATTCATTTAATGCTCCTTTTTATGAAATTTATTGAGGGTAATAAATTTCCCCTTACACTATATAAATGGTGTAGGACCCCGGGTTTTTAACGTAAAATTCGAAAAAAAATTTCATTTAAGCGGCATGTTTTTGCATGTTACGGGGATGCTAGGGGGTTAGGAGGAGGGGCTCAAAGACCTTTTCTGAGACTGTGGCAAGTTCCTGAAGTGTCTGCTCGGATTTGTGGGATGCATAATGTTCAAGTATGAAACGGCTTTTGTGGCCTGTAGCAAGCTGGAGTTTTCGTTCGTCAATGAAATCTGCCATGTTGCTGGCAAAAAAATGCCTCCATCCGTGGAATGAAACGTTCTGCCAGTCTGTGAAATTCAATTCTGAGAGGATCTTGTGCAATGCCTCATTCCAATGCCGGCCCTGACATGGGACATCTTTCTTGTAGCCCCAGAACACAAAGTTGTCCTCTGCATATCCGTACGGGTTTTCGTGCATGAGTCCGTTCAACTCGTTGATTATTTCCTTTGAAACCCTGACCTCACGTTCCTCGCCGTTCTTGGGACATTTCAATCCTTCCAGGCGTGCCCAATTGTGCCTTACGCATATCCTGTCCCTGCCGATATCGCGGAATTGAAGTGCCTGAATTTCCCCTATGCGCATTCCGGTGCAGGCTGAACATAAATTTGCCAGGCGATACATTGGGTTTTCCCAGTGTGCGGAAAAGACCTGAATCGCTTCTGTCATTGAAAGTATTCTGCGTGGTTTGGGGCTGACATGGCAATATGCTATTCCACTGAAGCAGTTGTTGTTCGTGAGTCCGTTGTAAAATGCCCATTTGAGTGCACATGTTGCTGAGCGTACGATTTGATTAACGGTTTCAGAGCTGAGCATTTGTGTGTTTACAATACGTTTGCCGTTACCGTCCTTTTTTCTGCCATAAACTTTCTGAGGGTTGCATGCAAGGGAGCGGAGATGTCTCTTTATGTCATTCAAGGTAATTGAACCAAGCGTGCGTTTTCCGTATTTCGGCATCCAGTAAGTCCTTGCACGGCTGAGCATGATGTCTGCATAACGTCTGTGTACTGACTGGCCTACTATTCTCTTTTCCTTTATGTATGGAGATGTGTCATAATCCCAAAACCGCTCAAGAAAATGCCCGAAACTTTCGGATTCTGGTGTTGAGGGAAAGATTGCTGTTACAATGTAATGCTTGAATGTCAGAGCTCGAATCAGATTCCTGACACATTCTTCACTTAAATCGTAAGAAAGCACGGCGCTTACCAATTGCTGTTCATCAATTTTTCTCATAGATTTCCATCCTTTTTTCGTTTTTCCCGATATCCCTCTTGTTTTTTTCCGATAATAAATTATACTATATAATGTATAGAGTGCTCGGAACTCAAAATTGATCTTGCCTGTTGCCCTGAATTCATGATTCCGATTTTTGAATTGAATAAAGTATAGTGAGGTAAGTTATGATTCTGAACAAAACACCTACACGCCTGCACCCACCCAGAAATAATAAAACGCTGACTTTTTTCCGTGCAGTTTTTTCTCTTTTTGCGGTGTTTATCTTAAGTTCCTGTGAATTCTGGAATCAGCCTGTACGTGATTATTTTGAGAAATGGACAAATGAGGTTGCCATAGAGAAATTTGAAGTAATCGGTGTTGAAAGCTATCAGGACAAGGACGGAAACCTGTGTATAGCAAGTGATCAGCCTGCACCGGTAACTTTGTTCATGAGGAATCCCTATCATTATGTGTTAACCAGCAGCAATATTTCACGACCCGAATTTTTCCCGGAGATTGCCCAGGATTCCGAGGACACGACCCTGCTGCACTTTACATTCAGTACTGACTATCTTTTGGCAAGAGAAGGAGGTCAGGAGCTGGGTGCAGAGCTTGCAATAATCCATCCATGGAGACCGGAAGAAAAAAGCTATAATCTCAGCCTGAAATGCAACTCTAAACCGCCTAAAATTGAAGAAGCCGCCATATTGTACGGAACAGACGCAGAAAACCAGAATTATTACGTGCTTGCCTTCAACTGCCCTGATCCGACTCCTTGTAGTTCAACTGGAATCCATAAGGATATTGTGGCCGTGAATATAAACGGAGTGAGCTACAATGTGCAGCCTGATTCAAGCGGAAACATGGTTTTTGCAGACAATGATATTTTTAAACGGGGGATACGAGGCTCCCTTCATACTCTGAACAAGGAATTCAATAACTCAACAAGATCAGTATATTTTGTTACAAGTGATCCGGTAATCAATGGAGTTGACAAGACATTCTCAGTGGGCTTCATGGATTCAGCGGGATTGGAAAACTTGATTACTCTGGACACTAAGGTTCCAAGCGTCGCCACACCCACGGTATTTAACAATGACGACAATGAGCTTGTTCTTGACGGAATGAATATACTTCATACAGATTCCGGACAAGTTTATAGCACAGTGAGAATTGAGGCCCCGACCACAGATTCCACTGGACAGCCCCTTGAAAATCCAAGTGTATCTCCAGAAATTAAATGGGAACTTCATAGTGGTGAAACAATTGCAGGGACAAGCCTTACTGAAGACATACAGATTTATAATTCCAACGGTACTGCATCTTTGAAAATCCCGGAAGAAGGAGAATACACTCTTGTTGTATGGGCGGCAAAGGAAGGGTACACATCTTCCGCAAGATCTGAATATCACCTGAAACTTGAGTACGCAACACTAAAAGCCCCTGTGGTAAAGGATTATACTGCTTCATCAAGTACATATACTGAGCTGCTTTCATCCACACCTACTAACAACTATATCGAACTTGATTCATATGACAAAATCACAGTTCATATAAAATCACCAACCGAGACCACGGCCAATGAACCTGTTCCACCAAATTTAGGTGACGTTAATGATACAATAATACATTATGCAATCAATTCAGGAAATGCAACCACTGAGAAAGTAAATGCGGCAAGAGACTTCTTTGAAAATATTCAAGGCTTCGGACAATATTGCCTTACAGTATATGCCACAAAAGAAGGCTACAATGAGTCTGAGCATGTAAGCTATCTTATCAAGGCACACAATACTGAACTTTACGTAGCTCAAAATGGAATTGATGAAACCGGCGACGGTTCAGAAGCTCATCCCTATGCCACAATACAAAAGGCGGTAGATGAATTTGCGGCATATAATGATAACACCAAAGACTACACACTAAATGTAAGCGGCACATTACCTGGAGGTCAGACAGTAAAGAACCTGGAAGACAAGGCTAATAGCCTTTTGATAAAGGGAGCAGATGAAAATGCGGCTATTGATGCTAATAACCTAAGGACTGCTCTTTGTGTTCAAAATACGACCCCGCAGGTTAAACTTGAAAGCATTATCTTAAAAAATGGCAATGGATTTTATCAAGGTAATACAGGAAAAGGTGGAGGATTATATGCCTATGGAAATACCAATGTAATAATTGGCTCTAGTACAAAAATAATTTCCAATAAAGTAACAGAAGGAAATAATATTGGTGGCGGTGTCTATGTCGCACAGAATGCCACTGTTGCTTTGTCAGGTGGTACTATTGGTGGTTCCGCCCAAGATGCTAACTGGGCAGGTGGTTCTGGTGGTGCTGTATTTATTGAAAGTGGCGGAACTTTCACGCTTAACTCAGGCACTATAAGCTACAACTACGTAGATAATTCAACTTCTTCTGGTGGTGGTATTTATAACAATGGCATACTTAATATTTCTGGCGGTACTATATCCTACAATCATAGTGGTGCTTCAGGCGGTGGTATTTATAATGGTGGCACACTCTATGTTTATGACGGTACTATCAGCAACAACTATACAGGAGATAATGGTGGCGGAATATATAATGCCAAAAATCTTGATCTTGAAGGTGGACTAATAAGCTCTAATTACACTACAACTGTAAACTATGGCCGCGGTGGTGGTGTATTTAATAATAAAACCTTTACAATGACGAATGGTACCATATCCGGTAACTATCATACAACAGCAACTAAGGGACAAGGTGGCGGTGTATATACAAACGGCACGAGTAGCAATTTTACTATAAGCGGTGGTACTATAACTGGCAATACCGACACAGCCTCTGGAAAAGGTGTTTATGTGGCAAGTCCTTTTACAATGTCCGGTAATGCCCAAATATCTTCTAATAATGATGTATACCTTCCAAATGGAAGAACTATAAACATAAGTGGAGATTTAGGTTCAGGTGCTGGGGCAAAAATTACGCCACAATCCTGGATCCGTAAAACAGAAATCCTTATCGGTACAGTAAATGCAGATAACGCGGGTAAATTCAGTTTAAGTGAAGTGGGCTGGAGAATAGCCGTTGTCTCATCCAAAGGATATATCGACGCTAAGTCTATTTATGTAAAGCAAGACGGAAATGATGATTCAAACAATGGAACGTCGGAATCCCCTTACAAGACAATAAGTAAAGCCGCCAGTGTGTGTTTCAATTCTAGTGGGGATTATGAGATTAACGTAGTGGGTACTCTAGAGGGATCTCAAGTAATACCGAGTGATAATAATATTTCAGCGCAAAAAATAACAATTCTTGGAGACGGTTCAAGTAGTACCTTGGATGGAAAAAAGCAGGGATCCACTCTCTCCATCTATAAGAATAACATACCTATAGAAATATATGGTTTAACAATAACAGGTGGTCAAGCTACTAACGGTGGTGGACTCTTTATAAATGCCGCTACAACCGTAATACTTCGTGCCACTGAAATTTCTGGAAACAAGGCCACAGATTATGGCGGCGGTGTGTACATAGGTACTTCTGCAAAACTATGCATGTACGGTACTGCAACCATCGGTGTTTGGACTAACTATGAAGATGGAAATGAAATTTCTACCGATAATTGTGGAAATCAAGCCACGTATGGAGGCGGTGTTGTTAATTATGGGAAACTCTATCTGGGCTACAAGGATGTAGGGGTAACAGATAGTGCCTCTAAAGGAATTGTAAACAACCTTGCAGTTCAAGGAGGCGGCATCTACAATCGAGGGAATGATGCAGAAATATTCATAAACAGTGGGACAGTTTATGGCAATAGAGCAACGGGTGATAATGTCCTATCTGGTGCTGGTGGAGGCATTTACTTAAATGGTTCCTTAACAATGACAGGTGGCGATATAGAGGAGAACTATGCCGATAGTTCTGGGGGTGGAATTCTCATTAGGCCTGGTACAATATTATGTGCTTTAAACGGAGGTACGATAAGTAATAACGCAGCTGGTTCAACTGGTGGCGCTATAACAGCAGAAGACACATTCAAAATAGGTTCCGGGATTAACATCCCCTATGGTGGAGATGTAAAACAAAATGATGTACACATTTATCCAACAGGCAATAAAGCCCCCTCCATTTATGCAGATGCACTCTCTTACACCTATTTGAAGCCAGCTAATCCTATCCATATAACAGGTTTGACTGCTGTCTACAACGTTAACTATCAAGTTCTGACTGGAAATATAAGCGCAAGCTATGGGTTTATAGATCCAGGAAGTTATAATGGACACGAATGGGCTGTTGATACTAATGGATATATGATGATAGCGAATTAAATTCATTTGCAAATTCCCCGGTTTGGCTTTGTGTCTTGTGGCTGTGTCATTGCCGGGCGTGACCCGGCAATCTTTCGTTGCCCTGTCATGACGGCGGAGTATGCAACAGGATCTAATTGACTCAGAAAACAATGTAAAATTAAACAGGTTTTGTACCCCAACTCTTTCCTTTACTTAATTTTAAAATACTGCTATAATAGAACAATATATCAGTAGTAAAATGGATTATGTCGTATAAAAGACTTATTCAGGAATGTCCTCCTAGGCAGGTAGAAGACGGGAAACCCGTTTTTGGCACTTTCAGGGGGCATCCGGAGCGGCTGGACATTAGGTGGCTGAAAAGACCGTACCTTAATCTTCCCGTTCCAAAGTGGATTTCAAACCTTCGCATAAAAAGCCGGCTGTCTTTTTATTTCAGCATCGGGGAATATATCGGTTGCATTGAATTCATCGATGCCAAGATATTCGGCTTTGTAGAAATCACTTTCTGGAATATGTCAACAAAACAGAGGTTTTCCTACCATTCTGTAATGGGTCCCCGACGGCGTTTTGTACCGCACAGGCTTACGTTTGCCGCTACCGCATGTTACAGGAAAAAGCGTTACATCCGAATCAGCTGGGACAGGTTCCACGACAGGCTCTCCGTAATCTTCAACCTGCATGGGGATTCCGTAAGGCCACAGGTAAATGCGGCGTTCAAGGCTCAGTTCAACACGGAACAGTCTGCGGAAATGACGATGGTTCTTCCTGCCCCAACCCTAAGGCGATGTTCGGCACGTTATTATACTTCGCTCCCACTGCACGGAGCCATAACCCTTACAGGCAAGAATCAGGACCCCAAAACCATGCCCGATGCAGATGGCAGCTGTTTTTTTGACATGAACCGTACATACATGAAATTCATTACCCACGGCGAGCTGCTGACCGGTATTGGAACTGTTGACGGCAAGAACATTTCATTCCGGGTAGAGGCAGGATCCCTTGACGCATTTGATCAGGATACATACAACGGAAATGCTCTTTTTTACGATGGAAAGGAAACGGCCCTTCCACCTGTTGTCATAACCCATACCTATGGTATAATGAATAAATGGAATATTCAGGACACGGAAAACATGATTGATTTGATCTTTACTCCGGTCTCTGATAACGTAAGCATAATTAATCCTCTGATAGTGCGGGCTGAATACCACACGATTTTCGGAGTTTTCAACGGAGTCCTGGTAGATGATGAGGGCAACAAGATTGTAATCGACTCTCTGCCAGGAATATCAAAGAAATATGTCATTCGATTGTAATGAATTATAAAAAAAAGGAAGGTGAATCATGGCAGATACAGAAGAGAAAAAAGGCAGTGTTCGATCTTTTGCTCCTGGAACTTTTGAGAAAACCCGCAAAAACATCGGGCCGCTTGATGAGGACGAAGCCAAGGCAATGGCACAGAAAATCGGCGGAGAAATATTACCGGAACGCCCTGTACCTGTGGATCCAGCAACTTTACCAAAACGCAGAACAAATGACCGTGTAATTGTCAGGGCATCAGGCAAGACATCATCAGACATTTCGGCAACCAGCGCGGCATATTCAAATTCAAATAAAGAGGGATTAAAAAAGGCTATGGCAACTAATGAAATCTTAAAGAAGACTGATGCAGATTTGCCTGCAGTTACTTCAAAAGACTTAAAGCTCATGAACAAGCTCATGATGTCAGATGATTATGAGATCAAGGTGAACAGGGGCTTCTTCTCTTTCCTTTACAATCTTTCCGCAAAAAACAAGGAAAAGGTTTCAAAGGATTTTGCAAGCTACAAGGTCAAGAAGCACATCGAGCACATGCAGTCTTTCATCACGACGATAAAGACATTCATTCAGATATCTCCGGATACATACAAGGCTCAGATCGCAACAGAGACCGACCTTAAGTTCAAATTCCTGCGTACTGTAGGAAAATGGAACATGAAGGACCTTAAGCCTCTTGCCACGGAAATCGACGACAACGCAAACGACATCACTGTCCCGATGCTCATTCCTTATGTAAAGGCAATGTACCACGAGCTTATGACCGTCTATTACATCGGTGAACAGCAGATTCCGGCCGCCATCAAGGAAATTTATGCAGACCTGTGCAATTTCCAGGGTGCTGACAAAATGAGGCTTCAGTCGCTGGCAAAACAGGGCATCACCGAATGGCTCTTTGTCTACAACCAGATTCTTAAGGGCATGTATCCGCTTTTGATGAGGATGTGCTCAAGCAAATACTATGAATTCCAGGAATTCTTCTCAAAGCAGATTGCAACTATCCTGCAGTTTGTGAACCTCTCAAGATATGACCTGCTCCTTCCAGAGAAAAAGAAAAAGAGTGAGGAGGAAATCCAGAAGGAAGAAGAGGAAGCCCGCAAGAAAGAGGAAGCCAAGCGCCACATTCCAGGCAAAAAGGACGAACTTGTTGTTGCAGGCCTCAAGCTGCTTGAACAGCTGTTCCCGGAAGCAGGATTCTCTCACCTTGATACACATCCCGACATGTTTGTATATTTCCAGCCGCTGTATAAATTTGAGGAAGGATTCAACATGCTGAGCCCGGAAAACGGCGTTCAGGTGGCCATCGTCCTTATAAAGATTCTTGATGACCTTTTCCACGGATGCCGCAACATCAACTTTAACATCAAGGCCGACGAAAAACTCGGGGCACTTCCGGATTCACTTACCACTGCAATGTCTGACTGGAGCTTCTATATCGAGGACCTCTTCTACAAGAAGCTGGGCGACTATCTGCGTGACTTCATGAACTCGCTTTATTCACAGCCTGACTATCCAAACACGAACTACGGAAAAGAGAACATCAACAATATCCTCTGGCGCGAGAAATTCTTCTTCATGCCGAACCTTCAGTTCAGTGCACCTACACTCACCAAGCCGAGAAACGACAGCAAGTATGAGCCGCTCTATAACCGCACGGACTATCTGCGCACGATATTCACCGTTCTGGGCCGCCGCATAGACGAAAATGCCGCCGCACGCAAGCCTGTCCTGGGTGTCCTGAATCCATGGGACCGCTATGAGTTTGACATTCCCAATATCGTCTCAAAGCGCATGGACGTTCTTCTGGGTGCAAAGAAAGACGACAAGTCAACAGCCGCTACAAATGCGAACCTGATTAAATATACCATGTGTGTGATTGCAGTTCTTGACTGGTGGATAACCAATCCTGACACGCCTGCTTATTCAACGGATTCAACACAATTCTACAGGATGGCACAGGACGGTTCCCCGGAATTCTCTGCGGAAGTACGTTCAGATCAGAACCAGCTCTTTGCTGATGCGATTAAAAAGGCAGTTGCAGCAAGGACAAAGTAAACATTCTCGTCATTCCGGGCTTGACCCGGAATCTTGACATTACACATTAAGATGCTGAATCAAGTTCAGCATGACTGTACATGTCATTCCGGGCTTGACCCGGAATCCGTGTGACTTTCTCAAACTATTCCTATAATTGAACCCCGGACTTTATTTTCTCGTCAAAGCGCTCTTTCTTTTTGCCTTCAAGGGGATTTTCCTTTCCATCAAGAACTTTTCTTAGTGCGTCCATTTCTTCGGCAGTAAATGAAACTGCACCGTTCATGTCGTTTTCAAAAGAGGCGGTGGCAAGGGGACATACTTTGCGTACCATTTCAAGCATCACTTTTCCGTATTCGCGGATCTCGTACTGGGCGTGACTGTCCAGCCTTAGCTTAAGGAAGTGGAAGAGGTTGTGCAGGTCCATCTGCCAGTAGAATTCCGTGTAGAGTGCAAGCGGCAGGTTGATTCTGGCAATCTCGCGGGCAAGTCCCTTTTCTATCATCTTGCTGTATTCTGAATAGGACTCTTCCTGTCCGTGGATGAATGCGTCGCGGTATTCCTGTGCCTCGTTTTCGGGAAGTGCCTCACTGTTTCTTCCCTGCTTGTTGTCCTTGGACTGTGTGGCAATGCATGAATTGTCCGGAACATAGAATTCATCCTTCATGATTGAATAGCGGCCTGATACCTCGTTCATCCTTCCCATTCTGTGACGCACCCACTGGCGGGCAACAAAAATCGGCATCTTTACGTGGAATGTAAAGACCACCTGCTCAAACGGAGACGTATGCTGATGGCGCAAAAGGTAGTCGATTAAAGCCGCATCCTGACTTACGGTCTTGGTTCCTTCGCCATAAGACACGCGTGCGGCCTGAACTATGCGCTGGTCTGAGCCGTAATAGTCAACAAGGCGGACAAAACCCTTGTCCAACACCTTGAATTCCTTGTCCAATATTTCTTCTGCTTCGGGTACGATACAATGAGCCATAATAACCTCGATTTTTATTCAACTATATTTTTTTATTCCTCTTCGTCAGAGGAGTTGTCTTCTATCTGTTCAAATTGAACGGAATTGTCCTGTTCAGCATCTTCTGGTTCATCCTCAACGCTGTCGGGATTTATAACCAATGTCCTGTTGTGCCAGAGATAAATGCAGTAAATGACCCCGACAATGACAAGCAGGATTCCAACGATGCGGATGATTCCGGTAATGTTGATTGAGGCCACCAGAAACAAAAATATTGCAACCAGAAAGTAACTGACCGCCTCTATCTTCATCGGTTTGGTGGGGGCAGGCACTTCCTCCTGATTCAGTTTTGCAACCAGAAACAGCTGAAGAACGCCGGAAATCATAAGGAAAATTGCAAGCAGGTAGAGCATGACTTTGACGACGGTTTCTGCAGTCCTGAAAAATGCAAGCGGCAGGAAAAACGCAAGGAGACCGACCAGAATTCCGGCCAATGAGCGGATCAAGACCATGCGGTTGAATCCAGCGTCCTTTGAAAGCTTCTTTACTTTTGCAAGATCATAAAGACCCTTTACAACGGCAGCCGCACCCAGGGCAATGACAATAATCTTAATGCTGAATTGGGTGAAAATCGAAAGCATCAGACCCAGAACTATAAAAAGCCCGCTTATAAGAAAATCTACAGTCATCTTAACCTCTGGAATCATTTTATCATAGAAGCAAAGAAAAAAAAAGAGCCTAGATAATCTTCATCACCACCTTTATCCAAATACCGTTGCTTCCTTCCGGATCTGGCGGGGTTTTCTGGCAAAGATGTGCAAAGCATCTAGGCTCATACGGAAAGAGGGGGATTCGAACCCCCGACAAGGTTTCCCCTGTGCACGCCTTCCAAGCGTGGACCTTAAACCACTCGGACATCTTTCCAATGCCGTATATAATACCACGAAGGCCCTGGACTGTCTAGTGGGGGCATTGTGCTCAGAACATCATCGGGATGAACTTCTCTGCGTATTCCTGCCAGAATTTCATGTCGTGTATGCCCTTGCTTTCCATGTATACGTGCTCTACCTTCTGCTCCTCAAGGAATTTGTGGAATGCACGGTTGGGTTCCAGCAGGAAGTCTTCGGTTCCGCATGCCATGAAAATCTCCGGTATCTTTTTTCCGGCGGCCAGCTGCTTTTTCAGGAGGTATTCAGGGTTGTTGTCGCTTTCCGCTAGTTTGGCCGGATCCCCAAAGCACATGCGGTAATAGTCGTAGTTGGCAACTTCGTTTCCTTCACCTTCCTTCATCTTGGCCACCTCGTTGTGAATCAGGGCCGAGGATAGGGCTGCGGTTTTTCCAAAGGTCTCAGGATATGCAAAAGCCGTGTGTAGGGCTCCGAATCCTCCCATTGAATATCCCATCAGATAGGTGTCCTCTTTCGTCATCGCAAGGTGGAATGTCTTCCTTACATATTCAACCAGCTCTTCCCCTACAAAAGTCGCAAATTGTCTTCCTGTTGCAGGTCCGTCAAGCCAAAAGCTGTTTTCTCCGCTTGGAATTACAATGGCAAAATTGTACTGTTCAGCAAGATTCCCTGGAATCCAGTTGTGGGCGGCTCCGTTGTATCCGTGTAAAAGGAAAAGCGTCTTCATGTGTCTGTCCGTCCGCTTCAGGTCATTCCGTGGATAATCCGTGCGTATGTCGTTGGGAATCACCATCAGAAAACTAACGTCCCTCTTCAACGCATCCGAAAAAAATCTAACCGTCAAATCCGCCATTGCCTTGCCCCCTTGATGTTCAATTAAAATGCCATTAAGAAACTATAGCATGAAATCAAGTGTAAATCCAGTAATTCAGGTGGAAAAGGTGGGAATTTGTGATATAATGAAAGGAGTGAAGATCTACAGAAAGAGATTTCTTCTGATTTGGCAGAGCTTAAGAAGATGCTTGGAGAATAAAGAACGCACCAACTTTTGAGTATTACGAATGCCAGATTGAAATAGATGAAAAAGGTTTTAATGCTGTAGCAAGTATAAAAGTTATTATTGAAAATGTTGGGAACAGAAGAATTTACTATCACCACTACTTAGGTGAGTTAAAAAATCAAACCGTCCTCAACTCTAGTGTGCCAACCGAAAGGAAATGACACAGTTTTATTGGACGGTTCTATGAATAAATATAGCACGGATAATGAAAATGTCAAGAGCAGAAAAATGAGCGAGTGGAAGAAATAATGGTATTTGGGAAATTAACGTAGAAGCCCTCATGAAAAGCCGGACTCCATTTGACATCCATAAAAAAAGCCCGCCGAATTGACGAGCTGAAAAAGCGAGACTGACCCGATTCGAACGTGCGACCCTCCCCTCCGCAGGGTGATGCTCTAATCCAGCTGCGCTACAGTCTCAAAAAAAAAGCGGAGGCGACAGGGGTTGAACCTGCCCGGGTCTTTCGACACCGACGGTTTAGCAAACCGTTGTATTACCGCTCTACCACGCCTCCAAAGTTCAAACCGAAGCCCTAGAGGCCTTCAGTACGGAGCGAGAGGGA
>JAGCYQ010000180.1 GCA_017960765.1 Treponema sp.
CTTTCTCCCTTGTATTTTCCTTCCAGCTGATTGCGCTCAAATTCGCTTGAATGATGGTCAAACCACAGACCACAGCCTTCAACAAAAGGAACATTTGCAAGACAATCATTACTGTCGATGGGAATCAGCCCATCTTGTAAATCTTTTGGGTGCGCAAACTTCCAGTGATCAATTATACCAGCCTCAAGCAAAAGAGCTCCACAAGCCAGTCCATCAAAATCGGAACGTGTAACAAGTCTCATTCCCATATCTTCAAAACCTCGCGAATGTAATTATCGGTCCTCTTGAAAAAAACGTGTTTTCCAAGCCTTACCCTTCAATTATAACACAGGTTTTTCAAAAAAGATATGAAAAAATGAAGTTTTTAAATTATTTAGGCGGTTCAATGCCAAAGCCAATCCCCACAGAGGTTGAAAATCCTATGACATTGTTGTACGAAGCTTCAATCTTAGTAAAGATATTTTTGAAATTGACTAAGCATCCTGTAGAAGCCTTCCATGCAAAGTAACCTGAATCCACAATTCCGTCGATTTTACCCGGTTTATTTGATTCATTTGAAAAATCAAAGCGAAGTCCTATGCCTCCTCCCAAATACCAAGTAAAATTGTTAAACAATCTTTTGGCAACATTAACTTCAGCTATAAACCCGTGCAGATTATTTTCATTTTCGCGATTTATCAAGTATTCCAAGCCAATGAGTGATGATCCACTATTATTGACAAGCGTAGCTCCTTCAATAGCATATCCCATTTTATCCGGTTTAAATCCTCCACCTGCAAAAGAGGAGAAAGGTATATCGGCACTGGCGAAAAAAGCCCACCATTCATCTTCAAGAAAATAATTTGGCTCAAAGAACCAGATAATTGCATCACCCAACACAGAAAAAAAACCTTCAATTACTGTCCCAACCAATTCGGTTAACAAATCCGGAGCAGCATCATTGATTGTCTCCTCACGGTTACTAGAATTAGCCGTTGAACTTGGAGCAAGCTTTGTCCCCATCGGAGGAGGAAGTGGAAGATTGTTCAGATATGCGGGCCGTTTCTCCAAAAGAGGAGAATCATAATATTCATCAGGACGACACTGAATCTCTTCCCCATTTTTTACATAACCGTAAACAACATATCCTAGATTGTCAGTCCATGTCGGGTCCACCCAGAACCATACACCATCAGCACGCTCTATCCAAAGCCATGCATGATGAGTTGCACGTTTCCCATCAACTCCTTTATGTGTCTTTACTGAGCGATTGCTTGTAGGATATGTCTTTATGTACACTCCGTTTTGAACCTCTGTTGCTTTATCTTTTGTTGTCGGGTTGGAAAGAATTATCAGGTTTTCATCCTCATGATTTCCAGCTATCCAGAACTGACCTTCAAACATTCCCTGCTGGTTAAACCAATACTTATTATTATCTACATCCTGCCATGCAAACTGTGCGTAATCAAAACATACTCCATAAAAAGTAATTATACGGGTCATATTCCCGGACATTTCGGCAAATCTTCCTGCCATCATCTGCGGTGTGTAATAATCATGCGGATCCTCATACCAGCCACCGCCTGCTTCCGTTGCAGAATATTGACCGAGACAGGCCGTCTGAATTGCCAGATCCTGAATCGCATCTGTAAAATTGTCGGCAAAGATTTGAGTTGCAAATCCTAATGAAACTAAGACCAAAATCAAACTCTTTTTCATAAGACATCTCCTTCTGGGCTTACAGCAAATATTCCGTGTATAAGTCCTAAATTTCATTTTAATATATTGGAATACAGTTTAGGTCGCCAAACAGGCGACTTTTATTGTTGGGAGACTACTTATTAGGAGACTATGCTCAACATGTCAACTGTAATGGCTTTTTTTGCCATTGTGTGTTATCATGGGAATATGAAGCTCTTGAATAATATGAAAAAGAATGCCTGTCTTTTTGGTTTTGTTTTTATTGCCTGCATTTCCATCCTCTCCTGTGTGAGTACCGGAATGAATGCTGAGCCTGAATATCTGCTCAAGGCAAAGAGGGACAATGGATTTATTTCCGCATATAAGGCTCACTTTGCACTGGACGGTGAAAGCCTTTACAAGATTTCGGAGCGGAGATATGAAGACCTGACTCTTGGTGAAGATTCAAAATATAAAATGATAGTTCCCGATACGATGTCTTTTGATATAGACGCGCCTGGAAGTGATAAATCCAAGTGGACAATCGTTTTGCCCGACAATAATATTCCGCAGGAAGGAAATGTAACTGAACCTTACACCAGAGAATCCCTTATTGCTGATTTAACTCAGATGGGAATCACTTATACAGGCTCACTTTACGTTCTGGTCACAAGATTTGATGAATACAAGATTGTTCAGGTGACAAATCTGGACGGAAACTCTGTCATTGATGAAACCTATGCCCTGTTCAAAAATGGCTCTAAGCTGCCACTTTCCAGGGACATAGATCTCAGCAGCATCTGGCGGATTTACCGGTTAAAGTAACCACCGTCTGCAACTAATTGTTAAGTGCCTTTTTAAGTACCGTAAGGTTATTCTTCATGGCAGAAAGATAATTCCTTCCACCCTTGATGTCAGATTCGCTGATTGACTGCAGGGAATCCATCTCCAGGACTGTCTGGTTCTTATTCCTTGTATTTGCGATGATTGTTTTTGCGATTTTCTTGTCGCTTCTTTCTATGGTGAGTACGACATTGAGTCCCAGCTCATCAACCTTTTTTGAAAGGAATGTTACAGTCTCAAAGCTGGCCTCGGTCTCGGCACTGCAACCGACAAAGGCGGCATAGTATTTGAGCCCGTAATCATCCGTCATGTATCGGAACGGGAAACGGTCACCAAACAGCAGGGTTTTTACGGAAGCACTTGCAACGGCCTTTTCATATTCTTTGTCCAGATCAGAAAGCTGTTTTACGTAGGCGGCAGTATTTGTCCTGTAAACTCCGGCATTTGCGGCATCAAGTTTCTGAATATTTTCACTGAGTACATTGGTTATGATGATTGCATTTTTGAGCGAAAGCCATACGTGCTCGTCATACTCCAATTCCTCTTCTTCATCGTGATGGTGTCCTTCATGTCCATGTTCATGCTCGTGATGGTCCTCATCCTCATGATCGTGATCATGCTCCATTCCCTCAACGATTTCTTCTTCCTTAACCTTGTCGCCAAGAACTTCCATCAGGTTCACGACAATCATTTTCTTGTTCTTTGCATTCTTGAGTGCCTTTTCCACCCATTCATCGCTTTCTCCACCGACATAAACCAACATGTCACATTTGGAAATCGATGCAATGTCCTTGACCGAAGCCTGATAGCTGTGCAAATCTGATCCGTTTTTCTGAATCAGGGACACATTAAAGTTGGAAGCCTTGTTTCCAAGAATGTTCATTACCCAGTCATATTCCGGATAAGTTACGCATACAATTGATTTTTTTGCAGCAAATGCACTGGTACCCGCAATCATAAAAGCGGCGCACAATAATGATTTAATAATCTTTTTCATGTTTTTCTCCTATATGAGCTCAATTAATTTTTGTTTTTTCGAGTGAGATATAGGAGACTAATCGTTTATGCGGATTTTTTGTGAAATCAGTGTTGTGGGATTGATGACTGAATTGCAAATAAATCGGGTTATTTTATTTCCTATAAAATGAAAGTTTGCGGCCACAAAAGCAGATACAATAGCAAAACACAGAAGCTCAAGACTTAGTATGGAAATATTGATTATTCGGCATATTGGGCACTCCTCATGGTAAAGTTCATGGGAACACTCATGATGCATTTCCATTGAGGTATAAATAAGTGTAAGAATTATAAATATGATCAGCAGAACCGAAAGAGCGGCACATTTTCTATTGGTTTTGATATTCTCTTTCATTTCTTACCTTTTCCTGGTCCTGCATTTACTGCATAATCCATTCAGTGAAGAAAGATTCAGGTTAATCTGTAATCCCAAATCTTCTGAAATTGATTTCAAATACTCCGATGTCTTTTCATCAGAGAGGTGAATTACAGATCCACACTTGCAGCACTGGAAATGAATGTGTTCAGCACAATGATTTTCTTCTTCCGCCGCCTGATAGACGAAGCCGTCCGTAATCGGAGACTTGTGTTTGATGAGGCTGCCGTTTCCCGTAAGCTTGTCCAGATTTCTGTAAACTGTTGTCTTGTTCACGCTCACACCATGAGATGACAAAAAATCAGAAAGTTCTCCCGCAGTAAACCCACAGTCCAGCTTTGTCTGAATGAATTGAGAAATCAAATCCGATGTCTTGGTATGATACGACTTTTGCAACACGGTTGCATTTTAGAACAGATAGACAGTTTTGTCAAGGACTTGTGAAATTTAATTCGGTTGATTAAGATCCGCACTAAATTATTTGCACAGGAAGTTGAACAGTTCATTCACCATTTCGTCGGATGCAAAACCCTCACAAAACGCAGAGGCACTGCCCGCACTGATTCCCTTATAAAATGATTTTTCTGTATCAGCTGTGGCAATGTATTCCGAAATAAAGCCTGCCACCATGGAATCTCCTGCACCAACGGAATTAATCACGTTGCCTTTTGGGGCCGCACTGGTAAAGACATTTTCTTTCTCATCAACCAAGACGGCACCTTCGCCTGCAAGAGAAACAAGAACATTGGTTGCTCCAAGCTCATGGATTTTTTTTGCATAGGGAACCACATCGTCACGTGTATTCAGTTCAACATCAAATATTTGTCCCAGCTCAAAATTATTGGGCTTAACAAGAAGCGGTTTGAATGTGAGGGCTTCCATTAAAATTCTTTTTTCTGCATCAACAACAAAACGAATTTTCTTTATAACGAGCTTTTGCATAATCTGGGCATAAAAATCATCCGGCAAAGTCCGTGGAATGCTTCCCGCAAGAACAATAATGTCGTTTTCCTTAAGTTCATTCAGCTTGTTGAACATTTCATCAATTTCATCTTTTTGAATCACAGGTCCGCTTGCATTTATCTCGCTTTCCTGCCCTGACTTTATCTTTACGTTTATCCTGCTGAGGCCGTTCTTAAGATGAACAAAATCTGTCCTGACATTTTTTTCCTGAAGCTGCCTTTCTATTTCCATTCCGGTAAAGCCTGCGACAAAACCAAGTGCACAACTTTCAACTCCAAGATTCTTCAGCATCAGAGAAACATTTATTCCCTTTCCACCGGCAATAACCTTCTCCGATGAACTGCGGTTAACGATGCCTGTGGTAAACTGTGGAACTTGAATCATGTAATCCAGTGAAGGATTTACGGTTAATGTGTAGATCATAAAACACCACTCCCCATCATGTCCCTAAAGGCAGACAATCTTCTGGCACAAAAAGGAAATATCCTCTGCGGAGAAATCACGTTTGGATGCCATTTCCTCTATCTGTGCAGGAGTGTATTTGTCCTCGGGGTAAAGCAGCACTAGGGATTCATCGTCCTGATTCAGGAAGTTGGTCTTGCCGTAGTCGGTATAGCGTGTAGCACCAATTGAAATCAAAGTGTATTCCGGATTACCGAGGGCCCTTAGGTATGAGCCTATATTTTCTGCAGGACCTTCATCCTTCTGACTGTTCAGTTTTAGAAGCATCCAGTCTGTGAGTTTTTCAAAAATGTATGAATAATCACGGATGGCGCTGTCTTCTCCATACTGATAGACAGATTTTCCACGAAGCAAAAATGAAGTAATCCTGTAGCGGCTGATGTTTCCTTCACGCGTAAAGGAATCCATCTCCAAAAGATGACTTGAGACACCCTTGCTTGACATGCCCCAGTTTTTCTTCAGGCTGATTTTCTTGGCACCTTCTTTTCTGATTGAGCAGTCATTTGATGCACCGAACAAAAATGGCGTGAGCTTTGTTATTTTTCTATCGTTCCATTCAAGCTTGCATACAATGGCACATTCACTTTCCATTTGAATTTTTTCTTCATCAACTGGATAGATTATCTTATCAGGGTCAAAAGGAAACACATGCAAAAACGGAGGAACAATATCTTGCTCTTTTACTGGTGGAATATAGGTTGGAAAAATTGCCTTGGGAGCATTTTCTTCAGAAGTTTTAATTCCAATAAAGTCCTTATCCTCTCCTGCCTGTTCCAAATGTCCCGTAAAATTTCCTGCTACGCCAAATGAAGGAATTTGCTTAAAATCCAGATTCATTGTCCGCCTCTATTTCAATTTGGTCTAAACTCTCTGGTTTAAAATCACCTAAACCGCTTCCGATGGGATACACTATTTTATCGGTAAATTTTCCAACAGGATCTATGGCAAAAATATCTACCGGCAGAATTCCTGTGGGTTTACTCAATCCGAATGCCGTGGTTATTGCAACTGGAATATTGGGGCCATAGCCTTCTGTCTCTCCGTAAAATGTTGTGGGTATCGCTTCCATCTCCTGAGCACCGTAACATGTGATGATTGCATCAGCGTCGGAATAAAGGGCCGCATCATAGGGAAGCGTTGCACAAATCACGGAAATTTTTTTCCCATTTTCATGAGACATATCTATCACATCAAGCACGAATTGAAACCGACTGGCGGTGTTCGTATAGCCTTCAAGCTGTGACGGTATCTTCAATTCAGAAATAATCAAAATGGAATCCGCGTTGAGAATCTGTTCTTCAAAAACATCAATCGTCTTTGTGTTGTATTGTGCAATCTGGATATCTGCATTTTGCGGAATTATCTTGCTGTCTTTAAGAACCGTAACCGCATAGTTCACCGACACGTCTTCTGTCCTGTACGGATAAAAGATAAGTGTGCTTTTTTCTTCATCAGCATCAATCGGGAGGGCATCGTCGTTTTTCAGGAGAGTAATTCCCTTCTGCGTAATCTCCCATTCCAGCAGATGGTTCTCCTTTGAGCCGACAATCTTTTTTGCCGCTGAGGTCTTACGGTTCAAATGTCCGCTGTCATAATCAAGAATACCGTTTTTGATTTTGAGCTTCAGTATTCTAAGGACAGCCTCGTCTATTGTTTTTTCCTGAATGGCACCTTCTTCAACTTTGGTAATCAACGAAGATATCAGGGTTTCAATTTTTGTGATCTGATTCTCCGTGCTGATGTCGCCCGCCATAAGCAGAATGTCTATGCCTGCGTTTATTGCAAGTGTCGCCGCATCAACCGGATCAAAGTGCTTTGTTATTGCCCCCATGTCCATTGCATCGGTGGTGACAACTCCATCAAAACCAAGATCCCCGCGAAGAATCTCCGTAATCATTTTGTGCGAGAGTGTTGCCGGAAGATAGATCGGTTTTTTTGTGGAGATTGAATTGTATGTCTCCTCTTCAATTTTTGGGAACTGAATGTGAGCCGTCATTACCATTTGTGCCCCTGCTTCAATTCCCGCCTTGAACGGTACAAGCTCAAGATTATTCAATTCGTCATAGGTCTTTTGGATTATGCTAAGTCCAACGTGCGTATCGGTATTTGTGTCGCCATGCCCCGGAAAATGCTTGAGTGCAGAAATTACACCCGCATCCTGATATCCTTTTATGCTTGACACCACCATTTTGGCCGCAAGATCCTGATTGCTGGAAAATGAACGCAGGCCTATGACAGGATTTGAAGGATTGTTGTTTACGTCCGCAGCGGGAGCAAAGTTTACGTTAAAACCGACTGCCTTTACTTCTGAACCGATGAGGGCCGCCGCCTTTTGTGCAAGCTCGGGATTGCCGGTTGCCCCAAGAAGCATGTTACCCGGCATCCAGCAGCCTGTTTCCAAACGGAATACATTGCCGCCTTCCTGGTCCACGCCGAGAAGAAGGGGTATTTCCCCAGATCCGGAAATTGAGGCATTTTGAATGTCATGGATTAGTTTTGTGACTTGAACTGTACCGGTAATGTTTTGATTGAATAGAATGATTCCGCCAAAATCGTACTTCTGCAGGATTTCTCCGGTTCTGGCATCAAGTTCGGTTAAGGGAGCGCCTGTCTTTCTTTCCCTGCCCCGTACATAAACAGAAGGCATCAGCATCTGACAGATCTTCTGCTCCAGAGTCATCTCCTCCAGAATATGATCAGCCAGGGCCGACACCCGCTCGGTTTCGGAAATTGAACTCTGGGAAAAAGAAAAGCTAGCTATTAAGGCAACACAAATCCATGCTGTCCAAAATTTATTCCTCAGAGTCAAAAATCCTCCATAAAATCCTTTAGGCCTTTTTATCTGTCTTTTTTACACACACAAGGCTAAGAACAAGAGCCACCGCATACAGTGCCACGGTTGCATAAAGTACGGTCTGGTATCCAATTGGATTTACACCGTTTGCATCAATCTCTCCAAAGTGATTAACAATCCATGTTGCCATCTGGTTACCTGAAAGACCTGCAAATGCCCATGCAGAAAGCGTGATTCCGTGGATAGCGGAAATGTTGCCCATGCCGTAATGGTCGGAAAGCAAAGTCGGTACATTGGAGAAACCGCCGCCGTAACCTGCATTCACCATGAAAATCAAGGCGAGAACAAAGATTATGAGAATGATTGAACCCTTGCCGTTTTCAATTCCACGGGTACCGATTACGATGCCTGTAAAGAGAATTGAAAGGATAAAAATCAGCTTGTAGATTGTATTCCTGTCGCGAAGCTTGTCAGCCCAGGCAGAGAATCCCAGACGACCACCCGCGTTAAAGATTGCGGAAATTGTAGAGATGATACCTACGGATCCAGCCAGACCAATGCACTTGACGATAGCCTTTTCCTGAGAGATAAGGGCAAGACCACAAGTGATGTTGATGTAGAACATAAGCCAGATGCCGATGTAGTTTGCAATCGGTTTTGACTTGAGTGTGGCGATGATTCCCTCGTCCTTTGACTTTGTCTGTGGCTCAACCCAGTCAGCAGGCTTTGCAAGAAGAAGGTGTCCCAGGAACATCATCACGAAGTAAACGCCAGCAAGGATATAGAACATCTTGTAGATGCCTGTAGGTCCAAGATTGTCCAGCATTCCCTGCATTATCGGAGAAGCAATTGCCTTGGCAGCACCGAAACCTGCTACAGCAAGACCAGTTGCAAGACCCTTTTTGTCCTTGAACCAGAGCATGAGTGTCTTTACCGGAGAAAGATAACCGGTTCCAAGACCAATACCCATGATAAAGCCGTAGGAGACATAGATTCCCACAAGAGCCAGAATGCTGTGCTGATGTGTTCCACCGTAATAGATGAAGAATCCAGTTCCTATCATACCCAGTGTGAAACTGATTGTAGCTATAAGGGAAGATTTATGGATGTTGCGCTCAACAAGGTTACCCATAAAGGCGGCAGACATTCCAAGGAAGAAAATGGCAAAGCTAAAAGCCCATTCAACTGCACTTTTAGAAAAACCAATGTAATTAGCGATTTCCTGACTGAAAATTGACCAGCAGTAAACCGTTCCGATACTACAGTGCAAGAGCAATGCCGGAATTGCTGCACGAACCCATTTGTTTTGAATATTTTTCATTTCTAGTTCCTTTCCTATATTATATCTATTTTGCCGTAAAATATCAATTATATGTAGGGAATGTTGAAATTTGGGAGTTCATCATATATACTGAATAAAGGAGGCCACCGATGAACAGCACAATACCAGATTTTGACCGGGAGAAATTGATTCAACTTGCACTGGACAATCTCAAAAATTCCTATGCTCCGTACTCAAATTACAATGTGTCGGCGGCGGTGCTTATGGGGTCGGGAAAAACCTATACCGGTGTGAATGTGGAGAATGCCTCGTATCCTGCCGGTATCTGCGCAGAACGGAATGCCATTTTCCATGCAGTTGAATGCGGGGAAAGAAAGATTACGGCTATAGCGATAGTTGGAGGCCCGAATTACCAGGTCAAGGATTACTGCGCCCCATGCGGAATATGCCGTCAGGTGATGAGGGAATTCTGCAACCCCCAGGACATGCGTGTAATCGTAGCAAAATCCACCACCGACTACAAGGAATTCTCCCTGGAAGAACTTTTACCACTTAGCTTTGGCCCCGTGATGCTACAATAAAAGTAGACACTGAAGGGCTGAAAAATTCGTTAATAATGATATAATAAACGAAGAAAGGCCCGTGGAGGTGTCGCATGGGAAAACAGTTGAATCCGCTTGAAAAGGAATTCCTAATCAGGACTTACA
>JAGCYQ010000018.1 GCA_017960765.1 Treponema sp.
CTCCCTGCGTGGAAAACCGGAGAACATGTACGGTAAAAAGCAAACCGAGGTCTACAAGAACGACGAGCTTTACCAGCTGATGATGGCATTGGGAATTGAAACCGACGTTGAGAACCTCAAGTACTCAAAGATCGTAATCGCAACCGATGCCGATAACGACGGATTCCACATCAGGAACCTTGTGCTCACATTCTTCCTGGGATATTTTGAGGAGCTTGTTACCAGCGGACGTGTATTCATTCTGGAGACACCCCTTTTCCGTGTACGCAACAAAAAAGAGAACATCTACTGCTACAGTGAGGAAGAACGTGATGCGGCAATATCAAAGCTTGGTTCATCCGCAGAAACATCACGCTTTAAAGGTCTTGGAGAAATCAACGGTGATGAGTTCAAGGAATTCATCTCGCCGGAAACCATGCACCTTACACCGGTAGAAATCAGCCAGCTCAAGGCGGTACCAAAACTGCTCGCATTCTACATGGGAAAGAACACCCCGGAAAGAAGACAGTTCATCGAGCAGCACCTGCTTTCAAATGCGGACATAGACGCCTAGAAAACGACGGAGAATTGAAATATGGCATACGTTAAGAATCTGTTTGACAAAAACTTTATTGAATATGCAAGCTACGTTATCCGCGACAGGGCAATTCCTGATCTTGAGGACGGACTCAAGCCCGTTCAAAGGCGTATAATGCACACCCTGTTCAACATGGACGACGGAAGGTTCCAGAAGGCAGCAAACGTTGTTGGACGCTGCATGATGTATCACCCGCACGGCGACGCTTCTATCGGCGGTGCTCTGGTTGTACTTGCAAACAAGGGCTTTATTCCAAACGACAAGGTGGGCCTCTTTATAGAAAAACAGGGAAACTTCGGCAATGTGTTTACAGGAGACGAGGCATCTGCTTCACGTTATATTGAATGTCGTGTAAGGCCGATTGCAAAGGAGATTTTCGTAACAAATCCTGAGGTAACCCACTACATTCCCAACTACGACGGAAGAAGCACGGAGCCGGAAGTCTACAGGGCAAAGATACCGGTAGTCCTTCTTGTTGGTGCGGAAGGTATCGCCGTAGGTATGAGCACAAAGATTCTGCCGTACAACCTCAAGGAAGTTCTGGAAGCGGAAATCAAGGCCCTCAAGGGAGAAAAATTCAAGATTTATCCAGACGTACAGACAGGCGGACTTATTGATGTAAGCGGCTACAATGACGGCAACGGTAAAATCGTATCCAGGGCAAAACTGGATCTTTCGGACGACAAGCGCATAGTCATCACGGAGCTTCCGGTAGACACAAACGCACAGGACCTGAAGAAATCAATTGACGAGGCATTCAAGGCTGGACGCTTAAAGATCAGTTCTGTACAGGACCTTACCACAAACAAATGCCACATAGAGATAAAGCTTTCCCGCGGTGTATATGCAAAGGATGTGGAGAAGGCACTCTACGCATACACAGACTGTGAGAAGTCAATCAACTGCCAGATGCTTGTCATAAAGGACAACATGCCTACAGTGATGACCGCAACGGAAATCATAAAGTATTACTCAAAAAAGCTTACGGCAATCATCAAGGACGAGCTTACATTCGAGCAGGGAAAACTTACAGAGGAGCTCCATGCACGTACTCTTGAGCGCATCTTCATTGAGGAAAGAATCTACAAGAAGATCGAGCAGATGAAAACCGCCGAGGCAGTCAACCAGGCTGTAAAGAAGGGATTTGTTCCGTTCAAGTCTGAGCTGATCCGTCCAGTAAGCGATGAGGATGTTGAACGCCTGTTGAAGATTCCGATCCGCCGCATCTCACTCTTTGACATAAACAAGAACAAGGACCAGGTGGAGGCAATCAACAAGCAGCTCAAGGACATAAAGAAAAAGCTCAAGAACCTGACACAGTGCGCCATCGATTATCTTGAAGGCATGCTCACTAAATTCCGCCCGGAGGAATTTGAAAGGCACACACAGATTGCATCATTCTCTGCAGTTGACGTAAAGGAAGTTGCAAGACGTGACATTTCACTGCGCTATGACGACAAGGGATATCTTGGCATTGCAGTTAACGGCGGCTCAGAGATTATCAAGGTTACGCCTTTTGACCGCATATTCATAATGAGGCACAGCGGTATCTACACAGTATGCGATGTACCCGACAAGCTGTTTGTTGACACGGGAATGTGGTACTGCAACTACGCCGAAAAGGAAATCATCAACAACGTTCTCTTTACGGTCATTTACCGAGACCCCAAGACGAAATACTGCTTTATCAAAAAATGCCGCATTCCAAGCTGGATAATGAACCGCGACTATCTTATCGCACCGGACGGCATGGAAGTGCTTCACGTTGACACAAGGGAAAAATTCAGCTTTACCCTGCACTATACAAAGAAACCAAGAATCAAGGTCAAGGAAGAGGAATTCAACTCCGCTGATTTTGAGGAAAAGGGTCACAAGGCTCAGGGTGTAAGATTAAGCCAGCACGAAACTGATTCCGTAAAGGTTGAATCTGCCGACAGCCAGCTCAATCTATTGTAAAAACGGGGATTATTTATGGATAGAAAGACAATCATACCTGACTATAAAATAATGCGCATGATACTGAACCAATGCCTGCGCAGAAACCAGAACAATGTTTTATTCACGGTTTTGATTTACGTCCTTCTTTACATATCTTCTACAACAATACCCGTCATGATTTCCAACATGATGCTTGGAAGTTCCGTTTCCCTTGGAATGTTATTCCTGATTATACTGCTCCTGCTCGCCGGAATCGTCATCTCACAGTACCTTACTTACGGCAAGGATGTGATTGTGGCCAGAATGGTGGAAAAGAAACACATAACAATCGGCTACCTCTTTAACGGTTTCAGGGACAAGACAAAGCGTGTTCTTAAGGCATCGCTTTTGTTCCTGGCCATTTTCATGGGTGTGGGATTAATAAGCGGCATAGTGTCACTTCCTTTCATTGCCTCCATTTTCATGAGCGGCGAAAGCATTGACATGGAAGCCATGCAGAGGACCATGCTCATCTTTAGCGGCATTTCCATTTTGTTCACCCTGCTTGTCTCATATCCATTTATCTTTACATGGATCTTGATGTACAGGATGCCAGAGGCCCCGGTCCTTGAATGTTTCGGGCTAAGTGCAAAGCTTGTGTTCAGCCAGTTCTTCAGGATAATCGGATTTTTGTTCTACTGCTGCTGGAAATATATAGTAATTCTTGCAATTTTTATTCCGCTTGATTATTTTCTTGAACGAATCGGTTTTTCAAAGGCAGGCATGGGTGGAAGCATTTTTGCCATTCTTTTTACGGTACTTGAAATCAGTGCAGAAATCAACATGATGATGAGGATATCTCTTGCGGTTCCGATTTACCTCTTTTCGATGACAGGAGTGCTTCAGATTCACCTTTCCGAATACACCCCTCCAAGCCAGGAAACAGCTATAGAGCAATCAGAGACAGAGCAGACAGAAAACGGCCAGGCAGAAAATCCTGCCACAACTGAATCTCAGCAGACAGCTCCGGAAAACAAGGCGGACAACGGGGAGAGCTCCTCAGAGTCATGAAAGTCCTAGTCAGGGAAAACACAGCTGAAATCAACGTAAAGAACTCACGCTTCATAGCAGAGGCATTTATAATCAAAACTCAGGCCCAGGCAAGGGAAAAACTCCACGAGCAGAAAAAACGCTATCCTGACGCAAGCCATGTATGCCACTGTTTTGTCTGCGGAAAAGACGGCCAGACCAACGGCATGAGCGACGACGGTGAACCATCCGGAACGGCAGGACGCCCCATGCTAGACGTTCTTAAAGGCAGCGGAATTACAAACATCCTGATTACTGTGACCCGCTATTTCGGTGGAACCCTCCTTGGAACTGGCGGACTTGTACATGCATATTCTGATTCCGTAAAGGCAGTCCTTTCTACATGTGCCACTGAGGAACTGGTTGAAAAAAGCACTTTTTCCTTTACAGCGGATTACCACGACTATCAGGCCATAAAGCGTCTTTTTGAGAACTATAAAATAGAAAGCCTTGAGGAAAACTACAGCGATTCTATAAATGTGACGGGAAAAATTCAAAAAATCCAGGTATCTGAGCTGACATCACAGATTCAGGACATATCAAAAGGAAAGATTACAGTTAAGATTGAATAGCTACTCTGCTTTTACACCGGGATTAGCGGCAAACCATTCGTTCCATGCCTGATCAACTTTGTCACAGTATGACTGCTTTTCCTCTTCAGTCATAAAGGCGGCACGGAAACCGTTCTTGACAACCTCTTTAATGTCCTCAAGCTTGAAATTCATCTTGGAATAGATGTTCCAGTATTCATCCAAAAGCTCTACCTTAAAGAAAGTCGGGTCATCGGTATTCAGTGTGACAAAACATCCTGCGTCGTACAGTTTTCTGAACGGATGATCCTCCAGTCTGGACACATAATGCTTTGTAAATATATTGCTTGTGGGGCTGACTTCAAGCGGATAATGCTTTTCTGCAAGCTCCTTCATGAAAGGCTCGTCATAGGCGGCTGCAATTCCGTGTCCGATACGCTCGGCATCCAGAAGGTTTATGCAGTCCTTCATGCTCCAGCTGTCAACTGTTTCTCCGGCATGTGCCACACGATGAAGTCCGGCTTCCTTTGCCCTCTTGAAAACGCTCTCATAGTCACGGGCAGGTCCCTTTGCCTCATCTCCACCAAGTCCGATACCAATAATGTCAGGATTTTTCTCTGCCAATACCAGATCAAGGTTGTGCTCGGCATTTTCCAGTCCAAAAGAGCGGCTGACGTCCACTATTACCTTTATAGTCACATCGTATTTTTCTTTTGCACGCTTAATTGCCCTGGAGATTCTGGTTGACATGTCGTGAAAGTCAAAGCCATTTTTCAACAGAGAGGTGGGAGCAAAGAAAGTCTCGACATAAACTATGTTGTTGTTGCGGACATACTTTGCGAAATCCTTAAAATAATCTGAAATATTATCAACATTGACAAAATAATTCTGGATTTTTATAAAACTGGCCAAAAAACCAGGTAAATCTGAATAATTCCACAGGGCATTGAGTTCCTCTCTGGGCATATCCTTATTGTAACGGCTCTTGTAGAGCTGCTTTATCGTCTGGTTGCCAATAACTGCTTCTCCATGAAGGTGCAACTCAGCTTTTGGAAGCGCCTTCATCAAACTGTAAAAATCCCGCTTGTCCATATTCACCATTATAACACAATATTATTTAAAATCAAAGTGATTTATAACAAATCTCTTATATTTTCGGCAGAATTTCAGTTGAAAAGTACAAAAAAAAGGTTATAATTAAAGTAGATTTTTAATAGGAGACCGATATGAAAAAAATAGTCGTTGCCTCAACCAATAAAGCAGTCATTCAGACGGCAAAAAAAGCCAATTCTCTTTTTCCAACTTTTTTCCAGTGCAATGTTTTTGGTAATACAGAATCCATCATAAGCTACATCAACTACGAACTGCCAGAAATCAAGGTACTGGACTATACTTCACATGACATAGACTGTGAGGCCATCCTTGAATCAATAAATTCCGATGCATGGCTCCATTACGGTGGAACCATAGCAATCTGCCGGGACCGTGAGGCCGTACGCCAGATGGAATCCATAAAGGACGACAATATCATCTCCGTCCTGACTTTGAGCGATTTTGAGCAGCATTTCGGCCGTCTTCTCCGTATTTTGTACCAGAACCAGAAATTCCTGTTCACACGCGGCATGCAGGACATTATCGGAGGTCAGGAGGAAGGTCAGTTTGTGTGCAACAACGACCCCATGGACATCCGCTTTTACACCAGCTTCCTGGTAAGCTACCTCTACACCACCAACCGCATCTCGGAGGAAGACAAGGACAGCCTGCAGATGATTTTGATGGAGCTTTTGACCAATGCAGTTGAGCACGGAAACCTGAACATATCCTACAAGGAAAAATCCGAATACCTGATGAAGGGCGGAGACATGCTGCAGCTTTTAAAGGAAAGATCCGAAGACCCGCGCTACAAGGACAGGAAAATCCACATCTCCTACGCCATACGCAAAAAGGTTTCTGCCTTCCGAATTGAAGATGACGGAGACGGATTCGACTGGAAGAAGATGCTGGAAGAAAAGGAAGAGGAAAACACCGGCACCCACGGCCGTGGAATCGCATTGAGCCGACAGTTCGTAAAAAAGCTCGGTTACAACAACAAGGGAAACCAGGTTACATTCTCCATTGCAAACAAGGTAAACTCAACAAACTCTGTTCCGGGCATCATGAAGCCTTTTGACGCGATTACATACAAGGACAAGCAGGTGGTATGCCATCAGGATGAGATGTCCAACGACCTTTTCTTCATCGTATCAGGCCAGTTTGCCGTTTACGTCAACAAGAAATTCACGACAATGCTCACGCCTAACGACATGTTCATCGGAGAAATGGCATTCCTTCTGAACGACAGGCGTACTGCTACGGTTGTGGCCATAGGTTCAAGCTGCAAGCTCATCAAGGTACCAAAGACGGCATTCCTTTCGCTCATCCGAAAAAATCCGCATTACGGCATCTTCCTCAGTAAAATGCTTGCACAACGCCTGGAAAACCAGAGCCAGACCACCTATGCGGTTGAACAGAAGCTTGCCGAGATACAGAATTTCATGCACAAATAAATCAACAGAACGGTAGCCGAATGTCACTTAACTGCAACGAGATAAATCTTATCCTCAAGGAACTGGAGCTAGAAGGCTCATTTATACAGAAAGTCGTACAGCCATCCTACGATATGCTTGCATTCCGTGTCATAAAAAACGGGGCGCTTGCAACCATACTGATATGCACAGGCTCCCAGGTATGCCGTATTCATTCAACAAAAATGTCGGTCCCCAAGAACAAAAAGCCGTTGCGTTTCTTTGAATTCCTAAAATCCAACGTACAGGGCATGAGGATAAACTCCTGTGAACAGATGGGCCTGGACAGGATAATCAAGATGGATGTCTCAACCTGGCAGCAGAAATATTACATTTACATAAGGCTATGGTCTGGTGCGGCAAACGTAATTGTCACCGACGAGAACAATGTAATCCTTGACTGTATGTACCGCCGTCCCAAGAAAAACGAGATGACAGGAAGTACATTCAATCCGGAAGCAAAGGTGCCCACACAGGACGAGATAAACCAAAGCCTTGAGCGTTTCCCGATCCGTGATTTTTCTGACCGTGGAGAGGAATTTGAGGCACTTTCATTCAACGAAAAAATCGACAGGTTCTACTCAGAGAATGCAACCTCACTTTCCAGGGAAGCACTTTTGGCACAGGCCGAGAAGTGGTACAACGTAAAGCATTCAAAGATGGAAAGCGCATTGCAGAAGCTCCTTGACAAAAAAAAGAGTTTTGAGCATGCGGACAAGCTTAAGCACACAGGCGACTTGATTCTTTCCTATGCCTCCGAATACAATGGCGGTCCAGACCTGACATGCACTGATTACGAGAGCGGAGAGACAGTCCACATACGCATGGACGAGAAAAAATCCGCGCAGGAAAATGCCTCCGTCTATTACGAGCAGTACAAGAAGGCAGTGTCCGGAATGGAAAGCCTTGAGCACGACATTCAGCTGTCACAAAGAAACCTTCAGGCACTTGAGCAGGAATACTCCGCCATATCAAAAGAGCAGAACGTCATCAAGATTGAGCAGATGCTAAGGCATGACACTACCCCGAAGCAAAAGAATGAAAAGCCGCATCCGGGCCTGCACTATGAGGTTGACGGCTGGACTATAATTGTAGGCCGTACTGCTTCAGAGAATGATGATCTTTTGAGGCACTTTGTAAAAAGCCAGGACATGTGGCTGCACACAAGGGATTTTGCAGGAGGTTACGTCTTCATAAAGGCACGCAAGGACAAAACAGTTCCGCTGGAAATCCTGCTCTATGCCGGAAACCTTGCAGTCTACCATTCCAAAGCCAGAAAAAACGGACAGGCTGACTTATACTACACGCAGGTAAAATACCTCCGCAGGGCAAAGAACGGACCAAAAGGCCTGGTACTTCCCACTCAGGAAAAAAATATATTCATAAAACTTGATGAAGCAAAATTACGCCGCCTTGATGAACTTGAAAAGTCAAGACAGGGAATCTAACAGGACAGATACATGAAGAAACCTTATGAGACATACAATACTTTTGCACCCACAGAAAAAATGAAGTATCCCTTCAGGTTCGGAAAAGCCAAAAAGCCCTCAGAGAAACGTATAAAAAAATGGGGCGGAAAGCACATGACAGAATACAATGTAATGTTCAGCTACATGACAATTCCGTTCAGGTTCCCATCCTCATTTACGCTGTTCAAATTCCTTCACTATGTCGTATGGAAATTCTTCATGCCGCAGTATTTCAAGAAGATTCATCTGAGGCATACTCCGGTAAAACACGTTGACCATCAGCTGGACGAGAAAGTTCCTTACAGGGAAGACCTGATCTCATGCTATATGGATTTTATCAACGTGTGGGTCAGGCCTCTCTCCATGATGATGCACAGGTTCAACACATTCCAGGGGGCAAAGCTTTCTTACGAATGGTTCAAATACCTATGCCTTACATATTCCGAGGCATACAGCATGTACTCTTATTCCATGACAACGACATACAGGCCAAAGCCCGAGACAAAAAAAGTCAAGGCTCTTTATGCGGGTGATCCTCATTACATGTGCGTTCCTTCCCTTCATATTGCAATAGTCTGTCTTTGCTTCAGCTTTTACAGGATGCTTTTTAAGAGGGAGGAATTTACACCGGAAGAAACCGAGATGTGGAACAAGGAGCTGTTCGAGCGTGCCGTTGACATTGGAGAGACAGTCCTTTACATAAAGCAGCACAGCGTCAACTGTATTCCTGCGGCGCTTTACATGATTACCAGAATTGTCCCGGAGCTATTTACCCCTGAGACTGCAATTGAATTTATCTCCGCACTGTTCAAGAACAAAACCGACATCAGCGAAACGGACCGTAAAAAAATTCAGGCACATATCCTGTTCACTTATGAGAGGTTCCTGCTTGAGGGTGCAATAGAGGAAGACTGGAGAGACCCGATAATAAGATGGCTGGGCAGCTATCAAAGCCATGTACCGTTCTACGCGGATGTGGAAAGCAAGGAAACAAAATCCGGAGAAGAATAAAAAGATGCGCAAGTTTCATGTTGTATCAGATTACGAGCCAAGCGGAGATCAGCCCCAGGCAATAGAAAAGCTTGCAAAAGGTTTCCTAAACGGCGACAAATACCAGACACTCAAAGGCGTTACGGGCAGCGGTAAAACCTATACCATGGCAAAAATAATCGAGGCAGTACAGCGTCCCACTTTGATCATAAGCCACAACAAGACACTATCAGCGCAGTTATACCGTGAGTTCAAGACTTTTTTTCCTGACAATGCAGTTGAATATTTTGTAAGCTATTACGATTACTATCAGCCGGAAGCCTATGTTCCCGCACGAGACCTTTACATCGAAAAGGACGCCTCAATCAACAGGGAAATCGACCGTCTTAAAATGGCGGCAACCTACAGTCTTATGGAAAGGCGTGATGTCATCGTCGTTGCAACAGTAAGCTGCATCTACGGACTTGGAATGCCTGAGCTGTACAAGGACATGAGGATTCATCTTGAGAAAGGCCAGATGCTTGACACACACAAGTTTGCACTCTCACTCTCCGAAATCCAGTATCAGAGGAATGATGCCGTTCTGGACCGAGGAAATTTCCGCATACGTGGTGATGTAATCGAAGTGTTTCCTCCCTATCTTGAATTTGAGGAAGCATACAGGATTGAGCTTGACTTTGACGAGATTGTAAGGATAAGGCGCTACAATGTAATCTCAGGTGAAGTAAAGGAAGATCTTGATGAAACGGTAATATATCCGGCAAAACAGTTTGTCGTTCCACATGATGCACTGACCATCGCAACCGAACGCATTCAGGCAGAACTTGAAACACGGCTTGAGGAGCTTAACTCGCAGAAAAAACTTTTTGAGGCTGAGCGTCTTAAGACACGCGTTACATACGACATAGAGATGATGAAGGAGATGGGCTATTGCTCTGGAATCGAAAACTATTCCGCACCGATAGCAGGAAGAAAAAAAGGAGAACCGCCCGCTACCCTGCTTCATTATTTCCCGGATGATTTCCTTTGCATGATTGATGAGGCACATGTCACCGTTCCGCAGATTGGAGCGATGTATGAGGGAGACAGGAGCAGAAAGCAGAACCTTGTTGACTTTGGATTCCGACTTCCCTCCGCACTTGATAACCGTCCGCTTAAATACGATGAGTTCAGTAAAAAGATGAACCAGGTGATTTATGTCACTGCAACTCCAAGACCTCAGGAAATCGAGCAGAGCACACAGGTTGTCGAGCAGATAATCCGCCCTACAGGACTTCTGGATCCTATTGTCGAGGTTCGTCCCACAGAAGGACAGATGCAGGACATATACAAGGAAGTTCAGGAGCGTATTGCAAAAAAAGAAAGGAGCCTTATCCTTACCCTTACAAAAAAGATGGCAGAGGATCTGACCGACTATCTTGCAGGCCTTTCGCTTAAAGTGCAGTACATTCACTCTGAGATAGATACATTTGAACGTGTCGAGATATTGAAAAAACTCCGCGGTGGAGAAATCGATGTCCTGATTGGAATCAACCTCCTGCGAGAAGGAATAGACCTCCCGGAAGTAAGCTTTATTGCACTTCTTGATGCGGATAAAATCGGATTCTTACGTAGTACCACTAGCCTTATCCAGATCATAGGAAGGGCCGCACGAAACGCAGAGGGAAAGGTTGTGATGTACGCCGACAGAATGAGCGATGCGATGAAGGAAGCAATCGAGGAGACAAAGCGCCGTCGTTCAATTCAAGAGGCATACAACAAGGAACACGGAATCACGCCAAAGACAATCCAAAAGGCAGTTGAGGACATTCTTGAGCACGAAAAGGAAGAGGCAAAAGAAAACGCAGATGTGGAGATGGAAGCAATCGTGCAAAAGTCAAACCTGCTTGTTCCTGCACAACGAAAGAAACTGATTGCCGCATTAAAGCAGGAGATGATGGAAGCCGCAGACCGTCTGGATTACGAGATGGCGGCCGCATTACGGGACAAGATCCGCGACATAGAAGCCACCTACGGAAAATGATTCATGCCTTGGAAAGACAGTCCTTTATCTCTTCCATTACGGCAAGGGCATTTATTCCGCTCTGTAAGCTTGAACGAAGTTTTTCCTTCCCGTCCAGAAAATCTACTGCATTCTGAACCATGTTTGAAAAATATCCGGTTTTCTTTGGAGCCTTGATATCATCGTTTTTCTTCAAGCTGTAAAAGCCTGTGTAAAGGGAACTTTCTTCCCTTGTCTCCACATTAAAGATTCCGTTACCCACGGTGATCCGGCCAAGCGTTCCTGTAATTTCAATTTCAAAGCCAAAATATTTTGATCGACCGCTTACAAAAAGACTTACATCGGGACATGCGTCAGTTGAATAATGCGCGCTCATCTGCCTTACGCATCTGTTTTCATCACGCATAACACCGCTTACTGTCGGGTTATGGAGCAAAGAGTTATGCCACTTTCCTGACTTCAGGTGAAGAGCCTTCCACAAAAGCCCCTTTTCACGTTCACCAGACTGAACTAGGCCTGACAAAGAATCATTCTCCAAAAAGAATAGAACCGCATCTGCCAAATGTGTTCCGTCATGTAAAAGACTGTATGCCCCGCTTTCTTCTTCCCTTGGATTGTAGACTGCCATGCCGGACATAAGAGAAGCCCTTATGCTCTGAAGATTGCCTATTTTTTCCATGCACTGTTTTGCAAGAATGTAATCATTGGAAAAGCGCCTCTCATGGTTTACAAGAACAGGAATGTTTTTATCCCTGCCCGCATCAAGTATTTTCATTGCAGACTTCATGTTTGTGGCAACAGGTTTTTCAAGTATTATGAGACGGGGATGTGCCTCCATCGCAAGAAGAGATTCCTCCAGGTGATTTTTTTCATCAACTGCAATTACAACAATGTCGGGAACCTTATTCTGATAAAGCTGTTCTGATGAAGCAAAGGTTTCTGCCTGAGGATTTGCCTTTTTCCATACATCAAGTGCATCTGCATTTGTGTCGCATCCGGCAACAAGTTTAATCCTTGGGTTAAGGTTAAGTGCCGACGTGTGGCTTGCAGGCTGTTCTCTTTTCTTGTCTAGGGCAAGGCTATATCCAATTCTTCCGCAGCCCACTATAGCCGCGGTGTATTCAGGCTCGTTGTTCATGCACAGAGTTTAGCACAAAGCCTGATTGTGGTAAAGGCATTTTATAAGGATTATTCGTCTGCCTTGTGGCCGTGATACTTGAATACAGATTCCCCTGCTCCGTTTATCCTGTCCACAAAATCCAAATAGGAACTGTTTGCAGAATATGAACGTGCTTCCTTCATGTACTTATCGCGATTTGCTGTATCCTTGTCATCGTATGCAAGCTGAGAAAGCAGAATTGAATTCTCAAACCTGTCATCCTTGCATCTGCTTGTATTGTAGGCTTTGTTAAATAATTCCTTTGCTTTTTTCTTGCTTCCACCAAGTATTCCAGGGCAATAGTAGTACCACTGTGCAAGGTTGCGCAGTGCATGTGAAAAATTCGGATCAATGTCACAGGCCTTCTGGAACATGTCACGAGTAGGATAACCATAGGTAAAGGCAGTCTTCAACGGTTCAAGAGCCATATATACGGCGATTGCGCTTCCACATGAGAGAGGAATCCATGCATCCATTTTCTCGTCCTTGTGGGCATCGTAAAAATTCTTGCATTTTTTTGCCTGGGCGGAAAGGAGTGCATTCAGTTCCTTTTTTGTTCCTGAGATCTGAATCTTATAATTGTATTTCTCACAGTCAATCATATTGGTCAAAACCATCTGATCAACTTCGTTCAGGGAATCATACTTACTTTGTATTTTCTTTTCCCATGTCTCAAGGACTCTGAGGGAATCTGATGGAGACTTATAGGAATACAGCTCAATCTTTAAATCCATAAGCTCATCAAGAAGGACCTTGGTTTCCGGCAAAAGTGCAATCTCGGAAAAACAAGCAGACAAACAAACGAAAAGCAAAACTGCTGCTGCAAACACCTTTTTTCGGTAAATCATATAAAACCTCGTAGTTGCTCAAATATTCTAAAAATATAGACAATTTTCTTACTAAAAGGTTTCAAATCTCTTGCTTTTCTTCAATATTGTCACTTTCCTTGACTTTTATATGGCAATTGTTCATACTAAAAAATCATGTTTCCACCGTTTCCGACAGAAAGGGCCAGAAAAATATGCCGTAAGATGCTTGAAGAACTGGACTCTGGAAAAATAAAACTCACAGCCTCAAACAGGACAAGCACAGAGCGTAAGGACCAGGGAATAATGCTTGGTGCCATGTTGTGCAGGGATTCCGACGGGAACGAAATTGAGCTCAGGACGGTCTCGGGATTAAGCAAGACAATTATACCCGAATCACAGGACAAGAGGACAGTTTATGTTGAGCCGATAGTTCCGCCACAAAGAATCGACGAGGCACTTTTACCCAACGACAGGGAAATCCATGAGTACACAGATGAGATCAATTCACTTCTTGAGCTTACAAATAGAACAGAGGAGCAGGAATCAAGGCTTGATGAGCTGAAAAAAGCACGCACGGAATTAACCACAGAGTCGCTAAAAAAAGTCTTCTCACTTTACTCATTCAGATGCATAGACGGAAGCACCATCACATTGAATGAAATTTGCAGAAGAAAAAACATCGAGCTCGTACCGACAGGCACCGGGGAATGCTGTGCACCTAAGCTGCTGAATCATGCATTTTCCCACAACATGCAGGTATTGAGCATGTCTGAGGTCTACTATGGAAAAGACACTCCACACAAGCAAAATGCCCATGAATACCCGCCATGCGATGAACGTTGCGGAATAATACTTCCATTCATGCTGGGACTTGAGATTATATGGCGGGACAAGGACATCTGCGTAATCAACAAACCGTCGGGACTTCTTTCCATACCGGGACGTGGAGAAGAAAAGCAGGACTGTGTAAGCACGCGTTTAAGGAGACTTTTCCCTGAATGTATTGAGCAGCCTTCAGTTCACCGCCTGGACATGGAGACATCGGGACTCATGGTATATGCCTTTACCGAGGAAGCCCATAGAAACCTGAGCCGTCAGTTTGAGAACGGAATCGTAAAAAAAGAATACACTGCCCTTTTGGACGGAATCCTGCCGAAAAAAGGAATCAAGGAAAAAGGATGCATGGAACTGTATTTCAGGCTTGACGTTGAGAACAGGCCCCATCAGATATGGGACAGCATAAACGGAAAAAAAGCGGTAACAGAATGGCAGATCATCAACGTGGAGCCATACACTGCCCCGGACGGAAAACAGAAGAATGTCACGCGTGTAAGATTCATTCCGCACACAGGCCGAACCCACCAGCTCAGACTTGCAAGCGCTGACTCACACGGATTCGGCACGCCTATAATCGGAGACTCACTCTACGGAAAACCGATCGGGGATGAACGCCTGATGCTTCATGCCTCAAGCCTTTCGTTTGTCCACCCCATAAGCGGTCTTCCCATGAGTTTTAAGAGCGTTGCCCCTTTCTAGTACTTGAACGCAGAGCCACCGATGAACTCACGTATAATCGAATGCTCAGGAACAGCTGTTGCAGGAATAGTGCTGAAATTCTCCAGGAATGTCAGAAGCCTGGATGCCTCGGCATATTCTTTTTCCAGCGGTGTGACGCATTTTAGAAGCGGTGCGGCATATACCTTGAGTACGGAAAGTTCATAGTCAAGGGCTGTGTTGAGCATTGCATCGGCATTGTTCTGGAACGGGAAGATGTGGAGCTTTTCTCCCTTTTGAACTGAATCCCACATTGCAATCGTACCGGCCGCACTCTTTCCGCGGAATTGGGCATCACGGACAATACGACGGATCAGACGGTTGTCGCTTGTTGCAATCCTGTTGTGGTCGTCGAGGTTAAGCTGTGTCAGGGCAGAAAGATAGATCTTGAACTTCAATTCCGCCGGGACCTGAGGTGTAAGCTTGTCATTAAGACCATGGATACCCTCCATGACCAGAATGTCATTTGGACCAAGCTTCATCGTGTCACCCTTGTAATAGCGCTTGCCCTCGTGGAAGTCGTAGCTGGGGAGCTTGATTTCCTTTCC
The DNA here is from genome assembly GCA_017960765.1 of Treponema sp. GTDB lineage: Bacteria > Spirochaetota > Spirochaetia > Treponematales > Treponemataceae > Treponema_D. The sequence goes on from JAGCYQ010000018.1 coordinate 15,209, forward strand.
GTCAAACAGGGCAAGAAGGTCCTCGTTGATCTGCGGGACATCAAGTGCCTCAAGGCATTCATAGTCATAGTCGCCGTTCTCATCACGCGGTGTATTCTCACGTCCACGGTAATATGAATCAAGGCTTATAAGCTTAGGCTGATATCCGATGGCCTGAAGCTGCATTGAAAGTTTTTTGCTTGTGGTTGTCTTACCTGAGGAAGAAGGGCCTGCAATCAGAACTACACGGGTGGATTCCTTCTGGTGAATCTTATCTGCGATATCGGCGATGCACTTTACCTGAAGGGTCTCAGTGATGTTGATGAAGTCGTCTACCTTCCTGTCGTGAATCAACTGGTTCAAGCTGGCAGCGGACGTAACACCGAGTCTTTTTCCCCATTTCTTGTAGCGGCTGTATATCTCAAATAGCTTGGGCTGATCCTCAAATTCAGGAAGATGCTCCGGATCGTCATGCTTCGGGAAACGAAGGAGGAAACCTTCCCTGTACGGCAAAAGATCGAATACCTGAAGGACATCTGTGGATCCAACAAGAGGACCGAAATACAAATCCGTGAAATCACCAAGGGTATTGACCTTGATCCTTGCGGGTGTCCTGTAATTAAGCTGTTTTCTGGTCTCTACAAGGCCCAGACGCTCAAACAAGGCACAGGCATCCTGATACGAGATTGTGTCAAACTCAATAACAAGGTTTTCCTTTGCAAGAGAGAGCATCTTGTCCTTTAGGGCCTGAATCTGGGATGCCTCAAGCGGGGATCCTGTCTCCAGAGTGTAATAATACCCGTATCCCAGGGAATGTCCCACCAGAAGATGAGCATCAGGATAAACTGAATGAGCGGCGGCTGCAAGTAAAAAACAGAGCGACCGTCTGTAAATGGCGGCTCCTTCTTTTGTGTCAGCATACACAGGCTCAACATAGGCGTTGATGTCGATAATTCCATCCAAAGAGCAAATCTCGTTGTTGACCTTTACGGCCAATATTTTTCTATCTGATTTGCCAAAATGATCCATCAAGGTAATTGGACGGATCTCATTCTCAACCTGAACATTTGACCCGTCCGGGAAAGTAATAGTAATCTTCTTCATACCTTTATTTTACCCCAGTTTATTGTATTTGTAAATTATTATTTCACGGCGTGTAAATTGAAACATATCATTCCCCTGTGTCCGATGATTGACAAAACAAGTCAATTTGAATATCATTATTTCATGTTGCTCGATTAACTCAGTGGTAGAGTGCTACCTTCACACGGTAGAAGTCACTAGTTCGAATCTAGTATCGAGCATCCTCAAGGGCATCCGTTTGGGTGCCTTTTTCTTTTTGCGGTTGCATGATAGCAACTTGAATTTTCCTTCCAAACAGTGTATGCTATAGGCGTTATCTATCTTACAATAGATTTAGGAGTTATTATGTTCAGTTACAAAGAGATTGGTCTCGTAAATTCAAAACACATGTTTGAGATGGCGATGAAGGGCGGATATGCCATTCCTGCCTACAACTTCAACAACATGGAGCAGATGCAGGCTATCATTCAGGCTTGCGTCGAAACAAAATCACCTGTAATCCTTCAGGTTTCAAAGGGTGCACGCAACTATGCGGACAAGTTCATCCTCCGCAACATGGCCCGCGGTGCTGTTGAGTATGCACACGAGCTTGGATGCGACATTCCGATCGTACTCCACCTGGATCACGGTCCAAACTTTGAGGTTGCCAAGGACTGCATCGACAACGGTTTCTCTTC
>JAGCYQ010000181.1 GCA_017960765.1 Treponema sp.
CAGTCCTTGAGCTTTGGAATCTGAATGCTGATTTTCTTTGCGGCTTCCTTTGCCTTTGACTTTACGGCACTTAGTTCTGTACGAAGCTTTTGGTTTGTCTCGATTTTTTCCTGAATCTTTTTTGCGGCCTCAGAGTTTCTGTGGAGCCAATCGCTGAGTCCTGACTGAACCTCTCCAACAATCCATGCCCTGATGTCCGTGTTGCCGAGCTTGTTCTTTGTCTGGCTTTCAAAAACAGGATCCTTTATCTTTACCAAAAGTGCGGCGGTTAGTCCCTCGCGTACATCCTCTGCCTTGTAGCTTGTTCCGTAGAATTCGTTCAGGCTTTTGACAAGGCCTTCCTTGAATGCGTTGAGGTGAGTTCCTCCGTCTGCGGTGTACTGACCGTTTACAAAAGAGAAATATGTCTCGCCGTATGCGTTTGTATGTGTGAAAGCGAACTTAAGGTGCTCGCCCTGATAGCTTCCGATAGGGTAGAGGCTTGTGTCCTCGATTTCCTTGTTAAGAAGGTCAAAAAGACCGTTCTCGCTCTTGTAGTCCTGGCCGTTAAGTCGGAGTGTAAGGCCTGTGTTAAGGTAGGCATAATTCCACATCCGCTTCTCTACAAATTCCATGTTGAATTTATATTTGCCAAAGACAGTTGCATCCGGCTCAAATTCAAAATATGTTCCGTCCGGCTGCTTTACTTTAAGCTTGCCTGTCTTCTGTGACTTAAGCTTTCCCTGCTCGAAGATGGCCTCAGTGCATTCACCCTTGCGTACTGAGACAACACGGAAATATGATGAAAGGGCATTTACAGCCTTGGTACCGACACCGTTCATTCCAACTGAAAACTGGAATACATCGTCGTTGTACTTTGCACCTGTGTTGATTTCGCTGACACATTCAACTACCTTGCCCAAAGGAATACCGCGGCCATAATCACGGACCTTTACACGGTTGTCCTTGACCTCAACGTCTATGCGCTTGCCGTAGCCCATGATGAATTCGTCCACAGCATTGTCCACGACTTCCTTTAAGAGAACGTAAATACCGTCATTTTGGTTGGAACCGTCTCCCAGACGACCGATGTACATTCCGGAACGAAGCCTGATATGCTCAAGTGCGTCAAGATGCTTGATCTGTGACTCGTCGTAAACTTTTGCAGCCTTTTTTGGTGCGGCAGGAGTCTTTTTTGCTTGAGTTTTTGCAGGAGCTGATTTTGCAACAGTTTTTTTAGCCACCGTCTTTGCGGCAGTCTTAGTCTTAGAACCTTTTACGGTCTTTTTTTCAATTTTTCCACCCATGCAGAATATTATATAATAAGTCAAATATTCTGTCCAGTATTCAAGCGGGTTTCGGCCTGGTAATCTAATTCATCTCGTATAAATCAAGGCATGCATCCGTCCACTTTCTGCTTAGGGCGGGGTATTTGTCCTGCAGGCTTATGAAAATCCTTACCGCATCACTGAGTTTTCCATTGTAATAGTAGCATTCACCCAAATAGAAGCTTGCCCTGTCTTTTGTATCACCGTCTCTTAAATAAAGTACAAAATCATACAGTTCCTTTTCTACCTGGGTATAGCGTCTGTTTATGAATGAAGTCTTGAGTATGTCAAACAGTGCCGCATCTTCTCCGCTTTCTGCCTTTACTCCATCCTCCTCGAAAATGTAGTTCTCCATTACCGTGGCATTCTTTTTGTCATTTAGAGAGACAAGGGACAGGGCATTGTTTCTTGCGGTCTTATCGATAGTCGGCTCAGGATAGCTTTCTCCGTCCAGTATGTCCATGTACGGCAGGGGCCTTTCCCTCAATTCATTGTCACGGTATATCTTTTCGCTTTTCTGCTGCTCTATGATTGTATCGGCTGATGAACGTCCTTTTGCCCTTATTCCTGAAACCGTTGCATTTACTCCAGGTAAAATCAGGGTGTACGCTTTTCCAATGACTTCCGAGGGTTTTCTGTCATATTGCTCGTCATAATACAAGTTGTTTTCATAACCGCCGCTTTCACTTTCAAGTACGACACAGACTACGGCATAATAGTAATCCTTCAAATCTGTGACTGTATCCTGCCATGTCTCTGATCTTGGGTGGGTTACGGCAAGTGGAATCATGTTGTCTATTGATTTTATGGGTTTTATGTCCCGGTATATTGAAATCCCTGTAATCGTTTTGCCGGAAGGATTTTGTGGAAGGGTCCAGCGCAACTCAATCTTGTTTGTGGAAAGCGTGGATGCCTCAATGTCGCTTACGACAGGCCTGGAACTTTGTGAAAATGCACAAAAAGAGAGGGAAAGTGCGAGGATGAGAAAAATGCGCTTAAAAAGTTGTGTTTTCTTCATATTTTATATCATCGAACAAAATTAAAGGTTTGACAAGATGCAATCTTTTAATTATTCTATATATATGTTTGTTTCAATTATTATAGACCCGGGCAGCATTGACAGCGCCAAGTCATTAGTGGAATTGCTCACTAATTCAGGATTCAAAAAAGTACAGCGTTCATGTTGGGAAAATCCCAAAATTTCGGAGGCTGACCTTTCTGAGATCAAGAAGGATATAGACCGCGTCACGGATTATTATGACGTTGTCCGTATTTATCAGTTCCCGCTCAAGGGCATGTTTGTCATTACGGAGCTCAAGGAGAAAAAGTGGAGGAGATGTCAGCTTAGTGCGGCTCAAACCCCACAAAAAGGTACGGCAAAAGTGGCTGGACGATAATTTTATAGGAGAATAAAAAATGCTGGAAGATTTACGCGAACCCATTTCCGAACTTAAGGAAAACATAATGGACGTATGGGGGCGTCTTTGACCCGGACGACATCAAGAAAAAAATAGCGGAAAAAGAGGCTTTGACTACAGCCCCGGGATTCTGGGATGACAATGACAAGGCCACAAAGGTGATGAACGACATCAAGATGCTTAAAGGTCGTGTTGAACCGTGGGAAGAATTGATTCAAAAGGTGTCCGACATGGAGACCCTTTATGATCTTGGCGTTGAGGAAAATGATCAGAGTGTGGAAAAGGAGCTTAAGGAACAGCTTGATGTAGCGCAAAAGGAATACGAGCATCAGAGCATACTGAACCTTCTTTCCGACGAGGTAGACAAAAACGACTGCTTCCTTTCCGTTCATGCGGGGGCGGGCGGTACCGAGGCATGCGACTGGACGTTCATGCTTAGCCGTATGTATCAGAGGTGGGCAGAGCGTCACGGATACAAGATGGAGGTTCTTTCCCAGGAAGAAGTTGAAGGCGGCCTCAAGTCAATCAACATGAGGATTTCAGGTCCCTATGTTTACGGATACACTAAGGGAGAGGCGGGAGTTCACCGTCTTGTACGAATCAGCCCATTTGATGCCAATGCAAGGCGACACACTTCATTTGCATCGGTATACGTCTTCCCGGTTCTTGACGACAGCATAGAGGTGAACATTGACCCCAAGGATCTTCGTGTAGACACATTCCGCGCGGGTGGTAAGGGAGGCCAGCACGTAAACAAGACAGAATCTGCCGTTCGCTTCACCCACCTTCCAACGGGCATAGTCGTTCAGTGTGAAAGCGAGAGAAGCCAGCTGATGAACAGGGCAACCGCAATGAGCATCCTCCGTTCAAGGCTGTATGAATATTACAAGGAACAGAAGGAAAAGGAGAACGAGAAATTCGCAGGCGAGAAAAAGGACATATCTTTTGGAAGCCAGATCCGTTCCTATGTTTTCCAGCCGTACACAATGGTAAAGGACCACCGCACGAAATATTCTGTCGGTAATATCCAGGGTGTAATGGACGGTGATATAGACGGTTTCCTTGACTCATGGCTTTCCGTCAAGTGGAAGGGCGTTCCGGTTGGCGATGACGATGATGATCTTGGAGATGCAGACTGATAAAAATGAAAGCTCTCTTTTCCCGGCCATGTACTAAAAAAACTTTGTTGTCTCTTTTGATTTGTCTTAACATGGTGATGATGGTGCATGCCGGTGACTGGGTGCTTGCCGCAAGGGAATTTACCTTTACGCAGAAGGGCAGTCATTCTGATGCGGAGAAAAGCCTTTGCAAAATGATTCCGGCCCTTATTCTTGAGCAGTTGAATACAGAGGCTCGTCGTGTTCCTCCTGTTGATGAGATGAATGCACGAAAATATGAAAGCCTGTTGCAGGAAAGACAGTCGCTGTTCCTGGAATTATCCGCCGCGGTAAAAAAGCGTGATTCAGTGATTGTTCAGGAAACAAATGCCCGCAAGATACAGAAACGCATTGCAGAAGAAGAAAAAAAAATAGAGGAAATACAGAAAAAGATTCAGGATAACTTGGATGAATCAGAAAAATACATGCCGAATGCATTGATCCAGGTTGAGGAAAATGCAAAAGAAGCTGAGGTTCTGCCGGGTGCGGAAAAACTTGCTTTATACAAGGGAGATGCTTCTGCCCTGTATGTGCCGTCTGATGAAGTCTTAAAGGAAGGCCTGAATTCACGACGCTATGAAAAAGCCGTAATCGATTCAAAAATAAATGCCATGGCTTCCGGGACCATAACAATCTACGGGCGATATCTGTCAGTCAGCACTGAGATAACGCTTTATCCCGGTGCAAAGGTGATTTCCTCGATTATGGAAGTCGGCTCCATGGACGACATAGCACGCATCGCACGTGCAATTGCACAGAAGATTTTGCCTGTAGTCGTTAATACAAGTGGTACTGCACTGCATTTTGAAATTGAACCCGCAGAGCTTACATCAACGGCAAGGATAACTGTGGATGGTCTTCCTGTTAAGATTGATTCCCCGATAATTGTTCCTGCCTCAACACACACGATAGAGATTCAGTGTCCGGGCTATATTACCCAGACTGTTACATATCTTTTTCAGGACAGTCCTCATTTTGTGATTCATGTTCCGTTAAAAGAAAAGAAGGACGGAGTGTTTTCTGTTGCCCTGGAGAATCCCGTTGACGGCCAGCTGTTCTTCAATTCGGAGCCGGCTGGAAATGCACTGGATGGAGCTCAGGTTACAATAAACGGACGAAACATAATTGGTCAGCTTTCGGTTCAGGATACCAATGCATTCTTCATAATTCCACCGTCACTTCAGACTGCGGATAACAATATTGTGGTTCCTGTAGTTTCGATGGACATAAATGCAGAAATCGAGAAGCGGAGGATCTGGTCCTATCGAGGTTACACAGCCCTGATCTTATCCCTTCCGTTTACTTTCTATTCAATCGGGCATTATAACAGTGCCGCAAATGCATACATGTCTGCTACCGTTCCCTAGGAGGAAGTAAAGAAATGGGATACACTAAGATGGACTTCTGTCGGTATTACAGCGGTTGCGGCAGGATTTTTCTTGTATGAGCTTGTGCGCTATCTGTGTACGGCAAACAAAGTTCTTCCTACAGGTGCAAGGGAGGCAAAGCCCGGTGAACTTGAGGCAATCAACGCAAGGGTAATACAGATAAAAAACGAAGCGAATGAAATAAATGAAAATGACACGGCAACGGTTGGTGAAGACGATAAAACAGATAAAGACGCAGCTGACAGTTCAGAAGATGCGGTAAAAAAGGAGTAAGGCGATGGCGAAAACATCTTTTGCAGAAAAACTAAAATCCCTTTTTGGAAAACATAATGTTCAGGATCAGGATTTTTTTGATGACCTGATGGATGCGCTTATTGAAGGTGATATCGGAGCAAAAACTGCCATGGAGATGGTGGATGATCTTCAGGAAAAATGCAAGCAGGAAAAAATATCAGGACAGGAGAAGATAGCGGCCGCATTAAAGGAAATGCTTCGTCCCTATGTCAATTCTGTAGAGCTTCCTGTTGAAGAAGGAAAAGTGAATGTGTTCATGGTTCTTGGCGTAAACGGTGTAGGAAAAACCACGTCGGTTGCAAAAATCGGAAAAATATATTCAGATCGGAATGTCAATGTAATCATGTCTGCGTCAGATACATTCAGGGCGGCGGCGGTTGATCAGCTTTCCATGCATGGTGAGCGTCTTGGGATACGTGTCGTAAAGCATCAGATGGGAAGTGATCCTTCTGCTGTTGTCTTTGACGCCTGTTCTGCATGTGAGGCCTCAGGGGGAGGTCTTGTTCTTGCGGATACTGCCGGTCGTCTTCACAATAAGGAAAACCTTGTAAACGAGCTTAAGAAAATCGACAGGGTTGCAAAGTCAAAGGCAAGTGAGGGATGTTATAAAAAGCTTCTTGTAGTTGATTCGACCACAGGACAAAATGCATTGCGTCAGGCTGAAGTCTTTAATGAGGCTGTCGGTGTAGATGCAATCATTCTTACAAAATACGACTCGACTGCAAAGGGAGGATGCATAATCTCCATCGGAAAAGAACTGAATCTTCCTGTTGCATTTGTCTGTACGGGCGAAAAATATCCTGACATTTCACCTTTGAATCCGGAAAAATATCTTGATGAATTTTTAGGACTCTAGCGGGGATTTATGACTGTAGAGGCGATGGTTCTGTCTTTGTACATGCTTTTTCCCATTATATCTGTTCAGCAGCAGCAGCTTCATGATCATTATCTTGAAACCAATGCAACGGATAGGAGCATGATAGAAGATGATAATGGAGCGGGGCTTGTTGCGGTTTTGGATGAATGGAAATACTTCAGGCAGAATGAGCTCCTTAACACTGAGGAAGAAAGTATCGCCATTGAGAATCTGGAGCTTCTTGAAAATCCTGAGCTGGGACCTCAGAGTGCAGGTTCGGCACTTGCCATGGGACTTGAGGAAGAGAACTATGCAGAGATTGTTTACAAGAATTCCTTGAATCGTCTTGCCTTCTTCAACTACGGGGAAGAATTCTTTACTCCATCCCGGCCTCTTGACGGATCAAATTCCATCGTAAATGTAAACAGCTCAATCATCGTGCGTAACATTTATGACGAGCAGTATCGACTTACGGAAAAAATCACATGGAAAAATGCTTCTACCGTAAAAGACTCGGAAATGCTTAGTAAAGTGACGTATTATTATGGTTCGGATGATTCATCTTTTCCAACCCGTGAAAGAAAGGAATTGTATGATAAAAAGATTGTCAACATAATCCGCTATTCCAAGACCGGTAAGGTGCTTCAGTTTGAGAAATATTCAAAGGCCAGTGCTAAGGCAAAGGAAGTACTGGAACAAAAGATAGTGTATGAATATGATTCCAAAGGCAGGGTGACAAAAGAGGAAACTTCTGATCTGCTGAAGGATGAGGGACGTTTCCTGAATAAAAAAAGGGAATACAGGTATCTGAGGGAGACTGTAAAACCCAACGTCTGGTATTATGAGGAAGGTAAGCTCAGGCTTTTGACTGAATATGGAGAGAATGATGACTCGTATGTGGAGACTGTTTTCTTTGACGGAGGCTTTTCCATAAAGAGCGAGTTTAAGGATGGCGTAAAAGTAAATGAAACGATATATCACGAAGGTATTGAGTACGGAGGGATGCTGAATGAATAAAGCACATAAGCTGTTTTCGTCCCTCAAGTGGATAAACTTTGTTTCACGAAGGTTTAACAAGGTGGACCGTAGCGGAAGGACTGCTGTGACTTCCATATTGTCAAGTCTTGGCGTATGCTTTGGAGTTCTTGCCCTTATTGTGGTCATCTCCGTCATGAACGGTTTCCAGATGGAATTCATTGACGCTATCATGGAGATCTCGTCATATCATGTGCGTGTTTCGGAAGTGGAAAATCATGATGGGTTTATTGATTGGTGCAAAACGGATAAAAATGTAAGCACAGTCGTTCCTTTCTATGAGGCGCAGGGTCTCATGCTGAGTTCTTCTGGACAGGAGGGGGCATCTCTTGTAAGGGCGATAGATCCCGATGTCATGGAAAAGGATCCCGGATTCAAGAAGGAACTTAAAATGATTTCCGGTGATTTTGATTTAAGCGAGGATGACTACATTGTTCTTGGAAATGATCTTGCGGCAAGCATAGGTGCAAAGACTGGCGGTACAGTCACGATTTTTGCATTGAGCGGTTCAAGTGATGTGAGTCTGTTTTCAAACCAAAGATCCTTTGTCGTAAAGGGAATATTCTTCTCCAATTATGCCGACATCAACAGCGCATATTCATTTATAAGTCTGGATGCGGGTAAAAAGAATTTCGGCGAGAGTGCTAAAGAGATTCTTGGAATAAAAATAAAGGACAGCAACAAGGATTCAAGTTTTATTGCAAAGTTGAACGAGAAATTTCCTGACGTCAAGGCTGATACATGGAGGTCTTATAACCGTGCATTTTTTGGTGCCCTCCGTGTGGAAAAAAACATGCTCATGCTTCTGGTATTCTTGATTTTTGTGGTTGTTGCAATAAACATCTATAACGGAATGCGAAGGATGGTATACGAGAGGCGGGAAGAGATAGCTGTTCTTACGGCACTTGGAAGCTCCAAGCGTAGTGTTCAGGCTGTCTTTATCTACAAGGGCTTTATAACTGGAATTACCGGTGCACTTCCGGGCTTGCTTCTTGGACTGTTGCTGTGTGTGAACATGAGGAGCGTATTTCTGTTCCTCTCAAAGGCTCTCTTTTATGTCCAGTATTTCATCACAATGATTGTCTCGCCCGGCTATGCATACATGATGCAGGAAAACCCGATGTTCAGGATATATGCAAGCATTCCTGCACGGATGGTATTCAGTGAGATAATATTGATTTTCTTTTTTGGAATATTTGCGTCTCTATCTGCTTCATGGTTTGCAAGCAGACAGATTCTAAAGGTAACTGTTGCGGAGGTTCTTCATGATGACTGATTCAAAAAACAATGATCTTATTGTCCGGATAGACAATCTTGAGAAAACATATAAGACATCAAGCGAAACACTTACAATTCTCAAAAACCTTAATATGAACGTAAACCGCGGAACTAAATGCGTCATCGTCGGCAAAAGCGGCAGCGGTAAATCAACTCTGCTGAACATCATCGGTGGACTGGACACGGCTTCATCCGGTACTGTGGAAATAGACGGTGAGGTAATTTCATCTCTTGGGGAAGAGGGCCTTACGGATTACAGGCAGAAATTTCTTGGATTAATCTTTCAGTTCCATTATCTGCTAAAGGACTTCACTGCACTTGAGAATATTTTTCTTCCCTCGTACATGGCTGGTGTGTCTAAAAAAATTGCAATGGAAAAGGCAAGGGCATTGCTGGATGATGTAGGCCTTAGTGACAGGGCAAATCATCTTCCGTCTGCACTTTCAGGTGGAGAGAGACAGAGGGTTGCTGTTGCCAGAAGCTTGATCAACGACCCGGAATTGATTTTGGCAGATGAGCCCACAGGAAACCTTGATCCTGCAAATGCGGCTGTTATCGGGGACCTTTTGTTCTCCATGGCGGACAAGTACAAGAAAACCCTTATCCTTGTAACACATGACATGAATCTTGCGGCAAAGGGAGACTTGAGGCTTTTCCTTAAAAACGGGGCACTAACAGAGGATGGTGAGCTATGACGCTTTCGTCTTCATTTTTATCTGCATTTAGATTGTGTTTTCCTCACCGTAAATCCTCCGACAGAAGTCTTGGCCGAAGAAGTCTTTTTGGTGCAATGATGTGCATCGGAATAAGCCTTGTTCCTCTGGTGGCAGTTTTGATAATCAGCGAGGGAATGATTCAGGGTATTACCGGACGCATGATTGGACTTTCGACACAGGACCTGCAGGTTCACGTGAATTCACTTTCTCCAGATGTTGATTCCTATGAGGGAATGATGGAGATATCGGAGCGTTTCTCAGAGCTTAAGGGAATAACCGGTTCATATCCGGAGGTGCAGGGGATGGCCCTTGTATCCTATAACGGTATAAGAACGGGTGCAACTGTCAGAGGCGTGGACAAGGACATATTTGAAAAAAACTCAGGCTTTGCTTCTCTGATGCAGCTTAGGGAAGGCCAGATTGATTTGAGTCAGGAAAGAAACATGATTGTTGGCGAAAAAATATCCCAGATTCTTGACATTCATCCCGGCGATAAAATCAGCATGATTACTGTGGAGAAAATCGGTGAGCAGATGATTCCCAAGATGGCGGTTTTCACTGTGAGCGCGGTTGTTTCATCCGGATATCAGGAACTTGATGCTCTGTGGGTATTCATTCCTCTGGAAACGGCATTTTCCGTCATTTCGCCAAGATCAAGCAAGACCATTTTCTCTCTTACAACAGAGAATCCATTTTCAAATGATTTGGTTAAAATCAAGCAGACTGTCCGTAACGACATAATGGGCTACGGTGACAATATATCAATCGACCAGAGCAGGGTATATACGTGGAATGAGCTTAATTCTGCCGAATATGAGAATTTTTCCTCTACAAAACTGCTTCTTCTCCTGATCATGCTTTTGATTGTGCTTGTTGCATCCGTGAACATCAGTTCTGCCCGTGTCATGATTGTACTGGAGCGTCGTAAGGAAATAGCAATCTTAAAGAGCGTGGGAGCCGACAGCGGAGGAATTACTGCTAGTTTCCTCTTGATTGGAACGGTTTCCGGTGCAGGCGGTGTTTTGATGGGCATTCCCCTGGGACTCCTTGCGGGTGTCAACATAAACCAGATAATCAGCTTCATGGAGAAAATAGTCAATCTTTTCCTGAAATTCGTTTATGTCCTGTCCAATGGGTCAGAAGGGGGATTTTCTGCCGTACATCTGCTTGATCCTGCATACTATCTTCAGGAAATACCAGTAATTATACCGTTTGGAGAACTCCTTGTCATAACCCTGGGAACCCTCTTTTTGTCGCTTATCGTATCGGCTGTACCTGCAATTAAGGCCGGAAAGGAAAAACCGCTGGATACTTTGCGAAAAATGTAAAATTAGTGTATAATATAGTGGCTCTAAATACGGTTGTTTTTAGGGTTGCCTTATAGCTGGTTATTTTTTTATATTTTTTTTGAGGGATGATTTATGGTATGCGATTTCTGCCATGAAGATAAAGCTGTTATTTTTTTGGAGCAGGTTAACAACGGTCAAAAACGTAAGATTAACATGTGCATGAAGTGTGCCCTTGAACGTGGAATAAGTGACGATCCAAGGAGCATAGAGGCTTCTATAGGCGATCTTTTTTCTGAGCTCACCGCTGTTGCACAGAAACTCCGTGCCGAGGATTCAAGGATGTGCCCTGTTTGTGGAACTTCCCTCTCACAGATAAAGAAGTCCATGATGACCGGTTGTCCTGAATGCTATTCAATTTTTAAAGCTGACATAAGGAAACTTCTTGAGAGCAAGGGAATATCTGGAACATATTCAGGCTCTATGCCACAACGCCTGTCCAGCGTGCATTCTGTACTTAACGACCGCATGATTCTTCAGAACAAGCTTGATGCGGCTGTTGCCAGTGAAGATTACGAGAAAGCCGCCATGTACCGTGATTACCTCAAGGCCCTTGAAAATGAGGCTGTTGCAGACGGAACCAGGGAGAATAATGGTGAGGAGGACTGCTGATGAACGATAGCTCTTCCGAAAGCCAGGGAACAGAGGCATGGTACACATACGACGGCCAGGACAATGATGTTGTTGTCGCAACCCGTGTAAGGCTGGCACGTAATCTTGCTGATTTTCCTTTCCCGGAGCATCTGCGCCCCGGTGATGACGAGCGGATAATTTCCATTGTTTTTGATGCATTCAACCAGATGCCTGACGGAGAATATTTTCAGGCCATAACGATGGACAAGCTGGATAATCTTGGCTGGCGTATACTTCATGAGCGTGGTGCACTTGATGTCCATGGCTCCAAAAAAGAAGGCCTCATACTCCGCAATGACGGAAAGCTGTCATGCACGGTGAACTCAGGGGATCATGTTCAGATAAAGGCATTTGCAACAGGACTTGACGTTGATCAGACTGTGCGCATGGTAACGGCGGTTGATTCAGGGCTTCAGTCAAAGATTCAGTTTGCGGCAAGCTATGACTTCGGTTATCTTACGGCTAACACATGGGATGCAGGAAGCGGCATGAAGATTTCACTACGCATGCATTTGCCGTCTGTGTCTGCAATGGGCGGCATAAGGTCACTTGCTTCGATGGTCATGTCGGAGGGCTTTTCCTTTACTGCAACATACGGAAATGGCGGATACAACAATGTGGACGGCTCTGGCGGAAAAGGATCTTCACTTGGCTCTTACTACACACTCGATACAGTGAACAGTCTGGCTGGTACGGAACTGGATCAGATGAGTGCGGTTGTCTCCATGGCAGCAAAGATTAAGGATATGGAGAGAACAAGCCGAGATGAATATAAGAAAAGCTCTCCTTCAAATGTAAAAAACTATATGTACAGGGCGGTTGCACTTGCAAGATCCAGCATGTTCATTTCCCTCAGGGAAGCTATCTCCATAATAAGCGGAGTAAAGTGGGGCAAGGACATGGGCTTTTTGACCGGAATAGATGACACAGAGCTTCATGCTCTTTTGTATAGAATACAGGAAGGCCACCTTGAGTATGTCCTTAAAAACGGTGTTTTCCATTTTGAGAAGGATGTAAAGGATGTGCCGCAGAAAAAAAATGAAAGGCTCAGGGCATTGATTTTGCAGGAAGCTTTTCAGGATATAAAGCTTGCCCTTTAAGGCAAGAGGAGTCGAACAATGGTAAGAGGTCCTTCACCTCGTGTACAGAGAATTATTTCGGTACTTGCACCGGAAGAAGCATATAATCTTGGAAGCAGTCAGCTTGACGTGGAGCACATGGTTCTGGCTCTCCTGAAATCTGCTGACGGTCTGGGCTACATCACGCTGAAGGCATTAAAGATAAATGTTCTAATGCTTCAGACTACAATAGAACAGAGCATGCCTACTAAGATTTCCAATACAGCGCTTTATGACCTTCCTCGTTCAACAAGACTTTCGGCCTTGATGGAAGTTGCAGGGGTAGAGGCAAGAATCATACGCTCAGACTATATCGGAACCGAGCATATCCTGCTTGCTGCAATCCGTGAAGATAAATCGATAGTAAAGACTTTTTTTGAGCGGGCAGGCATTACTCTTGAACAGGCAAGGCAGTGCGTTGTTGATGTTCAGAGAAAAGTTCCGTCGTCTGCCAAAATTGAAGGTGCCGGTTCATCGTTCTCAGAGCCGGTTCCCACAATGTCGGACGGAAGCTCACAGCGTAAGAAGAATCCGGACAGCATCCTTCAGCAGTTCAGCAGGGACCTTACGGAGCTTGCACGTGAGGCAGATACAGATCCTGTAGTGGGACGTGAAAAAGAAATCAGCCGTATTGTCCAGACACTCAGCCGCAGGAGCAAGAATAATCCGGTTCTTGTCGGTGAGCCTGGTGTAGGTAAAACCGCCATAGTTGAAGGTCTTGCCCAGAGGATATCAAAGGGAAATGTTCCGCGTGGTCTCCTTAAAAAACGCATTCTATGTCTGGATCTTGCCGCAATGATAGCCGGAACAAAATACCGCGGTGACTTTGAGGAAAGGATGAAGAGGGTGATGAAGGAAGTAAAGGAAAATCCCGACATCATTCTTTTTATCGACGAGATACATACGATAATCGGTGCGGGTGGACCGGAAGGCTCAATGGAAGCGAGCAACATGATAAAGCCTGCCTTGAGCCGTGGAGAGATTCAGGTAATCGGTGCCACAACATTAAAGGAATACAGGAACCGTTTTGAAAGGGATTCTGCGCTTACCCGAAGATTCCAGATGATTGTGATAAATGAGCCGAGTGATGCTGAGACAGAGGAAATGCTTGAGGGGCTTAAGAGCAAGTTTGAGGATTTCCACCATGTTCGCTATGATGATGACGTGATAAAGGCAGCGGTGAAATACAGCCGCAGATACATTCAGGAAAGATGTCTTCCGGACAAGGCCATAGATGTTCTTGATGAGGCCGGAGCTGCAAAGAAAATCCAGAATGAGCAGAGGCCTGTTGAGCTTGAGCAGCTTGAGAAGACAATCGACGACCTGATAGAGGAAAAAAGGAACCTTGTTCAGGAGCAGGATTACGAGCAGGCCGCATACGTACGCGACAAGGTTACCCACTTAAGGAAACAGCTTGATGAATACAATATTGCGTTAAGGGCACAGGATGCCAGGGTAAGGACACGCGTTACTGTTCAGGACGTTTGTTCCGTGATTTCAGCAATGACCGGAATCCCAATAGAAAAGCTGGATGCAGACGAAAGCCAGAAACTCCTGCAGATGGAGGAAAGCCTGAAAAAGGATGTCATCGGTCAGGACCATGCAATCTCTGTAATCAGTTCTGCCGTAAGAAGAAGCCGATCCGGTGTGTCTTCATTAAAACGTCCTATTGGTTCATTCTTGTTTTTGGGGCCCACTGGTGTCGGAAAAACCCAGCTTGCAAAGGCCCTTGCAAAATTCCTGTTTGGAAGCGAGGATGCCCTTATCCGCTTTGACATGAGCGAATTCAGCGACAAATACACGTCATCTTCACTGATTGGTGCGCCTCCGGGATATATCGGACATGATGAGGGTGGAAGGCTTACCGAGAAAGTAAGGCAGAAACCGTATTCAGTCGTTCTCTTTGACGAGATAGAAAAGGCAGACCCGCAGATTTACAATCTTCTTCTTCAGATTTTTGAGGAAGGCGAATTGTCTGACACTCAGAACCATACAGTAAGCTTTAAGAATACCCTTGTGATTCTGACAAGCAATGCGGGTGTAAGGAACATAAACGCAGAGTCCAAGCTTGGATTTGCATCCAACAAGGAAGGAATACTACCTTACGATGAGATGGAGCAGAATGCCATGGAGGAACTTAGGAACATAATGGCACCTGAGCTCTTGAACCGTATGGATGATGTCATTGTGTTCAATGCACTTGGCAAAAAGGAAATCAGCAGCATACTCGACATTCAGATTGCAGAGCTTGAGGAACGTCTTTCTGAGCAGGGAATTACAATCTCCGTAAAGCCAAAAGCCCGTGAGTACATGGTTGAGCACGGTTATGATCCTCTTATGGGAGCACGTCCAATGCGCCGTCTTATTCAGCAGGAAGTTGAGGATCCTTTGGCAACGCTTATACTCTCTGGCAAGAACAAGTTCAGTTCACGAGCCGTAATCGAATGCAAGAACGACAAGCTCAAGGTTTCATTTGCAAATTCGGACAGCGTAAAAAAGATCACAAGTATTTCTGATGATGCGCTTCCTCTTGGAATTGGGGATGCTCATTCAGTTGAATATATGGAACACACGGAAAAATAGGAGTCTACCATGAAAGAATTTATGCAGTACGATACTGTCAGGAATGATGCGCTTCTTCTTGCCCACAAGATATATCAGGAGGATGGATTTGTTCCGGATGTGATTTATGCATCATTGCGTGGCGGTGCTTACATGGCGAATATCCTGAGTGAATATTACAAGGTGGCGCTAAAGAGGCATAAGCCTGTTCTGTATGCGGCTGTGGTGGCACGTTCTTATACCGATGTAAAGCAGCAGGATGCGGTCCGTGTGGACGGATGGACATATTCTCCTGATTATCTGCGTCAGGGTGACAATGTAATGCTTGTGGACGACATCTACGATTCAGGAAGGACATTGAATTATCTGGTAAGCGTCTTGCTTGAGAAAGGTGTTCCCCGCGAGAACATTAAGGTTGTCGTTCATGATTTCAAGGTCTACAAATACAAGGATCCTCTTCCGATAGTTCCTGATTACTGGTGCCGCAAGCTTGAGATAGACAAGCCGGAGAATAATCCGTGGATAAACTACAACAGCCATGAGCTTGTGGGACTTACAAAAGAAGAGCTTGAAAAGAATTTTTATACACCATATCCTGAATTAAGAAAGGTGCTTGAGCCGATTTTTGCCGATAAATAAAAAAGCCAGTCTTAACAAAAATGGAGGCTTAAATGGCTTTTAAAAGAACCCGGCTATGGATTTCTGTTTTTCTGATTTTTTTGTTTTGTCCTCAGATTACCGTAGCATTGGGTAACATGACCCTTGCTCTTCGGGAGCCCTTACCTTACTCAATTGACCGTGACGGTACCTTTGAATTTACCGGTGATTTTTTGATTTATCAGATTGACGATGAATACTGGTCGGCAGACAAGACTCCAAGAAAACTTGACATGAGGCAGGATCATATTGTCCGCTGGCAGTCCATGGCATACGAGGAAGGAAACCCTGTGTCCTCCAAGACAATCATGAGGCATGGGGCAGACATCTATGCTGGCTCCACTTCCTCCAGGGACATACAGTATCCTGTCGGTTCCTCCCAGAATCCATATTCAACCCTGGAGCAGGCATTAGAGGCAGTAAACGAAGTGTATCAATGCAAGCTGCATCTTGTCTCTGATATTACAGTTGAAAGTTCATGTTCTCTATACCAGGACTGCACGATTGACGGAGGAGACCACACGATAATTTTTGCGTGTAATTCTGACCTCTTTGTACAGGATGCGGATGTTCAGTTTGAGCTGTGTGTCCTGAAAAAAGAAAGCGATGCCTCATATAATGACAGGATAATCAAGGCAGATAAATCAACCATTAGCTTTTATGACTGCGAGCTTTACGGAAACTTTTTACAAACCTCATCCATGGTGGAACTTAAAGACAGCCGTTTAAGCTTTACTGGCGGCGGCCTAACCATGCAGAGCAAGGAATACTCTGTTTTGATCAATTCAAGTAATTCAAGCATCTCGATAAATGACTCTAGGCTGACATGCACCGGAATTCATGCCACAGCAATCAGTGTAAACGGCGGATCATGCTCCCTTACCAACAGCTCTTGTACTTTGTGGGGTGAGCTGGGACGTATGGTGGAAGCAAGTGGAACAAGACTTTCGCTTTACGGAAACACATTTACAGGTCATCTTACCAAGGGAGACGGACGGTCACTGTATATTGACGAGATATGCACTGTGATTCAGGATGAGGATAACAGCGAGGTATTCGATTGATGTCAGTGTTGCAGGCCGGTCTTGATGAAGCGGGAAGGGGACCATTGGCGGGACCTGTTGTAGCAGCATGTGTTGTCCTGAGCCCGGATTTCCCGGTTGAAATTCTAGGTGACAGCAAGAAACTCTCTGAGAAAAAAAGAAACCTTGCAGAGAAAATCATAAAGGAAAAATGCCTCTGGGGGATTGCCCGCATAGAGCATGACGAGATTGACAGGATCAACATATTGAATGCCAGCCTCCTTGCCATGAA
>JAGCYQ010000182.1 GCA_017960765.1 Treponema sp.
CCTGCGTGAGTCTTAGAAGCTTGAACGTCTGGAAGAAAATGAATTCAATGAATTCGATACAGGCGATATAGTTCAGAATGACTTTGTGTTTAGTGAATATGATTCCTCCAGGGACAGGAATGATGTTGAGCGTGGGTTTAATCAAATGGCAGAAGAATATGTCAAGGAATTGGCAGTTCAGTATGATGATGATTTGGGCAATGTATTGGCTTCTTTATTCAAGCGTAATGCCCGTGTGTCAGAAAACTGTGAAAAATCAGGCTTTGTGTGCAGAACTCTGTCCGATGATTTTGCAGGCTGTCTGCTTACCGACTTTTGTCCGTCCCCGACAAAGAAAACCGCAGAGATTTTGTATTTCTTTGTCAACCGCGATTCCCGAGGGCTGGGTATAGGTAAAAGCTTGCTTAATAAAAGCATGACCTTTCTTAAAGAGCAGGGAGTCAGCCGGATTGTGATTGCAACCACTTCTGTGTCCGAGACGATGAAGCCTTTACTGGATGAAAATGGTTTCGAAAAAATAGGTCCGGGCTATGTTGCAGATTTATCTTCATTTTAAGGAGTTATGAAATGGCTTACAATAATCATGCCGTAAACGAAAACCAGATTGCATCTTTTTTGGTGGATGCATTAAAAAACATTGAGGGCTCTTCTGTTGCAGAAATTGAGTCACTCAACGAAATTGCAAAAATGTTCAAGAAAAATGTTCCGTTTTCTAAAAGGAAGTATGTCAGCGCCTATCTGCTGAAACTGGCTTCAGGTGGCCGCCGCTTTAACCGTGACCGCAACGACAGGACCGACCGTTTTGCCAACCGTGACAGAAACGAGCGCATGGAACGCAGAGAAAGAAGTGAAAGAATTGAACGTGATGAACATCCGCATACACCTCGTGTTCAGATAGATCCTTCACTGGCAACTACAATCTTCATCGGCATCGGTAGAAACCGCCGCGTATTCCCACGTGACCTGCTGGGACTTTTGGTAAGCGTTGCAGGCCTTGACCGTGAGCGCGTCGGAGAGATCCGTGTTTTCACAAGCTACTCATTCGTTCAGCTTTACACCGAGGATTGCGAGAAGACAATTGCCGCACTCAACGGATATGACTACCGCGGAAGGAAGCTTTCTGTCAGCTATTCAAGAAAATCAGATGAGGCATCAGAGGACAGCTCATCAGAATCAAAGTCTTATGAAAATGAATCATCAGGTTTGAACGAGGAGACAATTCCTTCAAACGTAACAAATACAGCACATGCCGACACATCTGCAAACAACGAGATGGACAGGCTTGCCGCAGAGCAGAGTGAATTTGCCGCACGCCAGACTGCTGTTTCTTCAGGAACCGCTAATGATGAGAACATCCAGCCGTTCTTTGAGACAACCGATGACGGACAGGTCAAGTCACGCTTTGGAAATTCAAACTAAGTGAAATTGATAGACGTAGTCGTTACGGGACCGATGTATGTGAACTCTTGTGTGGTTCATCTTGTCGGTTCCAAAGTATTCATAACCGACCCCGCATGCTGTTCCAGGTCAAAGGACGAGGCCGTACTCACGGATTATCTTGACGAAAGGCAGCTGGAGCCGGTTGCGGTACTTCTTACCCACGGACATTTTGATCATGTTTCGGGGCTTAAATCAATTAAAAAACGATGGCCGGAATTACCGGTTTTCATACACGAGGCGGATTCTGCCTGCATAGGACATGACAGCGCGGTAGAGCAGGGCAAGGCACTGGCACTTGCACGTTACACTTCGTTCCTCCCTGAATGCAGTGATTTGCCGGAAGCAGACGGGTTTCTGTGTGACGGTCAGACTCTTGGTGAACTGCCTCTCAAGGACATTTCTTCAGATACAAAAGACGCATTGAACAAATGGAAGGTCCTGTCAACTCCGGGACATACACGTGGAAGCGTTTGCCTTTACAATGCAGAGGAGAAGATCCTGATTGCAGGCGACACAGTGTTCTATCACGCATGGGGACGCACTGACCTGCCTGGCGGAAGTGAGAGACGCATAATGGACAGCCTGAAGAAACTTTTCCGTGAGCTGCCACCTGACACAAAGGTCTACCCCGGACACGAATACTACGGCTTTGAGCTGAGGGAAAATTTCAACTTTATTTAAAATACGTCGGATATTTCTGCTGAATCTCTGATGCGTCAACGTGTACCCTGTTTATGTGGTGAAGGAATTCCTCCCTTGTCTTTTTTACGTTCTTTTTCTTTATGGCATCAAGTATCGCATGGTGCTCGCTTATGATTCTTGGGGCATTTGAACTGTGCAGGCCCAGTGTGCGGAAACGGTTGTGGTGAATGTTCATCAGCTGGACCGTATAATAGCAGAGCATCCTGTCCGTTATCTCGTACATTGCCTTGTGGAATGCATTGTCAAATTCCATGAATTTCTCAAAGTTCTCCTTTTTGAAATAGAATTCCTGAAGGACGATGTTTTCCTCCAGTGCGTCTATGTCTTTGGGCGTGGCTTTCTCGCATACAAGCTCTGTAACTGCTGACTCAATGTTTGCGCGTATGAAGCATGCCTCGTCTACAAGCTGCATGTCTATAAGGCTTACAAGGCTTCCCCTCTGCGGGAGTATTTCCACTATCTTTGTCTTTGCCAGCTCCTGCAATGCCTCGTGCACCGGGGTTCTGGATATGGAAAGACTGCTTGCGATTTCCTGCTCGCTGATCATGCTTCCTGGTTTAAGCTCCAGGTTCTCTATGTTTTCCTTGATGACCCTTAGGGCATAGTCGTGGTTTGTTTCCCCGTCATTTTTTTTCATTATATTCATGTTTTAAGGATAAACTTTAATTCAAGTATTTTCAACTAGCATGTAAGTTTAATTTTTTTTAAATTATTTTTCAAAAATTTAATTTTTTACTTGA
>JAGCYQ010000183.1 GCA_017960765.1 Treponema sp.
AAGATGCTTCAGTTTGGTGAGGGAAATTTCCTCAGGGCTTTTGTGGATTATTTTTTTGATATATCAAACGAGAAGGCAGACTGGAACGGAAAAGTAGCTATTGTACAGCCCATTGCACAGGGACTGTCTGATATAATAAATGAACAGGAAGGTTTGTATACTCTCTACCTTCGCGGTTCGGAAAAGGGTGAAAAGGTTGACAGAAAGCGTGTCATTTCCGTAGTTGACAGATGCTACAATCCTTTCAAGGAATGGGAAATAATAAAGGAAATAGCAAAAAGCGAAGATCTTGAATATGTTTCAAGCAACACTACGGAAGCGGGAATAGTATATGATGCAGCTTCCACACCGGACCAGGTTCCGCCTGTTTCATTCCCGGCAAAGCTTGCAGTGCTTCTCCATGAGCGTTTCCTTGCAGGTGGAAAGGGACTGGTTGTCCTTTCCTGCGAGCTTATCGATAATAACGGGAAAGAACTTCAGAAGATTATATTAAAACATGCCGAGGAATGGGGATGGGGTAAAGATTTTTGCAAATGGATCAATGAAGACTGCCTATTCTGTTCGACACTTGTTGACCGTATCGTACCGGGACGCATTCGTGATGCAGAAGAGGTAAAGCAGCTTGAAGAGAAAAACGGCTATCAGGATGCTCTGCTTGATGTAGGCGAAGTGTTCGGTGTTTGGTATATCGAAGGACCTGAATGGCTTTCTGCCAAGCTTCCTTTCAAGAAAGCCGGAGTCAATGTACATGTTGTACCTGATGTAACGCCTTATAAAAAACGCAAGGTCCGCATCCTTAACGGTGCCCATACCGGTTTTGTTCTCGGTGCTTATCTTTCCGGGCAGAACATAGTTCGTGACTGCATGCACAATGACACTATCAGGGGCTTTATGAACAAGATGCTTTTTGAAGAGATAATCCCTGTTCTTCCTCTTGACAAAAATGTCGGTGAGGAGTTTGCTTCAGCTGTTACAGACAGGTTTAACAATCCTTTCGTAAATCATGAGCTCATGAGCATATCCCTTAATTCGACATCAAAATGGAAAGCACGCAATATGCCGTCTTTCCTTGAATACATTGAAAAATACAGCAAGCTTCCTCAGGCACTTACCATGAGTCTGGCAGCTTATATTGCATTCTATTCAAATGGGATCAAGGAAAGAACGGAAGACGGTCTGATCTGTGTTCGTCCTGCAGGCAATGATTACAAAATCCAGGATGACGCATGGGTACTTGATTTCTATTATGAAAACAGGAATACCGGTGATGCAGAGCTTGTAAAAAAAGTGCTGGCTAATGAGAAGATGTGGGACAGAAATCTTAACGATATTGAGGGTCTCACAGATACCGTTACTGCTGATCTGAAACTGATAAGGGAACAGGGCGCCGAGGCAGCATATAAAAGCATTCTGTAATACGAAAGGTTTTTTAACTAATGAAAAAAAGTATTGTAATTTCACCGGCCGATTCAGTGGCTGTAGCCCTTGTAAGGCTTTCAGCCGGAGAGCAGGCTGAGGGTGTTACTTTAAAAGAAGATATCGAGAGAGGCCATAAATTTGCTTTAAAACCTATAAAAGCCGGTGAGCAGGTAATAAAATACGGTGAAGTCATCGGAAATGCAGTATGTGACATCGTACCCGGTGAGCATGTGCATACACATAACATGAAAACCGGTCTTTCTGGAACTCTTGAATATAATTATGCTAAGAGGGATATTCCCCAAATAAAGGAAGGCAAAAAAAGAAAAGTAAATGTTTATGAAAGGGCAAACGGAGAGGTCGGCATCAGAAATGAGCTTTGGGTCATCCCGACCGTAGGCTGTGTCAATGCTCAGGCCAAGGCGATTGCTGCTGCATTCTGTAAAAAACACGGCGATATGCCGGGAATTGACGGATGCTTTGCATTTACACACCCTTATGGGTGCTCGCAGATAGGCGAAGATCATGAAAGAACAAGAATGCTTCTGTCAAGGATGTGCAAACATCCCAACTGCGGAGGTGTGCTGGTACTTGGTTTAGGCTGTGAAAACAACCGCATGGACATTTTTAAGGAAGGCTTGGGCGATTATGACAAGTCCCGTACCCGTTTCCTTGTGGCTCAGGATGTTGAAGACGAGATCGCAGAGGGCTTAAAACTCCTTGAAGAGCTTTATAGTATTGCAAAGAATGACCGCCGCGTGGAAAAGGATTTCAGCTGCCTCAAGGTAGGACTGAAATGCGGAGGCTCTGATGGGCTTTCGGGGATCACTGCAAATCCTCTTGTAGGCAGATTTTCGGACTATATTGTGTCTGTGGGCGGTACCACTGTTCTTACCGAGGTTCCGGAGATGTTTGGTGCCGAGCAGCTTCTGATGAACAGGGCAAGGAATGAGGAAGTTTTTGACAAGACGGTAAAACTTATCAATGATTTCAAGGAATACTATCAGAAGCATGATCAGCCGGTATATGAAAATCCCTCACCCGGAAACAAGGCGGGCGGGATAACTACTTTGGAGGACAAGTCTCTTGGCTGCACACAGAAATCAGGAGCCGGAGAGGTCTGTGACGTGCTTTTTGACGGGGATAATCTCACGGTTCAGGGACTTAACCTGTTGAACGGCCCGGGAAATGATATGGTGGCTGTTACCAATCTCGGATGTGCAGGCTGCCATCTGGTCCTGTTTACAACTGGACGCGGAACACCTTTTGGAGGTTTTGTACCGACTATTAAGATCTCAACAAATTCAGAGCTTGCAAAAAAGAAATCCAATTGGATTGATTTCAATGCAGGGGATATAGCAGAGGGAGTATCTTTTGATGATAA
>JAGCYQ010000184.1 GCA_017960765.1 Treponema sp.
CCCAGAGCTTTACTTCTTCCCAGTAGTAGTAGCCCGCCTCATAGCATGATTTTGCCTTTTCCAGGTTGCGGAGGTATTCTTCGTTCCAGGGGGCATCGTAAAAGAGTGCGGCCTGCTTGTCGTAGATGCGGCCAAGACGGAGGTGCTGCTCTATAAGCTTGAGGTTTACGTGCATCATGAAGAGATAGCGGTATTTTTCCCATTCGCGTTCGGTCTCTACATGGGCCATGGCATAATATGGGTTTGCAAAGTCGGCATTGACGGCCTTTTCCAGCCAGTAGATGTTTTCTATGCAGTCATCGGGAAGCTGCTGGTAGTGGATGTGGTAGAGCTTGTAGTAGTCTTCCTTGTATTTACAGACGTATGCACTTGCACTGTCTGCAACAATGATGGCAAAAAGCACAAAGGCAAGGAGAAATTTATGTTTTCCGTTAAAAAAATTCTTTTTCACGCCTTGTTTATCGGCAAAAAGGACCTAAATGTTAAGACCCCATTTTGTCGGCTTTGCGTATCATGCTGGTTTCCCACCTGAGGATGCTTCTTTCTGCGGCCAGCTCGTTGCCCCTTACATCGCACATTACGCGGAAAACAGGCTCTGTTCCACTGGGACGCATCCAGATGAATGCAAACGGTCTCTGTGCCTGGTCATAGAACATGATTTTAAGGCCTCCGTTACCGTTGTTCCAGCTTTCTCCGTTCTTGAGTTCCCTTTCCACGGTTCCGTTGGTGGCAAAAACCCTGTAGCTGTAGATTGAATATATTGCCTGCATTTCCTCAAGGTGCTGGTCCCATTCCGCGTCAAAGACTTCCTGGAAATGCTCCTTTAGGATGCCCTTGTCCTCTGTTTCCACCTGAAGGATGGCACTTTCCTCACTTACACCTGTAGTAGTGTATTCGGGGAGGGTAGCCATGATGTCTGCCATTGTAAAGTTCTTTTTGAATTTGTATTCCTGATCAGAAAGCTTGCACCAAAGATGGAATGGTCCCATGTTGATGCTGCCGTCATCATTTGTCATGTCACGTATGGTAAGCAGCTTGACTATCGCAAAAACTGTGGCGATCGGGTCGCGTACACTGGACGGATATGTAATGTTTCCTCCGTTGCTTCCTTCTCCCAGAATGCGTACTGTATATCCTTCGCTTCTTTTCTCACGTGCAAGATTGACTACATTGGCTTCTCCAACCTCTGCCCTGAACAGTGAGATGTTCAATGCCTTGCAGATATGGTCAATCCTCATGGAAGTAGGGCCGTTTACGACAACAGCTGTCTTTCCGTAATGTGCCATTGCTTTCCATAGGAGGCTCTTCTGCGGGAATGTGTTGTGCTTCCAGATCTCAAAGGCAGTCTCCGCTATTACGCTGAGTGCAAATACGTCCTGTGCCTCTATTGTCTTGGCAGAACGGCTTTTTGTGTCCCAGTAGACTATGTTTCCACGGTCTCCGTCGCAGTCAGGCATGTAGCCGAGCACTGTATCCTCATCACCGTCCTTGTGCAGGTCCTCCATGACCTCAACGCACCATTTGAGGTTTTCCGGCTCTGGGATGATGGCATGCGCGATTATTCCCGGATCATTGTTGAATGGCAGGAAATTGATGCCTGTTCCCATTATGATCTTGTCGTCCACGGATCTGGTCCTTGATGAACCGTTCATGTCGGCAGTTATTCCAAGCGGCTGTTTCTGGAATGATGACCTGATTATTGAGAATACCTCATCCTGTATGTGAGGGTCCTTTGTTCCTGTAATCACTTCCCTGAGGAAATCCTCGTAAACCCACAGGGATTCCTTTTTGTACTGGTCGCTCAGGGTGTAGGCAAGCTGAAGTTCCCTTTCGTCACATCCGTGAAGCAGGTCCTGTGCGTTTTCCTCTGCTTCCGGTGAGTCACATCTTTTCAGGAAGGCTTCAACAAGTCTGGCATTCTCTGGTCCTGGAATGACACCGCCGTCGTTGAGTCCGAATTTTATACCGTTGTGGCCGATCGGGTTATGGCTTGCGGATATATAGATGAAACCGCTGAATGAACGTGCATAGGCCATGATTTCCGGGGCAGATGCAATGCCCAGATAGCGGACGTTAATTTCCTTAGCGATTAATGTCCTTAGTATGCAGTCTGTGATTTCATCACCAGTTGGGCGGGTATCCCTTGCAACTACGACAACAACCTTTCCATTGGCCTTTTCCGTGATGTAGTCGGCAAATGTGTCGGCAATAAGGGCACAAAGCGCCGCATTCTCATATCCAATATCCGGTGAAACGTCCTCACCGTCTCCAGATTCAGCAAAAACCTTGCGCCAGCCAGACGCAGAAAGAATCATATTATGTTCCATGCTAAATAGTATAATCCGAAAAGTAAAATCATGCAATCTTTTTGTGGTTGGGGAACAAAGAAATATGGCTTGTTTTATGAGGAAATTCTGCTATGAAATCAGTGCTCTAAGCTCATCCTTTGTCTGTTTACTGCAAAAAGCGGCTTCCACGGCGTTAAGATACAGCTGTTTTTCCTCTTCTGCCGTGATTTTGAACGTTTCCCTGATGTATTCAAACTCTTTGCTGAGTCTTGTCCTGCATATTGCCATGTCATCGGTATTGACGGTTACTTTTACACCCCTGGAAAGCAATTCCCTGAGGGGATAGTCATTCATGTTTTCTATGGCTTTTGTTATCTTATTGCTTGTGGGACAGCATTCAAGTGGAATACCTTCCTGTATGATACGGTCCAGGACTTTTTCATCCTCAATCGAACGGATTCCATGGCCGATCCTGTATGCCCCCAGCTCAAGAGCCTCCTGAACGCTTATGGCACCGGCTGCCTCTCCTGCATGGATTGTATATGGAATACTGTATTTTTTTGCCGCATCAAATTCCCTCTTAAAAAGATGCGTGGGGAAGATGGCCTCTGCTCCAGCCAGGTCCACTGCAACGACACCCCCGTCTTCCACTAAAAATTCATGTGCAAGCTCAATGGTCTCCATGTTTGCCCTATGAGTTGACACGTCATTTCCCCTCATGCAGCAAAGTATAAGATTTGTGTGAAGATCAGATTCCCTAAGGCCCTCAAGAGCCGCTGATATGACCTGTCTTTGTGTAAGCCCTTTTTGAGTTGAAAGCTGTGGCGCAAATCTTATCTAAAGGTAAACAACACCGTCGCTTTTGACATTCTCCTGGACAAGGTGAACGCATTCCCTGATTCCTGCCTCAGTCTGAAGAAGTGAAAGAGGAAGATCAAAACACTTAAGGAAATCATTCAGGCTCTTGCAATCCTCTCCGACAGAAAGAAGCCTGTTCAGTTTATCGTCATCCTCAGCCGGAAGAGTGGTGGACTGAATCCGTGCAAGTGAACGTGCGATATCAGCGGTAATTGAGCCGTCCAGATGGCAGTGTAAATCGATAAGCGGTGTCCTTTTGTTCATTACTTGTTCCTTGTTCCGAATTACACTGTTACGGAAAGCTTTTCTTTAATTTTCAGGACCTGCTCTAGCGGAAGACCGATACAGCGAGCAACTTTTTCTGGAGGATCGCCTTCCTTTAAAAAGTTCTCAGCGGTCTCAATAGCTTTTTGGGAGGCTCCCTCAATACGCCCCTCTTCATAGGAGATTTCTTTTTCTTCATCTATTGTCTGCTGCCATGTCATGTACTGCTTCCTCCACTTCATGTTCTTCTTGGCGAAGCGAACCTTCTTTTCCAGCGACTTGGTCAGCTCACTGTCGGCTTTCTGTCCTGCCAGGAATCTGAAAAAGGCTTTCTCCTCGTCACTCTCCATGTTAGCATATTCTTTGGCATTGAAAAAGACCTTGTAGGCCCTGTCATTCAATTTTATGCTTGAATCTTCCCTGCACAGGTTCTCAAAGAAATAGACAGGCTTACTTTTCCTGAACGGTGGCTCAAGACAAAGAAATATCACGTATGAATCCTTTAGCTTTGAGTATTTTGTACCTTTTGAAAGGTTGTCCAGATCAATGACGCTCTGATAATACCTTGCCCGCTTCGGCA
Organism: Treponema sp.; assembly: GCA_017960765.1. Lineage (GTDB taxonomy): Bacteria > Spirochaetota > Spirochaetia > Treponematales > Treponemataceae > Treponema_D. The sequence goes on from JAGCYQ010000184.1 coordinate 3,991, forward strand.
GGTTCTTGTTGCTTGTGGTCTGGATCTCGATGTCGAAGATACGCCTTGCATCACTTGTATAGACGTCAAAACGAACGCTTTTTGAATCAATCGACTCCTGCATGGTACGCTCTGCTTCCGGCTTCTTGAGCTTAGATATCTTTATGTGGAGCAGCATCTCAAGGATTTGACGGCACAGCTCCGGCTCACTTTCCATGATCTTGCAGAATAGGAAATTGTTAGCGAATGTTAGTTCCTCCCATGAGGGATACTTTTTGTTTTTTGGCATAAGGGCCTCCTTACACTATATAAATAGTATGTGACCCCCGGTTTTTAACAAAAATTCAGGGGAAAAAA
>JAGCYQ010000185.1 GCA_017960765.1 Treponema sp.
CATTCCGCTTCTGTCGGCAGGCGGTATCCGTCCGCATTCTGATCCCATTCAATTTTATTCCAGCGGTCCTTGTCTGCCTGGTCTGCGTCAATGCGGGGAATGTCACCCCACTTGTCCGGATCAGTTTCTCCGTCGAGGCTGTATGCCGGGGTCAGGTCGGAAAGAATGCTGAGCTTGTTGCAGAAAATCACGGCGTCATACCAGCTTACTTCTTCCATCGGACGCTCGTCACCCTTGAAGTGGGAAAAGTAGCTTCCGATTACAGCCTTGTATTCAGCCTGGGTAACTTCTGTGGCAAGAATGTAAAAGTCATAGAGTGTAACTTCGTGAACCGGAGTCTCGTTGTTTTCGTTGTCACGGCTTCCCATCAGGAATGAGCCGCCTTCCACTGCAACCATGTCGTTGTCGATGACCTTGGTGATGTCGTCTTCTTGGGCAAAGGCAAGGCATGAAAGTGTTGCCGCCAGAACAACAGAAATAATCTTACGTAATTTCACAATATCCTCCAAAATTACAGCAGCTGTGAGCGCGCTGAACTTTTTCTAGAGATATCAAAGCAGAACCAAAGTCCTGAAGATACCCGTCAACACGTAAAGCGTTAACCAGAATAGAATTATAACACCATTTTTCAATTTTATCAAGTTTTATCAATTCATATCGGAGGAAAGGGTCTTTTTAGGGACGGGAGAAAATGACTTGGGGCCGTCCAAAAGTTCTTTCACTAATGAACGACCCCTGATAAAGAGTTGAGTGAGCCATTGCAGACTCGAACTGCAGACAGCCGCCTTAAAAGGGCGGTGCTCTACCACCTGAGCTAATGGCCCATCACTTTGCGAACAAAGTATAAATATAATACATATTCAGTTGGTTTTAGTCAAGCCGTTTCACCCATATTTTGCCGAAAAAGATTCCATAATATTGAAAGAACAAAATGGTTGATTTTTAGAAAAATAGGTATAGAATATAGTGATAAGGTGTTCTGTTTTAAGAAATGACAAAGATTTATTATTTTGACTATTGCGCCATAATCCTCCAACTCTTCATTATTGCTGCGGTCCTGTACCGCCGTCTGACGAACGGGCTTTCCAGCAAGATGTTTTTTGTGCTTACGCTGATAGTCCTTGTGAATACGGTCTTTGATCTTGGAATGGAAATTGCCTCCGCATACACAAACCGAACGCCTTCTGTCCTTGTCTGGACCAACATCTTTACCTACGGCTACATTCTGATACACAGCTCAATAACCTTTGCATACATCCTCCTGATTTTTTCGATTACCAGGACCTGGTTCAGGGTGAAAAAGCCGATGGTCAACGCCTTGCTTGTCATTCCCATGCTCCTGCTGTATGCCTTTATCCTTACCAATCCCTTCCATCACAAGGTTTTTACAGTTACAAGCGAGTACGGATATCAGCGAGGCTCCCTCTTTCTGGTTCTTTACGGGCTTTCTCTGGTGCATTCTCTGGTGGGAATAGGCTACCTCTTCACCTGCCGCTTTATCGACAAGTCAAGGTGGCTGTCACTTTTCGCCATGTATCCGCTCGTCATGTTAGCGACGGTCATTCAGTTCATCTATCCCCGTTATCTGGTGGAAATGTTTGCGGAGACCATTGTCCTCCTTATTCTTTTCATAATCGTATTGAGGCCTGAGGAAATGATGGATTCCCAGCTGGGTGTTTTAAGCTGGAATTTCTACCAGGCTGAGCTTAAGAAAATCCACGCCACAAGGCAGTCGGTTCAAATATGCATAGTACGCTTCATTAACTGCTTTGAAGTCCGTTCATCTATGGAAGAAGAGCGGTACGTGCATTACCTGAAGAAAATCATCTCCCACATTCAGTCCGTCCTGCATGATACCGGTCAGAAATACGACCTCTTTTACGAGCAGTCGGGATGCTTTTACATTGTCTTTCCTGATTTGGACTTTGACCAGAATGGAGCGGTGCCTTCCGCAGTAGGAGATTTTTTTGCCCGCGCCACGAATCTGATTGAGTACGGAATCCGCTTTATTCCCAAGATATGCACTCTGAACTATCCTCAGGATGTATCCGATTACAACAGCCTGATTCATTTCGGCAGGTCATTCCCCTCCTTTATGCTTCCTGATGAAATGTATAAGTCGGCGGCTGACATAGTAAAGACAAAGAACTTCAAGATAGCAAACAGCATGGACGAAATCCTGGACAGGGCCATAAAGAACAATGCCCTTGAAGTCTACTACCAGCCAATTTATTCCGTAAGCGAAAAGCGCTTTGTCTCCGCCGAGGCACTGATAAGGCTGAAGGATCCTGAGTACGGTTTTGTTTCCCCCGGAATCTTCATTCCAGCCGCAGAAAAAAACGGAATGATTTTAGCCATCGGTGATTTTGTCCTGAGGGAAGTTTTTGAATTCATAGCCACGGAAGACTTGGATGCCCTGGGGCTTTCCTACATCGAGATTAACCTTTCTGTCGCACAGTGCATCAAGAGGGATTTGCCGGAAAAGATATTCAATCTTCAGGAGGAATTCAAGATAAGGCCGGACAAGGTGAATTTTGAGATTACGGAGACGGCCTACGAGAATTCCAAGGACGTAATGGCGGAAAACTTGAGGCAGCTTTCTGTCGCAGGCTATACCATTTCGCTTGA
>JAGCYQ010000186.1 GCA_017960765.1 Treponema sp.
GACAGAAACGCCGAAATTCATTCAGCAAAAACTGTCTACTCCTGTCAAAGAAGATGAAACAAACGATTTCGATTTGTCTACTCTTGTAAATGAAGCATTAAAAAAATAATTTTTTTTGTCTACTTTTATTGACTGGTGCACCGAGGCACTTCAAATTTAACGATTTTGTAGCATTTCCCCTTTTCAAATTTAACGAAAATGTGTTAAAATAGGTATATAAAATTAACGGAAATGTGGTTTTTATGGTTTTTAAACGTAAAATTTATGACAGATTGCTGGAATGGAAAAAAATATCCGATGGAACTAGTGCTCTGCTTGTGGAAGGTGCAAGACGAATCGGTAAATCAACCATCGTAGAAGAATTTGCAAAAAATGAATATGAATCATATATTCTGATAGATTTTACTAAAGCCTCTAAGGAAGTATATACCCTTTTCAACGATATTTCTGATTTAAGTTATCTTTTCATGCGACTTCAACTTATCTACCACAAAGACCTTATCGAGAGAAAAAGTCTTATAATTTTTGATGAAGTCCAGTTTTGTCCAAAAGCTCGACAAGCTATAAAACATCTTGTAGCTGACCATCGTTATGACTATATTGAAACTGGTTCATTGATTTCTATACGTAAAAATGTTAAAGACATCCTAATCCCTAGTGAAGAACAACCAATTCAAATGTATCCCATGGATTATGAAGAATTTAAATGGGCTTTGGGAGATACCAGAACCATAAAATTTTTGCGGGAAGCCTTTGACAAATATCAACCGTTCGGTGATGAATTGAACCGCACTCTGATGCGTGACTTTCGTCTTTATATGCTTGTCGGTGGAATGCCTAAGGCAGTAAGCACTTATATTGAAACAAACAATATGCATCTTGTTGACGATGAGAAACGAAACATCCTGCGACTTTATGAGTCTGATTTTATGAAAATAGATCCAACTGGCAAAGCAGCATTGTTATTCAAAGCAATACCTTCTCAATTAGAGAAAAATGCCTCTCGTTATCACGTTTCTTCTGTTCTGCAGAATCAGCGGAATTCTACCGTTCTTGAATTAATTTCTGAAATGGAAGATTCAAAGGCTGTTCTAGTTGCTTATAAATCAGATGATCCAAATACAGGACTTACACGGACTAAAGATCTTGAAAACTTTAAGCTTTTTGTGTGTGACACAGGACTCTTTACAACCATGCTTTTTATGGACAAGGATTTTACAGAAAATATCATTTATGAAAAACTGCTTAGTGATAAGCTTTCTGTAAACCTAGGTTATCTTTATGAAAATGTGGTTGCCCAAATTCTGAAGGCAAACGGCAACTCTCTTTTTTATTACACCTTCCTTGATGAAAAAACCCGGCACAATTTTGAAATTGATTTTCTGCTTGCCCGGAAGAATAAAATCTGCCCTATCGAGATAAAATCCTCAGGTTACAAAACACATGCTTCGCTGGATGCCTTCTCTGAAAAATATTCATCGCGAATATTAAATAAATATCTAGTTTACACAAAAGATCTTGGAAAAGATAAAGACGTTTTCAGCTTACCTGTTTATTTGACTATATTTCTTTAGATTCACTGGTTATGCCAGAAGTGTTAGAATAGGAACATCCAAAACCTTTGCAATAGCAACTAATTCTATGTAAACAACAAATACTTACACCAAGGCCTTTTTCATCCAGCGTTTGCTCTTCCACCGGAAAACCATCACGATTCCGCGGGTTGTCTCGTCGGTTGCAATTCCAAGCCAGAATCCTGCCACACCCAGGCCAAGCTTGAGTCCAAGAAGATAGCTTCCACCGACCATTATCACCCAGTTGGAGAAAATGCCGTACAGAACGGGGAACAAGATGTCGCCGGAACCCTTGAGCGCACCAATGAACACAAGATTGAGCGAGCGTCCGAATTCAAGATAAATCGAAAGCAAGAGCAAAACCGAAACAAGTTCCACTATCTCCGGCTGCTTGGTAAACATGGCGATGATGGGGCCTTTTATCAGGTTCATGCCCAAAACCATAAAGAGGGAACATCCCGTACCGATCAGGCCGTATTTGAATACCTTTCTGTAGATGAAGTCTGACTGTCCCGCTCCAACGCAATATCCTGTCTTTATCTGCACCGCACTTCCGATTCCCATTGCGAAAATAAAGACAAAGCGGCACATGGTCTGGGTATAAACCTGGGATGACATGGCATAGGTTCCCAAAGTTGAAATCATTGCCATGATAACGATCTGGGATATGTTGTAGGAAAGGCTTTCGCTTGCGGTAGGAACTCCCACGGAAAGGATGAGCTTGTAGAATCTGCCTGGTGTCTTTCCGCTTCCGAAAAGCTTGAATTGAATGTCTTTTTTCCGGCGAATGAGTATGTTCATCACGATGCAGGACACCACCATGGAAATTACGGAGGACATTGCGACACCCTGTACCCCAAAAATCGGCAGTCCAAAGAAACCGTAGAGCGAGAGGGCATTACCGACGACGTTAATCAGGTTTGCAATGATGGTAACAACCATCGTTTCCCTTGTGCAACCGTAAGAGCGCAAGATGGAAGCCTGCAGGATGTTGAATGCATTGAAGAATGCGCCCAGACCTCCAAAAATCAAAAAGTATTCCTTTGCAAAAGACCTGACTTCATCTTCCAGGCTATATCTGGAGAGAAGGGGGCCCGTGCCTGCGAATACCAGGATTGCCAGAAAAATGGAAACAATCATCATCATGGCGCTACTGGCTTTAGCGATGGAATTCAATTCATCTTCGCTTTTCTTTGCACCAAGATATTGGGAAAGTACAATGGAACTACCAATGCCTATGACGCTAAAGATGGTGTTCAGGAAGAAGACATACTGCCCCATCATTCCAACAGCGGCAACAGCTTTTTCCGAATATGAGCTGAGCATGAGTGTATCAATCGAGGAAACCAGAATCCTTAGAAACTGTTCGATTACAAGGGGAAGAGTCAACTGCATCATTGGCAGAGCACCGCGACTAGCACTGCGACTAGCACCACGGCTCGGTTTTTTTTCATCCATAGAGTGCAGTATACAAAACCTTTATTTTATTGTCTATCACTCTGATTCCACTTGAAAAGTAAAAAAAGACATGCTAGAATTCTAGTATAAGGAGCACTTTTATGAAAAAAATATCAGTTTTTCTGATTTTATCCCTGGCCACCATTACATTCTTTACATCTTGTGAAAAAAAAGGCGAACCACGTAAAATATTTGATGACGGACTTACACCAGTTGAACGATACGGAGACTTGCAGGTCATCGGAACAAACCTCTGTGACAAGGACGGAAACCCGATCCAGTTGTGTGGAATGAGTTCTCATGGACTTCAATGGTATGGAAAATATGCAAACAAGAACATTCTCGCATGGCTGCAGAAAGACTTTAACGCGGACTTGTGGCGTGCGGCCCTTTACAGTACCTCCTATGTTACCGACAAATCTCTTTTCTTCAAAGTAAGGGATTCAATTGAGGCCGCAATTGATTTGGGAATGTATGTCATTGTTGACTGGCATGTCATCGATGAACATGACCCGATGCTTTACTCCAACCAGGCTGCCGAATTCTTTGAGCAGATTGCCTCAACTTACGGCGACTATCCCAACATCATTTACGAGATCTGCAACGAACCGAATACCGACAGGGTTACATGGGAAGGCAACATAAAGCCATATGCCGAAAAAATCATTCCGGTAATCAGGAAATACTGCGACAACATAATCGTCGTGGGTACACCAAAATGGAGCAGTGATCTTCTTCCAGCTGCGGATAATCAAATTACGAATGCCAGCAACATCATGTATACCTTCCATTTCTATGCAGGAACACATGGAAAAGACTCAAGGAAACAGATAGACAAAGCCATCAAGAAGGGCCTCCCGATCTTTGTGACTGAATGGGGAACAACCCAGGCAAGCGGAGACGGCGGTGTATTTGAAAAGGAGACATTGGAATGGACGAATTTCCTTTCATCAAGAAAAATCTCTTGGGCCAACTGGTCTGTAAACAACAAGGGAGAGGATTCCGGTGTCCTGAAATACAACAAGGATAAGCAGGCTGAAGGTGGATGGGCGTTGGATGATCTGCAGCCATCCGGTTTGCTTGTAAGAAAAATCCTCCGCGGTGAAACTGAAGAAAAATAGACTAAGTATTGTGTCATTGCCGGACTCGATCCGGCAATCTTGCATTATAATCATTTATAGATTGCCGTGTCCCAGCATGGCAATGACATATCCTTCTTATTCCTCTGGATTATCCTTATCTGATTTATCCTCGTTATTCTCTGCAGTATCAAGCCATGAACTGATGAGTCCTGCCATTGCAGACGGGTTTGATGAGGCAGCTGAACGCAGTGTGGTTGAACGTCTGGCAACATCGGTCTTGATTGCGGAGTTTATGTCCCAAAGACCGTTCTTTGTGCCGTAGCTCAGGGCCTGCTCAAGTACTGCAATCTCTGTCTTTACATTTATGGGTCCAAGATTTTTCATGGTATTGCGCAGGACATGTAGCTGCTTTGTGGTAAACGAGGCAGTCATCTGGTCTGTCACCGCCTTTCCGAGTTCTGCAAACAATATGGCGGCCTTTTGCGGTCCAGTAAGCCTGATGGCCTTGTTTGAGTCAGATGTCTTTACTAGTTTAGAAAAACCTGTTTCGTTCATAGTTCCATTATATCATATTTTTATAAAACGGTCATCATCAAATGTACGATTTATTGCTTTGGCAGCACATAATTTCTTGGAGCCACCCCGTAGAATTTCTTGAATGTCTCGCTCATGTAGCTTGCTCCTGAAAATCCTGTCTTTTCGGCAATTTCACTCATCCTCAAATCCGTGCTGGTAAGGTAATAGGCGACCCTTTCCGTGCGATAGCGGTTCAAGTTGTCCATGGGGGAACTTCCTGTGTATTTCTTGAACAGCATGTTGCAGTAGGTCTTGCTCACGTTTCCGGCCTTTGCTATGTCATCCAGGGTAATCTGCTCCGGATAGCGTGTATGAATGAACTTGAGCATGTTCTTGAAATTTGAATCATTGGAAACATAGGTTGTGGGAGAGGCCAAAAGGTCATTGTCCCGGCAATAATACATGAGGATCTTAAAAAGCCTGAAGAATTCGTAGGTTATGTTGAATTCATTGTCCATGGCATCCAGAAGGTTCTGCGATTGAATGAAAAGTTTCTCGGCAAGGTGATGCTGGGACTTGAAATGCAGGTAGGGCAGATTTGTGTTTTTTGTAATCGGCTCCACACGCTCCTTTTGCACCACAAAGCTTGAGCATAGAAGTGAAGGATGAAGAATGGCAAGGTTGTAGTTGCAGCGCTCGTTGACTGTAGTAAAGCTGAAGTGAATCTGCTGTGAGTTCACCATGAGCGTATCTCCCTGATGAAGGATGATTTTCTTACCGTTGATGTTGTAGCCCATCTCACCCCTTGTAATGGTGACAAATTCCAGATCCTCATGAAAATGGGGAATATTTATCCAAGAGCAGTAAGGTTCCACCCATCCGGCATGTATGTATGACGGGAAATTATCGTTGTTGTAGTTGACTTTCTCCGAGCCGTCTTCCTTTTTGATAATCAAGCCCCTGAATGACTCATTCATATTCCGCCTCCAATGCTTAGTCCTGTTTTTTTTCAATTTTTTTCAGCACATTACAACAAATTTATAACAATATTTCACAAGATGTAAAATTGTTATCAAAATTTGCTAAAATATACCTTTTTTTGAACAGTACATTATGATATTTTTATTATATCAAAAGCAGAACAAAAGTCAAACACTTTTTTGCTTAATGAGCCAACCAAGAAAAGGAGGAAAAAAATGGAAAACATCATTGAACTGAAAAACCTTACAAAAGAATTCAAGGTGCTTAATCGTCACGAAGGTTTTAAGGGCAGCCTTAAGGATTTATTCTCCAGGGATTATAAGATTGTTCGTGCGGTTGACAATATCTCCTTGAATGTTAAGCAGGGTGAGATCGTAGGATTTCTGGGACCAAACGGTGCCGGTAAATCAACTACAATCAAAATGATGACAGGTGTTCTTGAGCCTTCAGGCGGAAACATGCTGGTAAACGGCCGTGTGCCGTATAAAAACAGGACAAAGAACAACCAGAACATAGGCGTCGTATTCGGACAGCGCTCACAGCTGTGGTGGGCATTGCCTCTGATAGAATCATTCAAGCTGCTGAAGGACATCTACCGCATTAGTGATGAGACCTACAACGAGATGATGAGCCTTTATGCAAGCATGGCGGACATGGAAAGCCTTCTGCACAAGCCGGTACGCCAGATGTCACTTGGACAAAGAACCCTGAGCGACATTCTTGCGGTATTCCTGCACAACCCAAAGGTGGTATTCCTTGACGAGCCTACTATCGGACTGGACGTTGCCATGAAGAGCAAGATCCGCGAGATGATTCTTGAACTGAACAAAAAGAAGAACACAACGGTAATCCTGACCACCCACGACATGGGAGACGTTGATGCCCTGTGCGAAAGGATAGTCATCATCGACAAGGGAAAGATGCTTTACGACAACGACATCCTGCACCTGCGCCGTTTCTTCGGTGTGTACAGGACACTCAAAATCCGCCCTGCAGAGAATGTAGAGGAATGTGCCGGTTCAATCAGGAAAGAGCTTGCGGCCTTTGAGACTTCAATCTCGTCTGACGACACATGGATCTCCATTACCGTAAACGAGGAAAAATCAAGGGTGATGAAGGTTCTGGAGGCTGTTCAGAACAACCACAAGATCAAGGACATGCAGCTGCTGGAGATTTCAACAGAGGAAGTCATCAAGAAGATTTATGAAGGAGGTGGAAGAAATGCTCAATCGGCTTAAGAAATACGTTGCCCTTACAAGAGCCGGCGTCCTGGAGACAATGCAGTACAGGCTTGCCCTCTTTGTAATGGTGATAGGAAACCTTCTGTACCTTACGCTCACATATTTCCTGTGGAAGGCAATCTTTGCGTCCAGCGGAAGTGACGTGGTAAACGGAATGACCTTTGAGATGACCATGGTCTACCTTGTACTTGCAAGCTCCCTCTACGGAGTTGTTGAGCTTTATCTTGTATGGGAGATAGGCCGTGCGATTCAGAGAGGAAAGATCGTGCTGGACCTGTTGCGTCCGATGAAATACAAGCGCTATCTTTTCTTCGCCAACTCAGGAACCCTTGTCGTGAACTTTTTCATGACATTCATTCCGACTTTCATTATCGTGCTTTTGATTACCGGAAAAACAATTGCATTGGGATGGAACCTTCTGTTCTTCTTTATAGCAGGCATTTTTTCGATAATCATCAACTACAACATCGATTTTATTGTTGGAACGATCTGCCTGTATACGGAATCAATCTGGGGCATCAACATAATGAAGCAGATGATTGTCTCGCTCTTGTCTGGTGCCGCCATTCCGCTTGCATTCTTCCCGGAGAAGCTTGTACGCGTGGTGAATTTCCTTCCGTTCAGGGCGATTTATGACACACCGCTTACGCTGCTTCTTGATCCGAATCCGGACCTGCGCACAGTAGGCATAAAGCTTGGAATATCGGTTTTCTGGGTTGTGGTCATTTCAATTATAAGTTCCCTGTTTTGGAAGATTTCGATTAAACAGGTTACAGTAAACGGAGGCTGATTATGGAACAGGCTGTTAAGAGAAGAGGTCTTGGTTTCTATACAAGCATATATTTTAAGATTGTGGGCCAGGACATAAAGAGCAAGATGAGCTACCGTGCTGACTTCATCATTTCTACAATAGGAATGGTTGCCACAAACATCGCGGGCTTTGTTACCTTTATGATCATGTTCGGGAAGTTTCCGTCAATCAACGGATGGAGCTATTACGAGATTCTGTTCCTGTACGGGTTCTCGCTGGTTTCCATCACGCCTACACAGTGCCTTCTGGACAACAACTGGAGCCTAAGGCGCTACGTGTACGACGGTGACTTCATCAAGTACTGCTTCCGGCCAATCAACGTGTGGTTCTACTACATCTCGGAGGTATTTGACGTAAAGGGCTTCGGTCAGCTGGCATTTGGAATCGGAACATTGATCTATGCGTCAATCAAGCTTGCCATACCGCTGACATTCCTTCTGGTGGTAAAAATCGTGATCGGGCTTATTACGGCATCCCTGTTCATGATGGCGCTTCAGAATGCGGCCGCTGCGAGCTGTTTCTGGATTCAGAATTCGTTCTGGCTCCTGGACATATCGCTCAAGCTAAAGGACTACGCAAAGTATCCTGTTACGATATTCAACAAGGTATTCAAGTTTGCGTTTACCTTTATTCTTCCGGTTGCGTTCATGGCATACTACCCGAGTCTTGCCATACTGCGTCCGGATAATGTGCCCATCCTGACATGGATTTCCCCGTTGTTCGGAATCTTCCTGTTCTGGCTAAGCTACAAGCTCTGGATGAAGGGTGCGACCAAATACGACGGAAGCGGATCATAAAAACAAATCGAAAAAACCTTACCGATACCTGTTACCATCAACGGGTATCGGTTGCCATAAAAAAGTAAAGACAGGAGCAAACAAGACAGAGCAAAAACCCTTAATGTTCTTTAAAAAAGCATTTTTCCATGATAGAATAGTATGACTTACACAAAAAGAGGTTCTAAATGTTTCAGAAGAAAATAATAGATAAATACCTTTCTAAAATAAATAGAGAAATATTGATCGAAAAATATGCTTTATACTGCTCTATATTTGCAAACGCAGAAAAACAGGAAAACATAAGAAACTCAAAAGAAGAACAGTATCAGGAAGGCTTTATCCGCGACCTTTTTTGTTCCGTGCTGGGCTACACAATAAAGCCAGAGGCTAACTATAATATCCTGACCGAATTAAAAAATGAAAGCAAATCAGGCGACAGTAAAAAGAGTGATGCTGCAATAATTCTTAATGAACAGGTAAAAGCCGTTATAGAATTAAAAGGGACGGACACGCAGGATCTGAACAAAGTGGCATTCCAGGCATTCAGCTATAAAAACCATCACGAAAAATGCAACTATGTAATCGTGAGTAATTTTGAACGTCTCCGTCTTTATGTTGAGACACAGATAGAATATGAAGAATTCAATCTTTTTAATCTTTCAAAGGAACGCTTTGACCTGCTTTACCTGCTGTTGCACTTGGACAGCATGACAAATGATATTCCGCTCAAGCTAAAGCATGAAACCTTAACCGAAGAAAAAGAAATAACAGATAATTTCTATGCCGACTATTCAACTTTTAAAAGGGTTCTGTTTGAAGATTTGTGCGAGAATAATCCTGGCATAGACAAGCTGCTGCTGTTCAAAAAGACACAGAAACTATTGGATAGAATTCTATTTATCCTTTTTTGCGAGGATAGGAATCTTTTGCCGTTAAATTCCACAATCGGAATTATAAATGACTGGAAATCCCTTAAAAAGATGGGCTATCCGCGTCCTCTTTATGAGCTTTTTAAGACGTTTTTTGAGCGGATAAATACTGGATTTGAAAATGAAGATGACCACAGCCGAGATATTTTTGCCTACAACGGTGGTTTGTTTAAGCCGGATGAGATACTTGACAGCGTAAAAGTAGGCGACGATGTTTTGTATGTTCATTCTCAAAGATTGGCAAACTACGACTTTGAAAGCCAAATCAGCGTAGACATTTTGGGACGCATTTTTGAAAACTCATTGACAGAAATTGAAGAAGTCCAGAATGAAATTGAAAACGAAAAGAACGGAATAAAGACCGAGAACACCAATATTGGAAAAAGAAAGAAAGACGGTGTTTTCTATACTCCAGAATACATTACGCGTTATATCGTGGAAAACACAATCGGAACTCTTTGTGAAAATAAACGTACGGAACTCAAAATCAATGATGAAGAATTTTCGGTCGCTGAACTTGTCGAAACAACAGGCAAGAAAGGAAAGACAGAAGCGGCAAGACTTACTCAACTGGAAAACCGCCTTGAAGAATACAGAAAATGGCTTCTGTCTTTGAAAATTCTAGATCCTGCATGTGGAAGCGGTGCGTTCCTGAATGCAGCCCTCAAAAAACTCCGTCAGGAACATACGCTTATTGATTACTACCACGGACGAATCCGCCAGAACGAGATGAACTTTAGCGAGATTGACAATGCAATCCTTGAGAACAACATTTATGGTGTTGACATTAACGAAGAGAGCGTTGAAATTGCAAAGCTTTCACTCTGGCTTTCCACCGCAAAAAAGAACCGCAAGCTGAGTACACTTGCAAACAACATAAAGTGCGGAAACTCCCTGATTGACGATGAATCAATAGCAGGGGAAAAGGCCTTTGACTGGAAAAAAGAATTCCCGGAAGTCTTTGAAAAAGGTGGCTTTGATGTAGTTATTGGAAATCCACCGTATGTTAGAGTTCAAAATTTGAAAAATAGAGATGTTGACTATTATGTTTCACATTATAAAACTCCTTGTGGAAAACTTGATATTTCAATTTTGTTTTTTGAACGTGGCTTTGATTTACTAAATAAAAATGGTATTCTTTCATTTATATCTA
>JAGCYQ010000187.1 GCA_017960765.1 Treponema sp.
AAGGAATATCTTTGTGTCAGGATATCGTTCATGCAGGGAAAGTATTTCCTCGTGAATGTCGTCAACCACCCTGAAAAAACCGTTTTTATCGGCAAGATAACCGTATCTACCGACAGCACTCTCACCATGGCCGCGGTGATCCTCTCCAAAAACATCAAAACCTTTCGAAACCAGCACGCTTGCAAAATCATTGTAACGGCTTACATGCTCTGACATTCCATGACTTATGACAACAACAGCCTTGGGTGCATTTTCCCCAGTCCAGCTGTGAAACATGATTTCTTTTCCGTCACTCATTGTTATAAAACTTTTTTCGTAATTCATAAAAACTCCTGTTTTACATATACATGTGGTTCCAATCCAATGTATTTTCTGATATACTGATAAAAATGTCAACCGTATTAGTTTCAACAGAAAAAATGGTCTTTGGTGGAGACTGCATCGCAAAAATAGATGGGAAAACAATATTTGTCCCCTATGCTATCCCAGGCGAAAAGCTTGAGGTTGAGATAACAAAAGACACAAGGGACTATTCAACAGCGCAAATCGTAAGCATAATTGAACCAAGTCCTCACAGGGTAAAGCCTTTATGCCCCTACTACGGACAGTGCGGCGGATGCAACATGCAGCATATCAGTGCAGAATACCAGGAAGAGCTTCGGTCATCCATACTGAAGGACGCATTTTTGAGGGCTGGTGTCACACCCCCGGAGATTCAGGTTGTATCAGGACCTGCTTTCGGGTACCGCTCAAGGTTCCAGCTTCATGACGGCGGTTTGATGCAGAAAAAATCAAACAATATCATTCCGATTGACTCCTGCCCCTGTGCAAGTGACGAGATAAACGAATATCTCAGGACTGTTCCCGTATCTGAAAGGCCTAAAGGAAGATGCCACATATTCGGTAGCGATAAGGCCGGCGGTAAAGTGATTGTCGCCAAGGAAGAGAACAATTTCCCGGAGCAGAAAACAGAGAAAAGTGCAAAAGGAAAGAAAAACAGGAAACCGGTCAGACGCTTCACAGGTACAAGTCCGGTTCCAGAAAACACATGCACTGTATCCCTGTGCGGAAAGAACATCAGCTTTGACGTAAAGGGCTTCTTCCAGTCGAACATGACGGTCCTGGAGAAAGCCATTCCCCTGATTACCGGTGGAATAGAAGGAAACGCCTGCCTTGACATGTATTCAGGATGCGGAACATTCTCCGTTTTCCTATGTGACAGCTTTAACAACTTGACATTAGTAGAGCACAACAGGGATGCCCTTGTTCAGGCAGAGCAGAATCTGTGCGGCTCCAGACACGAAAGCTATGGCCTTAGCGGTGAGACATGGGCAAAATATCATGCGGAGACATGCGTCAAAAGCAACGGCGGATATGATGCGGCGGTAGTGGATCCCCCAAGAAGCGGCATGGAGAAGGAAGTATGCAAATGGCTGTGCTCATCCTCCATTCCACGCATAAACAGTCTTTCCTGCGACATTGCGACACACGCCCGGGACGCCTCATTCCTTATAAAGGCAGGATATGAGATGAAGGCCCTCTATTTACTGGATTTTTATCCCCAGACAAGCCATATAGAAAGCCTTGCTGTCTTTGAAAAATAAAACAGGAATCCAATTTCGCCCCTTTCAATGCCCTTTGCCGTTTATAGATGACAAAAAAAACATTATGTGATATAATTTTTTGCATATCGTAGAACCGTGGAGGACTTATGAAAAAGTGTAAATGGCTGGTGGCAATGGCCGTTATGGCAGGATGTGTTTTTGGCGCATCTGCACTCTCAGTAAACGAAAACGAAATAAAGAGCACAGGCAGCGAGGTCGTTGAATTCAACAGCTATTCAGGACCGCATGCACTTATTGAATCAGCCGCTTCAATTACAGAAATCGGTGGCAATCTGGGACGCCAGGTGGCTATTGACCTTAATCAGGCGGGTGCCTATGGCCTTAACACAAAATACTCAGTCATTCATGCAATTGACTCAAGCGAAGGCAGTAAAATGGATGCAGACATCCTCGTTATAAACGAAGATGCAACAGTAGACCATATTACAAACCTTAGGCGCATCATTGCGGGCTATCTTATCGAAGCATACGGTTACAATGCAAACGATGCCTCTACAATAGCAACATTCATAACGGTATACAATGCAGTTTACAGACAGAACCTTTCTGTTTTCAACACAAAATACAAGTCAGTCGTTACACGCAACCTTACAGAGGAAGACTGCGGTTTAAGCACAAACTGGAGCGACTGGCCGGGAAACACTCAGATTGTTATCCCACTCTTTGACATGTCCAGCTCACTTTCTGCAGTTGACACATCAGTAATCTCTGACAAAAAGGTTATCGCCTCAATCAAGGAGGAAGATGACCTTGGTGTTGACGAAAGGAAGAATCTTGCTGACATAAAGCAAAGGGAAGCAACTGATTACTCAAACAAGGCACAGGAAGCCGCACAGACAGCAGCACAGCAGAACAGACAGCTTGCACAGCAGCAGGAAGCAGCAAACAAGGCAAGTGAGAATGCGGCTCAGGCAGTGGCACAGGCAGCGGCAAATCCAGATGATCAGGAACTTCAGAAAAAAGCCCAGGAAGCTCAGGCCTTAGCACAGACAGAGAAGGAAAAGGCAGAGGCCCAGAAGCAGCAGACAGAACAGGCTCAGAAAGACGCAGAGAAAGCACAGGCAGTTGCAGACAAAAAGCTTGCAGAATCCACAACCGAACGCACAGAGATTGCAAAGGACAAGCAGAAGCTCCTCTCACAGGCACTTGCAGCCGAGCAGGACAGGAACGCCGCAATCGGTATGATTATAGTTGACGATAAAAAGCAGCTTGCATCCCTTGTAAAGATTGATTCTACAACCGGAAACATCCTCTCACAGTCACCGGTCAAGGCTATACATGGAAGAACCGTAATTCCAGTTTCAGAAGGCACTGGCTCAAAGGCAAAAACAATAGGATTCGTTGCAGTGTGCAATGAGTCTACGGCCACTAACTCAGCAGTAAGGCTGTGTTACATTGATTCACAGTCCCTGGAGATACAGGCTCAAAGCAAGGAGATTGTATATCAGGATTCCGTACTTGTTGAGGACGGTAACTATTACTTCTGTGTAATCAAATCTGGCAGCTCATATTACATCGCAAAGTACGACAGCGACATGAACTTGATTCAGAAGAGCACTGCCACTGTCAAGAATACTACTCCGATTACAGTCACGGACAAAGGAATCATCGCAACAAGTTCCGCTAACAAGATCATCCTGCTGAACACAGATACTCTTGCAGCGGTAAGCCAGTAGGTTTTATGGAACTGAAAGATAAGATTCCTCCGCACAATCTGGAGGCTGAACAGGCTACCCTCGGTGCAATGCTCCTTAACTGGGAAGCAGTAAACGAGGTAGTCCTGTACATCAGGGCATCTCATTTTTACGACCAGCGGAATCAGATAATATTTGAATCGCTGGTTGATCTTTCTGAGTCAAACGTAAAGGGAGACATGCTCACCCTCATCGATGACCTTACAAAAAAAGGCAAGCTGGATGCGGCCGGAGGAGTTTCCTACATTTCATCGCTTACGGATATGGTTCCGACCTCCGCAAACATTGATTATTATGCGAACATAGTCCTAGACCAGTCTATAAGGCGAAATCTTATACGCATTTCATCCGAGATCAAAGCAGAGAGTTTTGATGAAACAAAGGACAGCAGGCACATTCTTGAGACAGCAGAGCAGAAGATTTTCAAGCTCACGGATACAAACGAAAGTTCAAACATCTATAAAATCAAGGATCTCATTCCGCCAACTATAGAGCTGATAGACAAACACTTCAAGCAAAAGGACTCATTCTCAGGCATACCGTCCGGAATAACTGAGCTGGACAGCATGACAAGCGGTTTCCATGAAAGTGAAATGATTGTCATTGGCGCCCGTCCTGCAATGGGAAAAACTGCACTTGCACTTTCGATGATTCAGCATATTGCGATTGAAAAGAACATTCCATGCGGCTTCTTCAGTCTTGAAATGTCCTCCCTTCAGATCATGCAGCGTATTTTGTCACAGCTGGCCAGAATGCCAAGTCATAAAATCCGTGACGGTTTCCTTACTATTGCGGACTTCACTGCAATTCAAAACGCAGCAGGCATGGCATTTGAATCTCCCCTATACATAGTTGATACACCGAACATGAAGCTGCTGGATTTGCGCACCATGGCACGCCGAATGAAGGCACTGTATGATGTGAAAATCATTTTCATAGATTATATCGGACTTATCACAAGTGAGAACGAGGACGCCCCTGTTTACGAAAAGCAGGCCGCCATATCAAAGTCACTTAAAAACCTTGCCCGCGAATTGAATATTCCGATTGTGGTATTGTGTCAGGTTACACGTTCTGCAGAAGGTAATGAGCCTGGATTGAATGAGCTTAGGGGTTCCGGTTCAATTGAGCAGGATGCAGATATGGTTATCTTCATACACGGTGACCGAAAAGGCAAAAAAGCCGATGGAGAGGGAAACGGACAATACAATCCGGTTCAGGAAAGAAAGCTTATCATAGCCAAGCAGAGAAACGGTCCTATCGGAGACGTTCCTGTCCTCTTTATTGCAAGCTATACCAAGTTTGAGAACATGTCAAAGGATCAAGGATAGTTAAATTCCTGATATACATTATATATTAATAAAAAAGGCTGCCGGAGTTTTCTTCGACAGCCTTCTTTTGTTAAGCTAAACAATAATTATTTTGCTTCTTCTGTTGCAGCAGGAGTTTCAGCTGGTGCTTCCTCTGTCTTTGCAGGGGCTTCCTCAGCTTTCTCTGCCTTTGCAGACTTTCCTGGCTTTCCTTCTTTCTTTGTCTCAGCGGTCTTGTCAACCTGAGCAAGAACAGAAAGCTTTACTTCTGCAACGTTTGCTTCGTACAGGTGAACCTTGAATGTGTAGTTTCCTACATTCTTGATTGTAAGTCCAGGAATCTCGATGCGCTTGCGTTCGATTTCCAGACCGTTCTTTGCAAAGTATTCTGCAAGTGAAAGGTTTGTAACGGCACCATAAAGTTTTCCGTTTGCACCGGCAGGAACTGTAAGCTCTACAGTCATAGCCTCGAGTTTTTCCTTGAGAGTCTGGCTGTCTGCGCGTTTCTTTGCCTTGCGTTCCTCGATCTCAGCCTTCTTACCCTCAAAGTAAGCTACTGTCTCATCGTTGTATGGAACTGCAAGCATGCGTGGGAAAAGATAGTTCCTTGCATAACCGTTGGCAACATTCTTTACGTCGCCCATTTCACCAAGATGTTTTACATCATCATTTAAAATTACTTTCATAACAAGCTCCTCTTGTAGTTTAAGTTTAAGGCCACGTTACCAGGAGTTGGATCGTAAGCCTTTAATTTTCTAGTTTTACTTACTCTGTAACGTATGGAAGAAGACAGATTGAGCGTGCGCGCTTGATTGCAACGGCGAGCTCTTTCTGATGCTTTGAGCATGTGCCTGTGATGCGGCGTGGAAGAATCTTACCGCGCTCAGTTGTGTAGCGGCGAAGTCCATCTGCATCCTTGTAATCAATTTTTCCCTTGTTTGCACAGAAGCGGCAAACCTTCTTGTGGAAGAATGCCTTTCCTTTGCGGCCTGCACGGCTTTCGTCCTCACGACCCTGTGCCTCAAGCTGCTCTGTATTTCCATCTTCCTCTTTCAATTCTACGTTTACTTCATCAGACATAATGTTTCTCCTTACCTGTTGTTTTCCAGGTTATAATTTTAGAACGGGATATCCTCTGGGAAATCAATTCCATCTCCACCAAATGAATCACCGGCATCTGGCGCCCCATAAGAGCCCTGAGCCGGACCAGCTGACTGACCGTAATTTGGACGCATCTGATACCCCCCGGAAGCCTGACCGGTAGGAGCTGCTCCCCCGCCAAAACTTCCACCATCAGAGCGGCCACCGAGCAATTCAACTGTATTTGCAACGATATTCACTTTGCTGAATTTCTGACCGTCTTTTTCCCAACGGTCCTGTTTCAAGGATCCCTGAACTGCAATCTGTTTACCTTTCAGGAGGTACTGCTTGAGTGATTCAGCCTGCTTACCGAACAGAGAGACGTCAAAATAATTGACTTCATTCACCCACTGCTCACCGTCTTTACGGCTGCGGTTCACGGCAATACTCATCTTTGCCACTGCAGAACCCGACGGCAGATAAGACAGCTCGGCATCACGCGTAAGTCTTCCAATCAGGATTACACTGTTTAAATCACTGCTCA
>JAGCYQ010000188.1 GCA_017960765.1 Treponema sp.
CGTTAAAGTCCACGCCAAAGCATTTTTTCTGCTCGTACAAAAAGCGCAGGCATATTTCCTGGTTTTGATTGATTCCCGGCTGGCTCCACTTTTCCTTTAGCTCATCGTTATTCAGCTTGTAGATGTAGTCCACATAGGTGTCGGCCTGAAGTTTTTTCCCTTCCAGAACCTCATCGATTTTACGCTGAACTGTGGTTTCCTTTAGCGTAAGTCCCATGTCGGCAAAAATACGCAGCATGATTTCCCGCCAGTCTTCCTGGTCCAGAATCACAAAGTCCTTGGGAAAGTTGAGCCTGTGGATGTCCTCATGCAAAAGCAGGGTGCAAAAGGCATGAAAGGTGCAGATGTAGCCCAAATCCTGATCACCCAGTTGTCGGCGAACGCGGACTTTCATCTCGTTGGCGGCGCGGTTTGTAAATGTTACGCAAAGGATGTTTTGGGGACTTATTCCCACGTCACGCACAAGGTAACAGTAGCGGCTGATTAGTGCACGTGTTTTTCCACTGCCTGCTCCTGCAAGAACCCTTACCGGCCCCTCTGTGGTCTCTACTGCCTGTCTCTGCTCCTCGTTCAGCTTGGAAAGAAAATCGTCCATTTATTTCTTTACGAAATCCCGGAAATCTTTTTCTGTTAAGCTGACTTCAGGTATTCCTGATGCATAAGGGGCAACCTGATACTCCTGAAAATAAACTGTGAGCTGGTTTCCGTCATAGCAGAAAGTGGAATAATTCTTTATGTCAGGGGCGGCACCCTCATCAATCCATTCATCCTCAGCTTCCGGATCGTCGTAATACAGAGTTTTAAGGGCACTGATACAATAGTCAGATAGCTTTTCCAAATCAACCCAGGGGATATCGGGTATTTCCCTAAAGCTCTGAGATGCGATGTCGTAGTTGAATGAAGTGTATGAAGTTGCACCGTGTGCAGCTCCGCATAAATAGATATACTTGGCTATTATGAATGTAATGACATAATCGTTGACATAAATTTCGGGACAGTCGACATAGAACTCATTGTGTATGCCCTGAATAAAATCCAGATCGCCCTCTTCCAGCCACCATTTATTGTTTTCCGCGAACATTTTTTTTGCCTCATCATAATTTGAGGTGATGAATGTTCCGATTACCTTGTTGATCTCCGGATAATCATAGAATTCAGGATATTCAATTGTTGTGGTGGTGTAATCCTTTTCCTCTTTTAAAGTCTTCATCTCATAGGCGTTTGATTTCTTTGTACTTTGACACGATGTAAAGGCAAGGGCAAGTACAATTGTGGTGATCGCGCATAATAGTTTTTTCATAGTTCAGCCTCCGCTATAATTCCGTCTATCTCATAATCTGGGGTTTGATTGTCATCTTCCAAAAGCCGCGTAAAGATTGCCTGCATTGCCGCCGAACGTTTTGCCGGGTCGGATATGGACTGCTTTACCGTCCGCCTTATCTCGTTCATGTGCTCGTTTATGTCGCTTATGTTTTCGGGCAGGGAACTTTCCAAAATTGATTTTACGAACTGAGAGACATGGGGACTCTTGCCGCTGGAAGAAATGCCGCAGACGACATCCCCCTTCTTTACGATGGCGGGGAAAATGAAGTCGCATCTTGATGAATTGGAAAAATCTTCCACCAGAACGTTGCGCACAGAATAATACTTGTAGACCTCGCTGTTCAGGGCATTGTCGTTTACCGTGCATATTACAAGAAGAGGCCTGCATTCAAGGTGAATGATTGTATCCATGTTCAGCTTTTTTGAAACCAGGCGTATGTTTTTCGGGTAGGCATCTTTCAAAAGCGTAAGGTTTTGATCTGGCTTTTCGGTAAGGACGGTAACCACTGCCTCAAATGCAATAAAGCGTGACGCCTCCTGCAGCGCCGTCTCACCACCACCCAGTACGAGTACTTCCTTGGATTTTAAGTTAACAAAGAGTGGGAAATATGCCAAAGCCGCCTCCTTACATCAACCCTTGAACTGATCCAGCTGGGAACTGATTTCGTTAATTGCCTTTTCCATGTCGCCGGACAAGTTTGAAAGTGTTGAGCCTGTCTCATTTATTTTCTTTGCGCCAATCAGCATTTGATCCATGCCTTCCTTCATGCGCGTCGTCTCGTTTTCAAGTTCCTGAATCTCGTGGAGTATGGATTTGTTTCCCTCCTGCATTTCCATAGAAGAGGAACGTACCTCTGCCGAACTGTTGTTCAATTCCTTGAGCGAGTGGTTTATCTGGAAGGAGCCTGCCTGCTGTTCCTGCATGGCCCGGTTTATCTCCTGGATGTGGGAGTATGTGTTTCCGATGTCGGAAGATACTCCGTTCAGTACGCTCTGGGAATCCTGGGACAAAAGCACTATTCTTGTAAATGAATCCTGAATGTTCTTGAGCTGTTCTCCAATTGTCTTGGACTGGGTGGAAGAGTTTTCGGAAAGTTTTCTGATTTCGTCCGCTACAACGCTAAAGCCCTTTCCTGCTTCTCCAGCGTGGGCTGCCTCGATTGCGGCGTTCATGGCAAGAAGGTTGGTCTGTTCCGCAATGGAAGATATGACTTGGTTTGCCTCTCCCAGTGACTGTGACTGAACCTGTATTTCCTTTATCATGTTGTTGACTTCTTCCTGTTTTGCCACACCCTTGATCGTTTTTTCCTGAAGCTCGTTAAATGATGTCGTCAGGTTTTCCACGGACTTGTTTACGTTTTCTATGTTGCCCATCATCTGTCCTATGGCGGTGGAAGCTGTGGTTACGCTTTCGGTCTGCATGCCAATCATCTTGTCAAGCGAGGCGATGTTGGAGGAAATCTCGTTTACGGCTCCGGCTGTTTCCTCTACGGATGCGGCCTGGGTGTTGATGTTTGAGCTCATGCTCTGGATGTTTGATATGATCTGTGTAATCGAAGCGGCTGTATCGCTGGTTCCGTTCTTGAGCTTGTTTCCGGTTTGAACCAGAACGTTGTTTGTGTCCTTTACCGAAACCATGATGTCCTGAAGCTTCTTGATGAACCCGTTCACACTTTCGCCAAGAGTGTCGATTACCTTAAAGGCAGAATTCTTGAGCACAACCCTCTGGGTCAAGTCTGCGTTTCCTGAAGAAAGGTTGTCCACCGCATTTTTAAGAGTGGAAAGGTTTGCAATCAGGCTGGAAAAGATGATGATTCCCATTACGATAAAGAGGACGACCAAAGCTATGACAAAGGGGGTAAGGGCATTGGTAAAGAATTCCTTTACGCCGAATTCAATTCCCATTGCAAGGTGCCAGTTTATCAAATCCATGGGAGCCAGGACAAATTCGTATCTTGTTCCATGGTAGACGGTAAGGGATGTGGCCTTGGGGTTGGTGTTCTTTAACTCCGGCATCTTGTCTATTACCGTAAAATTGTCTGCCAGAATGGACTGGTCCTTTGCTCCTGTGATTCCAAGGTCATCGTTGAACATGTACATTTCGATTGAGTCATCCAAACCTGTGTACATTCCTGCGATGAAGTCAGTAAGCGGGATTCCGGTACCTGCGATGCCAACCGGGGTTCCTGCCTTGTTGCGTACGACAGCGTTTACCCAAAGCATTGTTACATTCAAATCGGGGTTATAGTTGATGTTGAAGTTGTATTCCTCTGTCTCGTACATGGTCATCTTGTACCAGTAATTGTCCGGGTTATCGGCATCAACGGTATAGGCGGCCTGCATGTCTGAATAGAAAATCATGTTCTTGTCGGAAACCCAGAACAAAGAATTGCTTATGAATGAATTCTGATATGCGCTGAATTCCTTCATGGCCATTTCGCTGATTACAGGATCATCAGGATTCTCAAGGTAATCTGCAATGGACGGTGAACGGATCATCTGACGTACCAGAGTAAGCTCGCCTGTAAGACTTGACTGGAATTCCAAAGTCTTTAACTGTGCAGCATGAGTCAGTTTCTCATCCGCGGTCCTGCGGAATCCCATTCTTCCACCCAGAATGACGGCAATTAAAAGTGAACAGACAGCCGCCAGAATAAAAACAATAATAAAGATCCTTCTTGCATTTGATGATTGCTTTTCCATTTATCTTCGTCTTCCTCCTCTCTTCGAAAGCAATAAAAGTCTGATTAATGAGCCTATGGCCATGAGTGCCGATGCAACATAAGTCATTGCCGCCGCCCACAGCACTTTTTTAACACCAGCAAGTTCTTCAGCATCCAGCGTACCGGTATCCTTGAGTATGGCAAGAGCCCGTCTTGAAGCGTCAAATTCCACCGGCAGTGTTACCAGATAGAACAGGGTTGCAGCTATGAACAGAACGATGCCTATTTTTGAAATTATTGAG
>JAGCYQ010000189.1 GCA_017960765.1 Treponema sp.
ATCAACAGGAGGAAAGATATGAGAAGATTTAACAGAATTATAACAGCGGTTTTTCTGCTGGCATTTTCGATTGTATCGGCACACGCCCTGGATGCAAAGGTTGTTTCTGTTACCGGGAAAGTAGAGGTTCAGACCAACGGTTCAGCATGGAAGACCTTGAAGGCAGGCGACAAGCTTGCAAAGGGTTCCGTAATCTCAACTGGATTCAAGTCTTCAGCCAAGATTTCAATAGACAGCACTACGGTAGACCTTGGTCCACTGACACGCATTACAATAGAAAAACTTGCATCAAACAATGTAAAGGATGAGACAAGCCTTTATCTTGATTCAGGAAAAGTCAAGGCCGATGTAAAGAAAAACGGTGCAAAGAAAGTTGACTTTAAGGTCAGCTCTCCTGTGGCAACGGCTTCTGTCCGCGGAACCATAATCGTATACCATGCCGGCGGACTGATGATAACCGAAGAAGGAACCGGCGCCAAGGGTCCTGGAAGGGATCATGCGGAAATTGACACGACAGACCAGCCGACTGGATATTTACCGGGAGACGGTGATGCAAACGCCCTGACACCAACGGCGGACATCAACGGCCAGCGCGGTGAGATTGCAGTTACCGAAGGCCAGTCAAGCAAAACCGATCCGCTTACAGGTCTTGGCACAACCCCGCAGTTCGAAAACTTCGAAATGAGCCATGGTTTCGGAACAGATACCGGAAGCATCATTTCAAGGGAAACTGGAGTTACAAACAAGCCTGAGGTTGAATCATACGACCTGACGGTTGCCGAAAAGAAGGCGGGAAGCATTGTTGTAATTCCAAAATGGAACCGCCAGAACTAGTTGACGGTTCATTCATTCTACCGTGACACTGCACAGGAAGTTTGCCTTTAGGCTTTCGTTCCAGTCAGTGTCAACAAAGCGGACGGCATATTTTCCATCGCTATCCGCAAAACGCAGGTAGACCTTATAGGTACCGGCCTCTGACGGGGCACCGGTACTAAAGCTCAAGTTCCTTGTACTTCCGGTAAAAGTCCCCGAAACACCAATTCCATCCTGACTTAAAAAAGCACCATCCTTTTCAAAATACACGCGAAGATTCTTTTCCCTCTGCATAGGCATGTCCGCAAAACCGCTGTTCTCTATGTTGAACGAGACATTCAGGTTTCCTCCGCTTTGTGTGGCATTGGCATTCCTGAACGCATAGCGGTATCCCATGTGCTTGATTATATAGATGAAAGCCTGCTCTCCGTTGTATCTGTATGACCCGTTGTTGCACAGCTCTCTCAAAGCCCTGTGGTTCCATCCGATATTCAGGAAAGAAAGGTGGACGTCATCCATTTCCTCAATGGCAGCGGACAGGTTTGTCCTCCATAAAGCAGGATCGTCATCATCTCCGTCGCACAGTTCCCCACCGTAAGGAGTGTGGTCTGTAAACTGTCTCATGAATTCAATTTCCTGCCCACGGTTTCCGCGGAATGTTCCCAGGTCAGAATCAGAGCCCAGATAGCCGTCGTTGTAAATTCCAAGTGTGTAATATTTTGAATTTTGCGGAACAGAATAAGAGCTCGTATAGTCATGACCGATGCATGCATAGATAAAGCGCGGCTGGCGTACAAGAAGAGGAATGCTGCTTCCGTCAAGGCCATCAAGGAATTCCTCCATCACCTGCACGATATAGAAAAGCTCATTGTCAGCTGTTCCCTCCGCATAAGATGTGGAATGCATCTCTCCCCAGGGACCGATCATGCCGCATTCAACTGCAGTAAGGCACTTGACGTGATTCTTCAGGACAGGACAGATTGCATCAATGTGGGAAAGCAGTTTTTCAAAATCCACAGGCTCCACGTCTGCATATTGTCCGTCACTGTTCTTCTTGCCATCGTAGCCGGGGTCATAGGCAAATCGGATTACCGCAGTTTTTTCAACCTCCTCCACACAGGAAAGGAGCTCATCCAAATCATCAAGGGCATCCTGGGTAATGGTTTCGTCAGTTGAGGAATTATTCCTTCTGGAAAACGAGCTTATGTCCATCTTAAGGTGAAGGAGAGGGAATTTTGCATCACTTGAATATTCACCGCTAAAAAGAGTCGGAACCTTTCTTACCTTTCGTTTGATTTCTGAGAAGTCAGTGATTCCATCATCCTTCATCTCCACAGTAATCGCACTATAAAAACCCATGTCAGGATTGTAGATGATTTCGCCTGTATCATGGCCACTTTCCGCACCACGCGGCTCAGCACGGCAGACAACAAAAGCCATGGCAGACAGACAAACAAAAGCAGACAACAGAATTCTTTTCATCCTTTCCTCCAGCATAAAAAAAGTGTAGCACTTAACGGCGGATTGGTCAAACAAGTTTTATCCATTCTTTTTTCATATTTATCTTTCAAACTTGATTTTATACCGATATTGTATTAGTATTATAGTTGAAGTGTAGTTTTGAGTGGTTATTCTTACATCCATACAATTGAACGTAAAGAGGTGACCTATGAATAAAAACACCCATTCATCGATTTCTCGGTCAATCAAATCATGCCTCCCTGTTGTTCTGGCCATAGCTTTATTTTCTAGCCTTTTCCTATCTTCCTGCGAATATTGGAATGAACCTGTCCGTGGTTACTTTGAAAAATGGACGAAAGAAGTTGCCATAGACAGATTTGAGTTCGACAATGTTGAGACTTATAATGACAAAAACGACAGCCTGTGCATATCAAGCAACCAGGACGCATCCATAATACTTATCATGCAGAATCCCTATCATTATGAAAACATAACGGTAAGCCCGACAAACATACAGTCATCGGCACAAGGCTCCTTTCCCTCGGTCACGCAGGACCCAGTGGATCCGACCTTGCTCCACTTTACATATTCTCAGGCATTTCTTGAGGCAAACGACTGCGGTGGCAGCATAGGGGCAACTATAACCTTACTCCACCCAGTCAACGGAACATCAAAGGAATTCACATTTGAGCTTAAATGCAACTCCAGGCCGCCAAGCATCAAGGGTCAGAACATTCAGGTTTACGACAATAAGTATTACCTCTGCTTTTATATTCCCTCAGATGAACTGTCCAGCATCCGTCACGCATGCAACACACATACAGTCTATATAAACGGACAGGCTGTTGCATCAGGAACCGTAGAGGAACTTACAGGCGCATCACAGGCACGGCCTTCCACGCTTGATCCCCTTACAGGATATCCTGCATTTTCAGGCATACTTCAAGGATACACTCCTTTTTACTACAGCACGAATACATCGGTAAACACTGGCGACAACATGGAATGGTCTGTGTATCTTGAAGACAATGACGGTCTAAGATCAAAAACCGTTACTGCATCCACCATAGTAAATCCTGCAACAGTCACTATTAGTGGAAACGATTTGCTTGATTTGACTGATGAGGGAAAAACCGGAACCCTTACTGCCGAAATTGACGAAGGTGACATAAGGTCATGGACATGGATATCCAGCGACAGCACGATCGTAAATGTAACGGGCAGCGGTAACAATGCGGCTGCAATCACCGCAAGAAAAGGGGGAACAGCAGTCATAACAGCAACTGCAGAATTGACTGACGGAAGAATATTCTTCCAGACAAAGACCATACACGTGCTTGACCTTGAATTTGCCCAAAACTCACCAGAGGATTTCTTAAAGGGGCAGACGGACATAGCTCTAAGTGTAGACGCTTCCGGCTTCCCAGAAACTCCGACCCTGACATGGGAAACTGACAATCATTCAATTGCAACGGTAGACAATACGGGAAAGGTGGACGCAATCGCAAAGGGCAGCACCACATTAACTGTAAGCGCAAGTTATGGCGGAAAAACTGTAAGCGAGACAAAGGACCTCTTCGTGCATGAACTTTCCATAAGCGGCGGAAATGAACTTTTTGTGGGTGGCTCCCCACTTACGCTGACGGCAGAAGTTTCATCCCCTGATGGAAGGACAAGACCCCAAAACCTGAGTCTGGCATGGTACTCCGTCAACAGCGCTACGGTGGCAAGTGTGAATGATGGCAGTGTAACGGCTATAGGAGAGGGACATTCGGTGATTTTTGTTGACGCCACACTCAACGGAAACAGACTTGACTATGCCGCCTTTACAACAGTATATGTATACGACCTTTCAATCAAGGTTAATCCACCAACAAGCAAAAATAACCTAAACAGCAGCACGACTACTGACGGTAAGGCAGTATATGCCCTTCCGAAACTGTCCGATGCATTTACCTTTGAAGTAACAAATCAAGGCAGTTTCCCAAGCGGAACAAGCTATACTTGGACTATAAACGGAACGACATTAACTGGAGCAGAACAAGAAGGGCCTTCCGTTACCGTAGCTCCCAACTCCATGCTTGGCACAGTAGGAAAGTCTCCCAGTAACAAGACCCAATGGACGGTCAGCTGCAAGGCAACACTGCCATCCGGCCTAGGGTCCCCGGTAGAAAGTAAGCTTTTCTACATCTACGAGCTTGTAATTCCAACTATGAAGATAAGTACTCTTTCCTATCCAGCTGATCTCCCGAAAAATTCCAGTGGAGCGTATTATGTCGGAACCCAAGATACTATCAAAAAGTTTAAATTCAAGGCGGAACCTTCCGATTCCAGTGCCTACATGCCATCAGGGGCAACTTATACTTGGACAGTCAACTCAACGCAACTTGCAAGTGGTGAAAATTACACTCAAATTGAAAAGACTATAACTAATTTACTGGGATATTATCTTCCCCCCTCAGCCCAACAAAATCTGACAATCACATGTACAGTTTCCCTTACAGATTGTTCCCCCCAGACTCCCAATACCTCAATCAAGCTGGCACCACCAAAGACATTTCCAGACCCATCTTCTATAGATAACCAGATATCGTGTTCTTTTTCTAAAGATTCATATGGTGCATATGAAGTAAACGCGAGCAATTGGAATGACAATTTCACATTCTATACCGGACTGGATTTAAGCTCACTTCCAACTGGGACCACTTATAAATGGAGGTGTTCGCCTGGCTCTTCGACTTATACAGGAACAGGCACATGCTTCTACATGTCGATTAAAAACCTTTGTGGTGGCGGTGATACTCCGCAAGATTATGCTGCGTCTACCACCTGGCCCATATATTGTACACTCAGTTGTCCTGGATATGAAGACAAAAGAATTGAAATACCACTCTGGTTTGTGTACAGTCCAGACTAACAATCAAAGAGGGCGTGTAGGGGTGGCTGTCGCAGGGCAGCCAGTACGGAGTACCGCGCGTCAGCAAGCCCCGGAAGGCCATTAACGATTCAAGTACAAGCGGACGATTAAAGCCACAAAGAAAAGCAAAAAAAAACAAAGAAGGACTCCCCACAAACCTTTACACCTTATTCCTTCTATGGTAGAATATCTCATTATTGCCAAGACGAACATCGCACTATGGAGGATATATGAAGTTCGGATTTTTTGATGATAAGAACCGTGAGTATGTTATCAACAACCCTCTCACACCTTATCCGTGGATCAACTACCTGGGAAACGAGAAATTCTTTTCTCTCATTTCAAACACTGCCGGCGGTTACGCTTTCTACACAGACGCAAGGTTAAGGCGCCTTACACGTTACCGCTACAATGACATTCCGCTGGATTCCAACGGCCGTTATTTCTTTATTCAGGACGGCAAGAACATCTGGAACCCCGGATTCAAACCGATGAAGACCAAGCTCGACAAATACGAATGCCGTCACGGTTTCGGCTACACAAAGATTTCTTCATCAAAGAAGAAGCTTGCGGCAGACGTTCTCTACATGGTTCCCAACGGTGAAAACTGCGAAGTCCAGATGCTTACCCTCACAAACAACTCAAACGAGGACAAAGAGGTTTCCGTAGTAAGCTTTGTTGAATGGTGTCTTTACAACGCACAGGATGACTGCACCAACTTCCAGAGAAACTTCTCTACAGGCGAAGTTGAGATTGAAGGCAGCACAATCTACCACAAGACAGAATACCGCGAGAGACGCAACCACTACACATTCTATTCTGTAAACTCAGCAATCAAGGGATTCGACACAGACCGCGAGACATTCCTTGGACTCCACAACTCACTTAACGAGGCACAGGTAGTCCTTTCAGGAAAGAGCGGAAACTCAGTGGCAGACGGATGGTCACCGATAGCAAGCCACAGGCTCACATGTACACTTAAACCGGGGAAGAGCAAGACCTACGTTTTCGTACTCGGCTATGTTGAGAACGATGAGAACAAGAAATGGGCAAAGGGACCTGTTGACAAAAGGCTCAAGAGGACAAACACAGCATCCGGCGTAATCAACAAGGAAAAGGCCTATGCCATCCAGGAAAAATTCGACACACCAGCAAAGGTAAACGCAGCATTCGATGAGCTCAAGCTTTTCTGGGACGAGATCATGAGTCACTTTACACTCAAGACAAACGACCAGAAACTTGACCGCATGGCAATGTGGAACCAGTATCAGTGCGTTGTTACATACAACTTTGCCCGCTCAGCATCATATTTTGAAAGCGGTATCGGACGTGGAATGGGATTCCGTGATACATCACAGGACATGCTTGGTGCAGTTCATCAGCTTCCACAGAAACGCATACGCGAAAGACTCTACGACGTTGCGGCAACACAGTTCGAGGACGGCTCAGCATACCATCAGTTCCAGCCTCTTACAAAACGCGGAAACGCAGACATCGGTTCAAACTTCAACGACGACCCGCTCTGGCTTGTTCTTGGTGTAGGCGGTTACATCCGTGAGACAGGTGACGCAGACTTCCTGAACGAGATGGTTCCGTTTGACAACAGCGCAACAAACAAGGCAACAATGTACGAGCACCTCAAGCGCAGCTACAACTACATCATCAACCACATGGGACCACACGGACTTCCTCTTATCGGACGCGCCGACTGGAACGACTGTCTTAACCTTAACTGTTTCTCAAAGGATCCGAACGATTCATTCCAGACATGTACAAACAAGGAAGGAAAGAACGCTGAGTCAGTAATGATTGCACAGATGTTCGTTTACGTAACTCCAGACTATGTTGCAATGTGCCGCCTGCAGGGTGATGAGGCAGAAGCAAAGAAAGCCGAGGCCGCATGCAAGAAGATGGAAGAGCAGATCTGCAAGACTGGTTGGGACGGTGCATGGTACCTCCGCGCATACGACGACTTTGGCCACAAGATCGGTTCAAAGGAATGCAAGGACGGAAAGATCTTTATCGAGACACAGGGATTCGGTTCAATGGCACAGGTTGGAGCCGACAAGGGATATCCTGCAAAGGCATTGGACAGCGTAAAGAAATACCTTGATACAAAGTACGGTATCGTTATCGTTGATCCTCCATACCAGGACTACCACATCGAGCTTGGTGAAGTTTCCTCATATCCGCCGGGATACAAGGAGAACGGATGTATCTTCTGCCACAACAACCCATGGGTAATCATCGGTGAAGTTAAGACAGGTCGCCCACAGGATGCATGGACACACTACACAAAGATTGCACCTGCATTCCTTGAGGACATCAGCGAGATCCACCGCACAGAGCCTTATGTATACGCACAGATGATTGCAGGAAAGGCAGCATCACGTCATGGTGAGGCAAAGAACAGCTGGCTTACAGGTACAGCCGCATGGAACTTTGTTGCACTGAGCCAGTACATCTGCGGACTTCAGCCGGAATACAAGGGCCTTAGGATTGAGCCACGCCTGCCGCAGCACGTAAAGAACGCAGAACTTACACGCAAATTCCGTGGTGTTACATTCTACATCAACGTAGTAAACAACAAGAACAGCGGAGACATCAAGATCACGCTGAACAAGGGCAACGCTACAGTTGACGGCACATTGGTATCACCGGCAAAGGGCTGCAAGGAAGTATTCCTGACAGTAACAGTCGGCTGATTCACAAAGGTTTCTAGACCTTCAAGCTGAAATGACATGGACTGGTTCTGAACAAAATCGGAATCAGTCCATTTTTTATTGTCCGATAGATTTTCGTTAATTCCTGTGCTATACTTAATGCAAGAGGCCGGCAAGACAGGCTTAAGAAATCGAAATGACGGTTTAAAGGAGACGATTATGATTTTATCTGACCAGATAACGGATCTTGATGAATTGATTTCGTTCAGGCTGGAGGCGAATGTAAAAACCTATGCGGCCTACATGAATGAGGTAGAGGCCACACGTCCTGCGTCACACGACTTCCGCTACGAGAAGGGAGATTACGTTTATCACGATACTTATGTTGGCGGCCTGCAGTTTGCGGGTGAGGAATCAATATGCAAAAACGGAACTGCACTGTATGCGATGAATTATCTTGGACGTGTTCTTGATGACAGGTTCAGCGGAGATTTCCTGAAGGAGGCCCTGCGTAATGCGGACAAGAAGATGCCTTACCGTGGACCAGAGGTTTATCAGTCCGGCGAGTTTACATACAGATGCAATGTGACCGGGGACTTCAACTGGTTCCAGGGGCTTGAGGAAATATTTTTGAATGAGGTAAAAGTCTACGAATGTGTTTTTCACGGCGGGACATTAAGATAGACAATTTGATCTGTGAGTGACAACAAGTAAACAGGTGGCATACAGCGGCATGAAGCGTATTTTAATCGACGGAAACAATTTTTGCTCCATAGAAGAATTCTACACTGAAATGGAAAGGCTCCTTACTAGAAACCTTGACTGGAAGACAGGCCGCAATCTGGATGCACTGGCAGACCTTTTGTCCGGAGGATTCGGATTCCACGAATATGGTGAAAAGATTGAGGTATTCTGGAGCAATTCAGAGAAAAGCAAGAACGATCTGGGAGAAGATTTCTTCAACATCGTGCTTGAGATAATGAATGATGACGTCTCAAACTGCGAATTGAAGCTGATTGATCTGCAGACTGTCACATACCAGGAAAAATACAGGCAGGATGTCTTTGACTTTACCGACCGATGCTTTAGTGAACTGGGAAAAGCGTTTGAACCAGACGGAAGGCATTCATTCTACAGGGAGATTGAAAGTACATTCGATTCATTCTGGTGCATGCTCTGTAACTCAAGGGTCATCGGAACGGTTGCAATAAAGAGAGTCGACGAAGCCACAGCGGAACTTAAGGCACTCTATCTTGACAGCGGATTCAGGGGGCTGGGACTCGGGCAAAAGCTCATGGACACTGCACTGGCCTTTGCAAGAGAAAAATCATACGGCCGTGTTGTGCTGGATTCAATAGCCCAATACACGCACGCACTGAAGCTCTACGAGAAATCAGGCTTTACCAGGATTGAACGCTACAACGACAACCAGAAGGCAGAAATCTTTATGGAAAAAGTCCTGTGATTCATTTGAACGGGAAAATGCCGAACTTCCACAAGAGGTAACCCGCAAGTCCGACATGAAGGAAGAAAATCAGCGGCATGCAAACCACAAAATACCAGTGCTTGGTCTTGTGATGGAAGACATACATTCCTATCCAGGTCCCAAGGCTTCCGCCAATCAGGCTCGTCAAAAACAGTGCCTTTTCTGAAATCCTCCAAGCCTGCTTCCGTGCCTTGTTCTTGTCAATCCCCATCATCAAAAAACCAATCAGGTTCATGACCAGAAGATATATCAAAATTATTTTTATTACAGTCGAATTCATTTCATTTACCCTATATCCGAGTATAGAGTTTTTCAGTCCATTCTTCAAGTCTGTCTTTCTTCTCATGGAAATCAATTTCCAGACTGTTTTCCCGCTTGTATTTTTTCCTAATCTGAATTATAATTAAATTCCGTATGAAAACGGGATTCGATAACGACAAATATCTTAAGATTCAATCAGAACATATCAAGGAAAGGATTGCCAAATTCGGCGATAAACTCTATCTGGAATTCGGCGGAAAACTTTTTGACGACTACCATGCCTCCCGCGTACTGCCGGGGTTCCAGCCTGACTCAAAGCTCAAGATGCTCATGCAGCTGGCGGACTATGCTGAAATCGTAATAGTCATCTCTGCCGTGGACATTGAAAAGAACAAGGTGCGTGGAGACCTGGGCATCACCTACGACAAGGACGTTCTTCGCTTAAGGGATGAATTCCAGAACCGTGGACTCATGGTGGGCAGTGTTGTCATCACCCACTACAAGGGACAGGAAGCAGCAAAGGCATTCCGTTCACGGCTCAAGAAAATGAACATCAAGACCTACTATCATTATACAATCGAAGGCTATCCTACAAACGTTGCGCTCATCGACAGCGACGAGGGCTACGGTAAGAATGACTACATCGAGACCACACGTCCGCTTGTTGTCGTAACGGCCCCTGGTCCCGGCAGCGGAAAAATGGCAACATGCTTGAGCCAGCTCTACCATGAGAACAAGCGCGGAATCAAGGCAGGATATGCAAAGTTCGAGACATTCCCGATCTGGAACCTTCCGTTGAAGCATCCTGTAAACCTTGCATACGAGGCCGCCACAGCAGACCTGAACGACGTGAACATGATCGACCCGTTCCACCTGGACGCATACGGTCAGACAACGGTTAACTACAACCGCGACATAGAGATTTTCCCGGTACTCAATGCACTATTCGAGGGAATCTACGGAGAGAACCCGTACAAGTCTCCCACCGACATGGGCGTAAACATGGCCGGTTACTGCATTGTAGACGACGAGGCATGCTGTTTCGCATCAAAGCAGGAAATCATCCGCCGATATTACAACACGCTCAATCTGCTTGCCGAAGGAAAGGCCACCGAGGATGAGGTGAACAAGATCGAGCTGTTGATGAAGCAGGCAAAGATAACCACCGAGGACAGAAAGGTCACCGTTGCCGCAAAGGAACGCGGTGCAAAATCAGGACTCCCCTGCTCTGCAATGGAACTTAACGACGGAACAATCGTAACATCCGAAACCTCTGACCTTCTGGGAACAAGCGCAGCCCTCATAATCCACGCAATAAAGCATCTGGCAGGAATTGACCACAGCGTAAAGCTGATCCCTGCACGAATGATAGAACCCATCCAGAACATGAAGGTGACATACCTCCGCGGCAAAAACCCAAGGCTCCACACGGACGAAGTTCTTGTCGCACTGGCAATGCTTTCTTTAAGCGATGAGAACTGCAAGAAGGCTCTGGAACATCTACCGGAACTGGCCGGATGTCAGGTACACACTACTGTAATGCTGAGTGAAGTTGACCGAAAGATTTTCAAGAAACTTGGAGTTGACGTAACGAGTGAACCTGTCACAAAGAAGAACAAGTCACTCATCGGCTAGGACTGCGATCATCCTTTACCAGAGGCTTACAAGCGGCTTGTATGGAACATATTTTCCACCCTGCTGCTTGAAGAAGGTACAGAACGGAATCTTCCTGCCCTGCGCAAAAAACAGGCGTGCAAAAGTCGGAGGCTCACCCATCCTTGGGAGGGAACAGCTTCCCGGATTTACCGCATACACATCATCAATATAGCTTGCATTCGGAACATGGGTGTGTCCGTACAATGCCAGAGTCGCACCGTTTTCCCTTGCCGCATCACACAGGGCAACAGGGCTTCCGTAAACTCCGTAATAGTGGCCGTGGGATACAAAGACATTCGTTCCGCATATATTCATGCACAATGCAGGAGGAACCTTTACCTCGACATAATATGGCTGGCTTTCATCTTCCTTTCTGAGTGGATTTACCGCAACAAAGCTGTCAAAATCATTGTTTCCCATCACAAAGCCGATTACCGGTGGAATGCAAAGCGCAAAGGACCTGTCTTCCACAGCATTTCCAAGAACGGCACACAGATCCCTGATTCCGTCACCGCAAAAAATCAATGCATCGGAATCCGTTCCCCACTGTTCAATTATAGACTTGAGTCTGGGTGTATTTCCGTGAGAGTCCGCCACGACAAGGGCATTGGCCTCTTTCTTTTGGGAAAGGGCAAGGATATCCTCCTCGGATCCCAGGATACCGCACTGGTATTGTTCAAAACTACCGGGTAACGCCACTATTTCTGCTCCAACACATAATGGTTCATGGACTGAATTCCAGTGTCATGGTCAACGTAGCGCTTTATCTTTCTTTCGCCGACTATTTTCTGAATGTTATCCCTAAGATTGTCATTCATCGGAAGCGGTCCGTTAAGAAGCCCCATATACCGCACGGCATTAAACACAATGTCCTGAGCATCGGTATCTATCTTCTGCTCCACTTCTGTTGAATCAACCTGCTCCTGGGCAGTGCGCTCGTATTCCAGGACAAAATCACATGTATATTCCTGCCCCAAAACGTCATCCAGCGGGAAAAACGAAAATACCGGGAAAGACCTTCCGTCCTCGTCATCCAGAAATTTAGCAAGCTGAAGATGGGTACCTTCCGGGGAACCAAGAAGAATCAGGCCACGCAAATCCACATCGCCAAGATAAGAATAAAGATTGCTGATTTTATTCTTAAGGTCATCGGGAAAAAGCACAGGATACAAGAGTCCGCCGTTCTCATCAAGACCGTACGTAGAAGAAAGACGGTTCAGCATCTCCTCATACACTTCACCACTGTTAAACCCTTCGCCAAAAAGCACACAGATACAGCCATGCTCGTTGGTCCAGTTGATTACTTCCTCACCATCCGAAGAAACATTCGTTCCCTGCTGAAATTCTGAATCTGAAGAAACAGCACGCTTTTCCTTTTTCTTTGAACATGAGGTAATGCCCAGAAGCACAAGTGCCATAAGAGAGCAAAAAAGAATTTTTTTCATTTTTCCCACCACCCAATTTTTTTTAAAACTCAGACAGAGAGTTTGCAATACTGTAAGCCCTGTCTCCAAACTTTTCTATCTTTCGGACAATGTCGATATAAAGCAACTCCGTCTTAACATTTGCACCGGCTTCAAGACGCTTTCGTGCAACACGCTTAAGGTTATGCCTGAACACATCGATCTGGGCCTCAATTTCCTTTGCAGTCAAAAGCTTGTCCTTGTCCAGATGCTGATTGATGTTTGTGCTTACAAAGTACATGCTCTGTCGTGCAAGGTCAAGGTATGGCTCCAGACGGTCCATGTCTTCCTGAGCAAATTCCATCTTGTTGTCTATTGATTTTTTAAGAAGAAGCGCCACGTTGTAGCAGTCGTCGGTCATTTCCTCAAGCTCGTCAACTATCTGCTGCATGATGCTAAGGCTTCGTATCTGATGCGTGCTCAATGGCAGATGTGAGCAGTTGATAAGGTACTTTGTAATCTGCTCCTTCATCTGGTCGGCAAAATCTTCCTGACGTGTAAGTTCCTCTATGTTGTCGATAAAGCTGTCATCGCGGTTTTTAAATCCACCCGAGACACCCTCGAACATTTTTGTAACAAGAACCGTCATGTCCTGAATCTCTTTTTCAACACGGACGATGTAAGAGGTTGCATTCTCACGTCCGGCGGTCTCATTGAATTCAAATACATACTCGGTTGGAGTTGCATCGGGATCTTCGGGAACAAGCTTTTCCATGAGCCATGCAATCTGCCCCGTAAACGGAAGACACAGGAAGGCCGCTATGGTTTTGAGCACAGTATGGAGTGCCGCAATATGATATGTGATGTTCGTCTCCGGAGTTCCAGGCACAATGGTGTCGATAAGGTTCAGGAACGGATTGAAGAATATGCATACAAGAAGCACAACCCCCACGTTGAACAGAACATGAACAAGGGCCGTACGCTTGGCATTGGCAGAAGACCTGAGGGATGCAAGAACAGCGTCAATAGTTGAACCGATGTTGCTGCCGATAACCAGGGCCGCCGCAAATTCCCAGGGAATAAGCTTGTTGTATGCCATTGTGATTACGATTGCAGTTTCCGCGGATGATGAGTGGATAAGGGCCGTAATCACCATACCGACGATGATTCCGATCAGGATGCTCCATGCGCCGAAATCAGCAAAATGCCGCAGGAAGTTGAGGGTACCGTTGTCCGGATCAATTGTATCGGATAGCCAGCTGAGACCTATGAAGAGCATGCCGAAGCCCATTATGGCCTCACCAAGGGCCTGCTTCTTCCACTTCTTGAACAAGGTGATTATGTAGCCGAATCCGAAAATAGGAACCGCAAAAGCCGAGATCTTGAAGTTGAACCCGAAGAAAACCACAAGCCAGGCTGTAATCGTTGTACCGACGTTTGCACCAAGGGTAACGCCGACAGACTGCTTAACAGTCATAAGTCCTGCGTTAACAAAGCTGACTTCCATGGCGGTAGTGGCACCGGAAGACTGGATTATGAACGTGAGCACCAAACCTGTCAAAAATGCAAGCATGCGGTTGCCGGTCATAAAACCAAGGGCAGCCTGTAATCTTGAGCCGGCACTCTTTTGAATACCGTCACTGAGCATTTTCATGCCGAAGAGCAAAAAGGCAAGACTTCCTACCAGCTGAAGGATTGTTGCAATGATGTTCATATTGAGTACATCATACTAAATTTAGGCAATTATTTCAACAGTAACTTTTCACTTTCACTTTCACAAATCCTATGTTATAATATCGTCTACTGGGGTGTTTTTGGCCTGCTAGCATTTTATCTCCCAGAACGAAACAGGAGGATTTTTCTATTATGGTTTATTTCGTCAATGCAAAAACGAAGAAAAACGGGAACGGTACCAAGGAGCTGCCGTTCAAGACAATAAATGAGGCGGCGGCCATTGCGAAGGCTGGGGATGAGGTACGTGTGGCTCCAGGAATCTACCGTGAGCAGGTTGTTCCACGCTTTGGTGGCACGGAGGAAAACCGCATCACATACAAGTCTGAAAAGCCTCTCGGTGCAGTAATCAGCGGATCAGAAGTACTCAAGGGATGGAAGAAATACAAGGGCGATGTCTGGACCGCAAAGGTAGACAACGGTATCTTTGGCGGATACAACCCCTACACCACATACGTCTGCGGCGACTGGTACTTTGCCCCTACGGTAAGGCACACAGGCTCCGTGGTTTTGAACGGCCTCATGATGTACGAGACCACCACCCTGGAGGAATGTATAGAAGGAAAGCCTGATCCATACGCATGGAACCAGAAGGAATCACAGTTCAAGTGGTTCTGCCAGCAGGAAGGTGAAGCCCCAGAGCCAAAGGGAGAAAAAACTGAATATGTCGTAAACGCATGGGACAAGGATACAAAGGAAGGACGCTACACGGTCTTCTATTGCAACTTCAAGGGACTGGACCCCAATAAGCAGGAAGTTGAGATTCTTGCCAGACGCAACTGCTTCATGCCAAAGAAAAACGGACTCAACTATATTACAGTGAGCGGATTCAAGATCTGCAACGGAGCAACAACATGGGCACCCCCCGCTTCCTATCAGGACGGGCTCATCGGCCCCCACTGGAGCAAGGGATGGATTCTGGAGGATTTGGAAGTCTGCAATGCACGCTGTTGTGGAATCTCCCTTGGAAAATACCGAGACAGGGAAAACGACATGTACTTCTACACCAAGAGGCTCAAGAGTCCCACACAGATGGAACGTGACGCCGTTTGCCGCGGACAGTACCACGGATGGACAAAAGAAAACATCGGATCCCACATCGTGCGAAGATGCCATGTCCACCACTGCGAGCAGACCGGTATTGTCGGACGCATGGGTGCTGTTTTCTCTACAATCGAGGACTGCCACATCCATCACATCTGCAACTCACAGCAGCTTGGAGGAGCGGAAACTGCAGGAATCAA
>JAGCYQ010000190.1 GCA_017960765.1 Treponema sp.
ACAAAGCCAGAGGAAGTAATTGACTTTACAAGCAAGACAGGATGTGACTCACTTGCCATCTCCATCGGTACAAGCCATGGCCGCTGCAAGTTCACACCAGAGCAGTGCACAAGACGCGAGGACGGTACTCTTGTTCCTCCGCCACTTGCATTCGATGTTCTTGCCGCTATCGAGAAAGAACTCCCAGGTTTCCCGATCGTATTGCACGGTTCTTCATCAGTTCCACCGCACTATGTAAAGGAAATCGAGAAATACGGTGGAAAAATCCCGGATTCTGTAGGTATTCCTGAGGAACAGCTCCGCCAGGCCGCAAAGAGCGCAGTCTGCAAGATCAACGTTGACTCAGACGGACGCCTTGCAATGACAGCCGCTATCCGCCGTGTATTCGCAGAGCAGCCTGATGTATTTGATCCACGCCTCTATCTTGGACCAGCCCGTGAAGAGCTCAAGAAGATGTATGCAGAGAAGAACATCAACGTCTTCGGTTCAGCAGGACACGCATTTGACTGATTTAATCAATTCTGATTTAATCAAGTCTGAATAGACATGACAGCCCCTGGGACATAAACCGGGGGCTTCTTTTTTTTCGCTACCTGTAATCCACCAAATCAAAAACATCAAATACTGTAAAATCAGACGGATTAGCCGTTATTATTGAAAACACGCCGTTTGAGATATATGCCGCCGCCATCTGCGTATCGTTGATTCTATTACGCCCCAGCTTGTACATAGAAAGCCATGTAACAGCCCTTTTTACTGACGAATCATTCGGATAGAGGACACGTACCCTGTCCAGATTGCACCACTCGTCAATTACAGAAAGTCCTTCCTTCATGGTAAATGGATTTTCAAACCTTTTAGCATCCGTTATGACATGGAGAAATTCGTTGAAACAGTTGTAATATAACGCAAGTTCGACATCTGGAGCTGATGCCTCGCGATTAAAAAGAGAAATGGCATTTGAATGTCTGGGTGAATCCCCCCAGTACAAATCTACAAGAAAACAAGTGTCAATTCCAATCAAAGTTTGACCCCTGAAGAAAGAAAATCATCCTTCCAAGATGAATCTGATATGAAATCTGAGGCTCCTGATTTTAGCAATACAGTGCGATCAAAACGCAAATCCGCCAGAGACTTTTTTTTCCCGAAATTTTCCCCAGCATAAAATTCCATCGCATTTCTGACCAGTTCAGCCGCCGTACTGTCACATCTGGCAGCCTGAAACTGATACTCGACATAGAGCTGATCCGGAACATAGAGAGTAACAGGCTTCATCTTGATTTTCGCTGGATTCTTCATACATATATTTTGACATATTATTATATGTATGTCAAGATTTAAATCACTCAATATCAGAATAATTCAATACTCAAATAATACCTAGCTGTTCAAGGCATT
This sequence comes from Treponema sp., assembly GCA_017960765.1. Lineage (GTDB taxonomy): Bacteria > Spirochaetota > Spirochaetia > Treponematales > Treponemataceae > Treponema_D. Next base: position 1,399 of record JAGCYQ010000190.1, read on the forward strand.
TTTTTGCTGCTTCTGCCTTGTCCCGCCATTTTTTTGCTTCAGCATCATTTCTTGGCACCCCATCTTCTCCTTTAGAATACATAAGCGCAAGTTGAGACTGAGCCGTAAGATTGCCCTGTTCAGCGGCTTTTTTATACCATTTTTCAGCCTCGGGGAAATCTTTGGGGACTCCATTACCATTGTAATAAATCATCCCTAATTCCACTTGGGCTTCTGAATTATCTTTTTCGGCAGCTTTGAGGAGCCATTTTCTAGCCTTTTCTTTATTCTGCTCTATACCATCCCCATCAAGTAACATTTTTCCGATTTTCAATTGGGATCCTACATCGCCAATATCCGCAGCCTTTAAGTACCAGAAAGAGGCTTTTGCCTTGTCCTTTGGAATGCCAATTCCCTTGTCAAACATTTCCGCAAGCCTGATTTGTGAATCCACAACCCCCTGATTCGCAGCCTTTTCATACCATTCTACAGCCTTTTCTTTATCCTGAGGAACACCTTCTCCTTCATCATAATAGAATCCAAGGAAATGTTGGGCTGTCACATATCCATTCTCTGCAGCTTTTTTTACCCATTCAAAGGCTTTTTCCTTGCATTCCTTAGTGACATCCTTTGAATAGTATTTCCACCCGATTTCAAATTGTTCGGCAGGATTATCTACCCGACCATCAGGTTCAATTTTCTCTTCTACCTGCCCTGATTTTGCCTTAAGGTGATACAGCTTGATTTCTTCCTCAGTATATTTCTTGAACTCTTCGCCGTCATAAAGGTATCTTCCGCATGACGGACATTGCATGACACCCCCAGGAATAAGGCTTGCATCCTTGGCAAATTCTGCATTACATTTTGGACATCTCATTTTCTTCCCCTCCCAATGAATTGTTTGTTATTCAAGATAATATGTTTTTATAAGTATAGTTTCCATAACAAAAGGATTTTGTCAATCCTTTTATTTCATCAAATGTTTTCAATTCCCCATCCTCCCCCTCTACCTTGAACAAAAGGCATTTTCATGCTAATATTGTCTTATGTATACGTTTTTAATAGCATCGATACCGTTGCTTCTTCTTATTCTGGTAACGAACAATAACTCATTCTCTTGGAAATCATTTATTCCGCCGATTGCATTCGGACTTACAATTGGAATGATTTACGCGCTTGTAAAAAAATTCTTTATTTACTCAAGTTTTATTCTGACGGAAGACACAAACGCAAGTTTTATTCACCTTCTTTTGACTCAGACTATTCTTCCTATCGTGATTTGTCTGGCGGCCTTCCTTATTTTCTCCAGGGACAGCGCTGTATACAAGGCAGAGTCTCTTGGACCGATGTTAGCCGCTTTTTATGCCGTTGTGGTTCCATTCTCCGTAATCTCAGGTCCGGACAAGACCACCACATTCATGCTTTTTGGAAAGCCCCTGCTCTACTCAGGAATGTTCATCCTGCTTTCACTCTTTGCAGCCCTGGGAACAGCAAAAATGGCACAGAAAAAAATCGTGATTGCCATTCCGTTCTATCTGATTGCCCTGGTTCAGATTCCTATTCCGGCATTTATAGAAAACAGATGGTATTACACTATGGACAGCATGAGCCTTACTGTATCAATAGCCTATGCAGCCATAGCACTTTTCTTCTATCTTTTTGTAAACGTCATCAATATGGTTGTAAAACCAAGCAAGGCCTGATTACAGAACGACTTCCATACCGGTTTTCTGGACTTTCATGCCCATTTTCTCGTAGAATGCCCTTGCAGAAGAATTGTTCTCCCATACATTTAGCGTAAGGTTGTAGCATCCGTTCTTTCTTGCATAGTCAACAAGGAAGTCATATATGGCTTTTCCCACATGCTTTCCGCGGCAATTCTCGTCCACACAGATGTCATCAACATACAACGTGGTGATGTTGGGCCAGTTGTTGTCCTTCTCGTGGCTCTGGAACATTACAAAGCCGTATCCCATGACATAGTCGTTTTCATCAACCGCAACAAATACAGGGCTTGAGTCATCAGCAAGAATCTTCTTCAGCTCATCCTTCGTGTACTTTGTCTTGTCGCGAATAAAAAGATCCGGGCGGCCGTCGTTATGAACGTTGTTCACCTGAACCAAAAGCTCCAGTATCCTCTTGCAGTCCTTTTCCTCTGCCCTTCGAATATCCATTTTGTCCTCCATTTCCCTTTCCATAAATCTGCAGTCACACAGTGTTACACACAGTGTTACAGGTACAAAAAAAAGGGCCACCCGGTATGGGCAGCCCCCTCATCGCAACCGATATTAAAATCGGCCTGTAGCAATACTACTCGAGATCAGCGTCTCCGCCGTTCCAAGTGATTGTCACTTCATATGGCTCGTCTGTCCAGTCGCGGTCGATGTTCAATGTCAAATCCTTTGAAAGACCAGCTGTGAAAGTATAAGTGCGGCAAGTCTTCTTTGAGTGGAATGTGAATGAAACACCAGACAATCCTGCTGAGAGTTTTGGATCCTGAACATTTGCATCTGTGAATGTTGCATAGATTGCACCTGTCTTTGCGTCAGAAATCTGGATCATGCCTTCACCATTTGTATTCTTCTTGATGGTGTAAACTGCATCCCAGGTTGAATCCAACCATGAGCCAGAGAGTGTACCAACATCGAATGCAAATGCTCCAACAATACCTACGATTGCTACAGCAACCAAAGCGATAAGTTTCTTCATCTTTTACTCCTTAAAAATGAAATCTAATAATATTATACATCAAAACAGCTAATAATCAAGTATAAAACGGATTTTTTTTAATTTTTTGTTATTTGAGGTTAGCCTAAGATAACAGCTTATCTAATTGAATATTTATTCAAAATTTTGTAAAATAATGCTATGCGGGATTTTTATTCAATTCTCGGCGTTCCACACACAGCTTCCCTAGCTGAAATACGCCGGGCATACAGGAAAAAGGCAAAGTTACTTCACCCTGACATTACCCATGAGGAATCAGATGAATTCAGGGAACTGGTACAGGCTTACGAGACGCTTTCCGACTTAAAGGCCCGCAGCCTGTTTGACGAGGCATATTCATTCAGGTCGGCATCTTCATCCGCACACGCACATTCTTCATTTGATTACCGCACATGGCTCCTTGAGCGTGGAGGTGACGAAAGCTATGCCAAGCTTATTCTATTTGACCTTACACACAGCCGCGAGGACGACGCCGTCCAGACATTCAAGAAGATGAACATGAAAAACCTGAATTTCAAGCTGTCATACTGGTTCGGACACGAGGATTTCATGGACTTGGGATTCATCCTTGCCGAGGAGCTTGTACTGCGCCGTGAATACTATGACGCCGTGATTCTGCTTGACCAGATAATAAGGATGGAATTCAAATACAATTATTTCAAATTCTTTTTTGAAGAAGTCCAGGAGCTGATGAGGCATATTTTAAGGAATAATATCGAGGGATTTGTCAACGACGAGCTTGCAATAGATTCATGGGAAAGGGGCCTTGACCTTAGGTTTGGAAAAAAGGACGACTCGTTCTTTCTCCTGAAGATGGCAGACGCATATGAAAGGATTGGAGATCCGCATACCGCCGCTATATGCCGCGATGAATCAATGCGTATTGCATCATGAAGCTGTACAACAAGAGGAAAGATAAATGATTAGACTTAAGAATGATGATCAGATCAACAAGATAAGGATAAGCTGCCATTTGCTTGCTGACCTGTTCAACGAGATTATTCCCCGCGTAAAGCCAGGAGTAAGCACAAAGGAAATCGATGACTGGTGTGTTGATTTTGTAAAGAAACACGGTGGAAAGCCCGCATGGTATTCAGAAGGTTTTCCTGGATGTGCCTGCATAAGCATAAACGAGCAGGTCATTCACGGTGTTCCATCAAAGAAAAGAATCGTACAGGACGGAGACATTGTTTCCCTTGACATCGGTATAAACCTGAACGGCTATATCTCTGACAGCACACACACTGTAATGGTGGGAAACGTAAAGCCGGAGCACAGGAAGCTTGTAAAGGTAACGCGTGAGGCCCTTATGCGCGGCATTCAGGAATGTCACCCGGGAAACAGGATAAGCTCAATTGCCAATGCTGTGTATTCATTCTGCCATGAGGAGAACGGTTACGGTGTTGTCTACGATTACTGCGGACATGGAGTGGGACTTGACGTTCACGAGGATCCCAGTGTCCCCAACTGCCCTTTCAGAGGCCAGAACCCTCGCATTCAGGCAGGCATGGTTCTTGCAATAGAGCCGATGATCAACGAGGGCACCGATGACGTGATTACCGGAGACAAGCACAGCGAATGGACTGTAGTTACTGCTGACGGAAGCTGGAGCTGTCACGAGGAGCACACGGTTGCGGTATTCCCGGACCACACGGAGATACTTACAGACCTGGACTATAACGGCAACTCCTGCATGAAGGGGTCAAATTATTAGAATAAATTGCCAGAACTTCCATTTCAGGATGGCGAGGAGGGAAAATGGAAAAAGAAGTTGAAAAGAATGACAGAAGCTGGGTGTTCGTCTGCATAATCATCTGTATTTTGGGCGCAACTCTTGCAGGAACAACCATGTGGGGACGTCAGTTCAACTGGAGGGAAATTGTAATTGTTGCGGTAGCGGCACTCCTGGGACTGCTGATTGGAATAATCTTCAAGAACAGGGGCAAAAGCGGAAAAACAATTTCATTCATCCTGTGTGCCTTGATTTTTGGCGTTCTTGTCGGAGGAGCAAAATACCTTAACTCCGATGCATACCTGGTAAAGCAGCCATGGCAGAAACAGGCAATAAACAAAGTCCACTTTTCCTATCCCGGTGAATTCTCCAGAAATGAAATCGCTGAGGAGCTTCAAGAAAAAGGCACCAGAAAGATTTACACAATACAGACCAAGGATCGCTTTGCACATTACATGGAGTATGACTTTACCGATGAATATCCCACGCTGGAAGAATCTGTGAAGAACGTCGTAACAAGCATGACAGGAAGCCTGAGAGCCAGCACATCCTCCATAAAGTGGAGCAAGGACGCATATATAACGGACTCAATTTTCAAGTCAAGATTCACATACACGTATAACCGCAAGACTTTTACAGGTTTCGCTTTTGGCTATGAGGAAGGCAACCACTGTGAGATAGCCGCTTTCTATCCGCTAAAGAAGCCTTTCTCGGATGCATTCCTAAAAAAAATAGAGGACAGCATAACAATTGAATAAAAATATTTTCCAATAAAAAGGAGACGATGATGTCAAAGATTCAGATGAAAAATGCAATTGCGGAGTTGGACGGAGACGAGATGACCCGCGTACTGTGGAAGCTCATAAAGGATAAACTTCTTCTTCCGTTTGTGGACTTAAAGACCGAATACTACGATCTTTCAATAACCGAGCGCGACAAGACAGATGACAAAATCACCTATGAGGCAGCGGCGGCAATAAAGAGACTTGGTGTTGGAGTAAAATGCGCCACAATCACATCTAACCAGGCCAGAGTCG
>JAGCYQ010000191.1 GCA_017960765.1 Treponema sp.
AGTCCCTGGCGGTTAAGTGCCCCAGAAAGTGCATCCCTTGTGGAAAGGTGCAAATACTGCTGGCTCATCTGCTTGAACATATTCTTCTTGCGGAAATTCTCGATACCGGTTCCCATGCTTCGTGTCCACATGTAACCATAGCGGTTGTCAATCATCGTCATGTCATTTTTCGCAACAAAATATCCGTGCACATAGGAATGGTGAAAAATCGGAAGGAAGAGGAAAACATTACATTGCCCCTCGGTCTTCATTTTTGCAGGAACAAGATCCCGCACAGGAAGCACTTCCCTGGGATATTTCTGATTATTCTGAACCGAACAGATTGACTGAACCTGAGTGCCATAGCTTAGATTCAGGGGAAGATTCTCGGAAGAATTTATGAGTATTGAATTCCAGTCCGACTTCATGAAGATGCAGAAATCAGAGCCTTCAAATCTGTGGGATTTGGCAAAAAAGTTTTCAAGATTTGTCAGAAGCGTAAAGACATCTGCCGCCTCGATAAAAATATCCCCCAGAGTTTCCATGTGAGTGTCAAACTCTTCCTTTTTATTTGAATCATCAAGGAAATTGAGTGCAAAAAGATTCTGCTCACTCGTAACCGAACACGCACATCCGCAGGAACTTCTGTATACAGGCTCACTTTTTATCTTTATGAGCTGCTGAGGATTCATGCCATGAATAAGACGAGAGACGGCCTCAACTCCAAGAAGATCTGCACAACTCTTTACCGTTGTTATGGAAGGTTTTGTACACTGAGTCACATCCATATTATCGTAACCGATGATCTTCACCTGCTCCGGAACCTTAATCTTATTTTCAAGACACACTTTAAGAAGGGCCAACGCAAGCAGATCATTTGCACAGCAAAAAGCCTGAGGCAATTGTTTTCCTGATTTTACATAATCATCAAAAAATCTGTACGCACAATGATATTCGCATGAATAAATTGAATAAACCTTGTTTCTGTCAAATGGAATGTTGTTGTCCCGAAGAGCATCCTCGTAAGCCTTAAAACGCTCTGCTATGTCAACAGAATTTTCTTTTCCAGAAAGATATGCAATATCAGTAACATTGTGAATCTTGATTAGATGGTTAAGAACCCCATACATGCCGGCATAATTGTCCACACGCAGGCAACCGATGCCCTGCATTTTCCTGTTGATAGAGACAGCAGGTTTCTGTGATTTAAGAATTCTAAGCCGTTCCCGCTCAAGAACCCTAAGATTTCCAATCAAATCAGAAAGAATTACAATTCCGTCAAAATCCTCATAGTTGATGAGGTTAAAAACAGAAAAACCAGTGTAATTAGGAAAACCTGAATATTCTGTGTAGTTGTATGAGGTGAAAACATACAGGTCAATATTTTTGCCTTCAACAGCACGCTTCATTCCATTGATAAAATCCTTAAGGAAATGAGAGCTCCAGCTACAGGCAAGAACAGCAATTCGTTGATTCATAATCACAATTATAACACTAAATTTATTATCAGGTCTACCTTAGGAAAAACTCCTCTGCATTCTTACAGCATATATCCCTGACCATTTTTCCAAGCAGCTCTTCCTGCCACGGGAACTCACCTGACTCCACAAGCTTACCGATAAAGTTGCACAGAATCCTACGGAAATATTCATGCCTCGGGTAAGAAAGGAAACTGCGGCTGTCCGTAAGCATTCCGACATAGCGTGACAAAACAGAAGTACGCGCATACACACGGATCTGCTCTTCTATTCCATCCTTGTGATCGTTGAACCACCATGCGGGACCGAACTGGCAGTTACGGAAATTGGAGGCCATTGTTGCAAGTGCCTCATTGTCCTTTGGATTCAGATTGTACAGGATTGTGCGGGCATCTGGTTCTGCTGAATAAATCGCGTTGAGTACGGCTCCAATCTGCGGTGCAAAGTTAAAGTCATTCAGGCTGTCCTCACCGATGTTTTTTCCTGCCTCGTTGAACATGGCGCTATTGTTGTCGCGGAGTGCCCCGATGTGAAGCTGCATTACAAAATCTTTTTTTGCATAGAGTTTTCCAAGCTCAATTAAAATGTAGCCCTTGTATTTTGCAAGTTCCTCACGTGAAAGTTTTTTTCCAATCCATGCCTTTTGAAAAATATAACCTGCTTCCTGATAGCTTGCCGGAAGATAAAAATCATTTTCCAGAGAATGGTCGCTCACAACTGAACCGTTGGCCTTAAAGAAATCCATACGGCGCTCGATTGCAGAAATCATGTCAGAAAGCTCCATGATTCTTTTGCCATCCATTTCCTGAAGCCTGAGGATATATTCAGGGAAATCAGGGCTGTCGGCATTTACGATTACATCAGGCCTGAACGACGGGCGAACCTTCACATCCTTCCATTCCTCTGCAAGTTTCTTATGCCATTCAAGATTATCAAGCGGATCATCAGTAGTACAAAGCTCACGAACACCCATTTTTTTAAGAAGACCACGCGGACCAAAATCAGGTTGGGAAAGAAGCGCATTGCATTTATCCCAGACTTCGCGGGCATTTTTTTCCGTAAGCGGCTCGGTAATTCCAAAGTAACGTGCAAGTTCCAGATGACTCCAGTGGTACAGCGGATTTCCAACACATCCCTGAAGCGTCTTTACAAAAGCAAGATAGCGCTCGTAGTCTGCCTTTTGAACGGCATCATGTCCACCACGCTCCTCGTCAGATTTTACGGTTCCGTCTTTCTTGATGTGGCCGGTAATCAGATCCTCACTTACACCAAAGGCACGCATCGCACGCCATTTATAGTGATCGTGGTCAAGCCATGCATTTGCAAGGTTTCCCAAACTCTTGTTTTCATAGATTTCCTTGGGTGAGAGATGGTTGTGAAAGTCAAAAATAGCTTCACTTTTGGCATATTTGTGGTACAAAATCTGAGCATACTCGTTTTCCAAAACA
>JAGCYQ010000192.1 GCA_017960765.1 Treponema sp.
TATAGTTCTTTTTGCCCTTTCAAGATAGTGACATCTTTCAACATTACCTTTTTCATCCGGTACGTCAAATCCTTCTTCGGAGACAAAAAATACAGTTCCACCACCGGGACCTGTATCTCCTATCTTATACTTGGGAACAAACTTATCACCACTGGAATTTTTATCGGTATTTTCATTTTTCTTTACGGTCGTTTTCTCAGTTGTAGAAACTTTTTTTTCAATTATTTCTCCTATGGCTTTTGTTGCCAGTTCGTCACAGATTTCCGGCATCTTGTCAATTACATCATATATATCTGAAACAATAAGAGTGGGTGATATGGATGCGATGATGATTGTTGTATTCACGTCAAAGACCTGAATATTTACGAAGATACCCTTTGATAGTTTCAAGAATTCTCCCGTTACAACCTGTGATGCATTGAGTGCGCGGCCAAAATCAGCCACTTTTTCACTGTTGGACCAGTCTGAAGACTGGAAATTTAGTTGTTCCTGTATTAGATTGAACCTGCTCCTGTCAACAACCTGTGCCTTGCCAGTGTTTCCATACTGGGCTGCAAACATCTTTTGAACAATGTCAACCTCCCCCTGTTCTACACCTGGACCAGCTGTGAATGGTGCAATTACTACGGTTGGCACTTCCGTTGCAAACCCCATTCCCATCGCCACAACAGCGGCAAACAAAATCGCAATAAATCTTTTCAACATTGGAATCTCCTCGTATAATCGCAAATTATGACAAATTTCACGCCAATAGCTTTAAATTTACTCTACCACATCAAATAGCTTGTGTCAACTTGAAAAACAATCTGATAGCATTACTCTATGTCTTTACGAGAAACCTTCGTCACAAATGTGCGACAATATAGGAAAAAAGCTCACCTCAGCCAGCAGGAACTTGCGGAAAAGTGTGGAATTGCAACCAACTATTTAAGCGAAATAGAGCGGGGACAGAAATTTCCTTCAGTGGAACTAATCGAGAAAATTTCGGAAAAATTGAGCATTCCTGCCTATTTGTTTTTCATCGATGGTACAACCGAAATTGACATTGATTTGGTTTCAAGGAAACGTAACAGGGAATTCTCAGACAGGCTCTTATCAGAAATCACACATTTGCTTCGGGAGTATGGTTTTTCGGAATAGAATAATCAAAGAACCTTTTTTTTCAATTACCACTCAGCATGATACAAAACTAATCTTACTGAATACACCATCGAATACGTCACTACGTGCCGTTTCTGTAAGGAATGTTATTTGACGTTGTTGCTAAAGCAACATGCGAATCAGCGTGACAACAAATCAATATTCAAAATTCACAATATCTGTGCTATAATATCCTACATGAAAAGAATCATGATTGTTACCGGGGCTTCCAGTGGCATGGGAGTCTGTTTTGCCCGTCAGCTGGCGGAAGAGAGTGCTGGTGGAAAGGTTGTGCCCAGCGATGAGATATGGATTGTTGCCCGCAGGGAAGACAGGCTTTTGGAGACCAGGAACCTGATAGAAGAAGACGGCAGAAAACATGGTCAGTATCCCGCTGTAAAGGTCATTCCTCTTGATATCTCGGGAAAAACGGGTGCGCTTGCATTCAGGGAATATCTGGAAAAAGAGGCTGCCTCCGGAGAATTTGAGGTTTCCGTCCTTGTGAATAACGCAGGCTTCGGGACCTACGGCGAGTTTGCATCAACTGACACTGTGCGCGAGATGGACATGGTTGACCTGGACTGTACGTCGCTTACGGGAATCACGGGATTTTGCCTTCCATACATGAAGCAGGGCGGGCGAATCATCAATACGGCATCCCTTGCGTCGTTTATGCCCCTGGGTAATTTTGCGGTTTACGGGGCATGCAAGGCCTATGTCCTGAGTTTTTCAATAGCGCTGGCGGCGGAATTGAGTCAGAGGGGAATATCGGTTACATCCCTTTGTCCCGGACCTGTCAGTACCGAATTTGCAAATGTCGCTTCAAAAGGGGCAAGAAAAGAGGTGCGTCATGGTCTTTCCCCTGAAAAAACGGTGGCTCACTGCATCAAGTGCTCAAGAAAGGGCAGGCATTACTCGATGTGGGCGTTCAAGTGGAAGTTCAAGGCATTTATGAGCCGCTTCATAGGCCGTTATGCGGGTGCATGGTATACGTGGAAGTACTGCAAGCGTCCAAGTAACTGATTTAAGCAAAAAGATTAAAGAAAATCCCTAAGCTCGTTCAAGGAAGTGCAGAGTTTGAACAGAAGCTTTTTTATCTCTTCGTCGGGCTGTATCTGATCGGGCACCATGATAGGCTTTAATCCGGCAGCGTGTGCGGAGCGTATTCCGTTGGGGCTGTCTTCTACGGCAATGCAGTTTTCTTTTGCGACTTTTATTGCATCGGCTGTGAATGCGTAAATCTCTGGATGCGGCTTTGAATGTTCCACCATGTCTCCGCATGTCACCTTTTCAAAATAGTCAAGCAGTTTTGCCTCTGTAAGTTCCGGGATTACCGTTGAGGTTTTTGAAGAAGATGCTATGGCAAGCCTGTATCCCTTGCCCTTAAGGTATTCAAGTGTCTCGCGGGCGTATGGCATGAGCGGAAGTCCGTTTTCTGCCGTGTATTTGTGGAATATTTCTGAGCACCGTTCCCTGAATTCTTTGGCGGGGAAATCCTGTCCGTACTTGTTCTTGAGGTAAACCCATTGCGAAGACCGTGCGACCCCTGTGCAGTCCCTTACCGCAGTCTTTATGTCGCTGATTCCGTATTCTTCTGCCGCAATGTCCCATGCCATCCGGGTTATCCTTTCGCTGTCAAATATAACCCCGTCCATGTCAAAAATAACGCCTTCAATCATTCTGCCTTGCTCCTTAAACACATGAAAAAAATTTTTTATACTTTCTTTACTGGTTAAAATGAAAAACCTGTGCTATAATATAAACGATATGGTTATATGGATAATCATACGCTTTGTATTATGAACTGTGTTGGTCCAACACACAGTAAGATACAACTTTTTAAGTAGAGATTCAATAAATTCTGGAGGCTTGAGCTATGGGAAAATCAAACAAAATGCGTGTAAAACTTACTGTTAAATTACTTCTGATGTTTCTTTCCGTTGTTTTGATTATAGGTCTGGCGATTGGTATTGTTGCATACAGGACTTCGTCAAAGGGAATGAAACAGAGTGTATTCAGCCATATTGACGCAGTTTCGACTGATGTTGTAAACCAGATAATTGACATAAATGAAAAGCATTTGACCTCAATCAGGTTCCTTGCCAATCTTGATTTTATGAAGGACGAATCGGTTTCCCTTGCCGACAAGCAGAAGGAACTTATGCCTATTGTCAGTGCCCTTGGTTCAAGATATGAAAACGTAGCTTTTTATGACAAAGAGGGAAATGCCATAACAGCAGACGGACGCCTTATCAACATGGCAACCCGAGAGTACTTTACCGAACCTATGGCGGGACGTGATTTTATTTCCAATCCTGCATTCAGTCCCATTACAAACGGAATCCTGCAGCAGTACAGTGTGCCTGTTTACAATAATGACGGAAAGCCCATCGGTGCAATTGTAATGCTTGTCAATGGAAACGCACTTTATGATACAATCGTGAAAATTGACATGGGTGGCGGAATGCATCCTTCTGTAATTGACTGGAAGGCAAAGGAAACTGTCGCAAATGCAAACGAAGGAACCGAAAGTGATGACAAAGAAAGCGAAGAAAACGCACTTGATGAGACTCAGGGCCTGGGGTTGATTCTTAACAAAATCTTTGCCGGAGAAGAAGGTATTGATGACTTTGTGGATCCGAACATACATCAGCACTTGATTGTTTCATATAAAAAAGTTCCTGGAACAACCTGGACCGTTTTTGCTGTAGCTCCTTATGACATTTATTTTGCCGCATTAAAAGAGATGAGGACAAATCTTCTCATTATAATTTTAACCACTTTGGTTCTGGCAATTATTATAATTTCCCTCCTTGTAAGCCTGCTTATAAAACCGCTAAAAACCGTTAAAGAATCAATTACAACCATTGCAAGTGGAAATGCAGACCTAACCCAGCGCATACCTGCCGCCTCAAATGATGAAATCGGTGATGTTGTAGATGGCTTTAATTCCTTTGTTGAAAAACTGCAGGGTATCGTTACAAACCTCCGGTCATCAAAAAACAATCTTATTACGGTGGATTCAGATTTGCAGAGCAGCACACAGGATGCAACTACGTCAATTACCGAAATCATCGCGAATATTGAAAGCGTAAACGGCCAGATAAAGAATCAGGCAGGTTCAGTTGAAGAAACGGCAGGGGCAGTAAATGAAGTTAGCGCAAACATTGAATCCCTGGAGCGTATGATTTCTTCTCAGGCAGCATGTGTAAATCAGGCATCGGCTGCAGTTGAACAGATGATAGGAAACATCAATTCTGTCAATACATCAGTCGGCAAGATGATTTCTTCTTTCAATGTGCTTCAGGGACATTCAGACGAAGGTTTTTCAATTCAAAATGATGCAAATGAAAAAATAATGCGGATTGATGAACAGTCCAAGATGCTTCAGGATGCCAACACTGCAATTGCAAGCATAGCAGAACAGACTAACCTCCTTGCCATGAATGCGGCAATCGAAGCGGCTCATGCTGGAGAGGCTGGAAAGGGGTTTGCCGTTGTTGCTGATGAAATCCGTAAGCTTTCCGAAACTTCAACAAACCAGTCCAAGACAATCGGTTCTGAACTTCAAATAATTCAGCTTACCGTACAGGATGTTGTAAAAGCTTCCAATGCAACAAATACTTCATTTACGGCAATTGCACGGAGCATTTCTGAAACAAGCCAGATAATAGAGCAGATAAAGGCGGCTATGGAAGAACAGCATATTGGTTCTAAACAAATCATTGATGCCCTTCAGTCCATGAATAATTCTACAACCGAAGTAAAGTCTGCATCAGTTGAAATGACGGAAGGAAACAAACATATCCTTAAAGAAATTCAGAAACTGCAGCTTTTAACGGAAGCTATGAAAGAAAGCATAGAAGAAATGCATGTCGGTGCTGAACACATAAATCGGACCGGTGCAAGTCTTACGACAATTTCTGGAAACGTGGGCGACAGCATCAAAAAGATTGGGGATGAAATTGATTTGTTCAAAGTTTAATTTGAACTTGGAAACATGACGTGCCGCTAACGCGGAGTCTTATAGGAGAAAAAATGACTGATTTTGAAGAAGTGGATCTTAGGAAGGCCTATACAATGATTACATCACCGGCGGTTGTTGCCACAAAGGGTGCAGGTGTCTATAACTTGACTCCTTACGGCTGGATAATGCCAATGGATTATGATCCTGTTACACGCGTGATTTTCAGTTCGGATCCTGATCATCAGGCTGTTGCGAATATAAAGATGCGCAGGGAATTTGCCGTTGCAATACCAAATGATCCTAAGGCTCTGTTTATCGAGCAGACAGGTTCAGTTTCCAGTCCCACTGCAGATAAGTTCAAGATGTTCTCCATCAATGGTGAGAAAGCCTCTTGCATCGATGTGATGCTTCCAATAGATTTGATTTCCGGCTGGATTGAATTCAGGTTTTTGCGCTCAGTAGAAGAGGGTTCAATCGAATTGATTATGGGAGAGGCAATAGCCGCTTTCAAAAGGATTAAAGATCATTAAACCTTTTAAGGAACTGCTTTGTACGCTCTTCCTTTGGGGTGTTGATTACTGACTGACTGTCTCCCTGCTCAACTATTACTCCGCCGTCCATGAATATTATGTGGTCGCTTGTATCCCGTGCAAAGGACATCTCGTGCGTTACGACTACCATTGTCATGTTTGTCTTTGCAAGATTCCGGATTACCTCAAGTATTTCTCCCGTAAGCTCAGGATCAAGTGCTGATGTAGGCTCGTCAAAGAACAGGACCTTTGGATTAAGCGCAAGGGAACGTGCAATGCTTACCCTCTGCTGCTGGCCACCGCTCAACTGACACGGATAGCTTGATGCCTTGTCGGATAGATTCATTTTTTCAAGAAGATCCATGGCAACCTGCTCTGCCTCTTGCTTGCTGCGTTTTAACACAAGTCTCTGTGCCTCGGTGATGTTGCGCATTACGGAAAAATGTGGAAACAGGTGGAAATTCTGGAACACGAGCCCCACGTTAAGGCCGATTTCCCTGAGTGTCTTCTTGTCGGAATATACACCGTTCTCAACAAGCTTTTGACCGCATATTGTAATTGATCCGCCCGTGACTTTCTCAAGCTGGGTGATGCATCTGAGCAAGGTTGATTTACCGCTTCCTGACGGACCGATTATGCCAAGGACCTCGCCCTGATGAACGTCAAA
>JAGCYQ010000193.1 GCA_017960765.1 Treponema sp.
AAAATTACTTTTGATGACATTCTGGATTTTCATGTGCGCTTTGAATCCATTCATCCGTTTCAGGATGGGAATGGTCGTGTTGGCCGCCTGATTATGTTCAAGGAATGCCTTAAGCATAACATTGTTCCGTTCATAATTACGGACGAACTCAAGATGTTCTACTACCGGGGTATTGCGAAGTGGAAGAATGAACGCGGCTTTTTGCGTGAAACATGTCTTAGCGCACAGGATGCAATGAAAGCTACTTTGGATTATTTTGGAATAAGCCATGAGTAGGAAACATGGAGGTATACCCCACCCTTTTAAATCCTGACATTGGCTGAGGCATTCTATGGTCTGCCGGATGAATTCAGGAAAAAGGCATACGAGTACACGACAAGAGACATGCACAGGGTGATGCGAGAGTTTGACGCTGCGGCACTTCTCAAAAAGCGTGGGGAAGGTTAATCCCCCAATCCCTTCAAATATTCCGTGAACTCCAGGGCACAACGGGTTTGTGTGGCTTCTGAGGGGTGGGAGTCGGAGCCGAAGCCTTCCTCTGGGGTCTGGGACTTAAAGCTGTATGTGCTTATGTTTGTGTCGCCTGTCTGGCTGGTGTATTCCTGGGCCGCTTTTTGCATGAATGGAATCAGACGGTTGCCGCCTGTCATCATTCCCAGTGCGAGTACGATTTTGGCCTGGGGATTGCAGGTGCGCACTGTCTTGATGAAGTCGACGTAGCAGGAAACGTATTCATTCTGCCTTTGGATGTCGTCCTGGGTGTAACTGTCGTCGTTGGTTCCCAGGTTGATTACGACAATCTGCGGTTGGAAGCGGGAGAAATCCCATTCGTAATCTCTGAACATGTCGCCGTTCCAGCAGAAGCAGAATTTCTTGTAGTGGGGCGAAACAAGCTGAATCGTGTTTATGTTTCCGTCATTTGTCCAGCCTGAGACTACACCAAAGCCGCTGAAACTCACCAGACTCCAGTCTGCATCGAGGTTTTTTGCCGTAAGATATGCGTATGCCTTGGTTGCGTTCTCTGTCCTTGTGGTGAATAGTTCTTCCGCACATTTTCCTTCCACACCGTAACCGCAGGTTATGCTGTCGCCTATGAATTCAATCTTGAGTTTCTTTGCAGGGGTGGGAGAGATTGAGGCATCATCATCGGTAATGATTTCCGTGACACCCAGATATGATTGTGTGCCTTCCGACAGTTTTAGGAATTGAACAGTTGCATCGCGTTCGGTATCGCCATTGAACACTACAAATGTTTTCTGTGATTCATCCATGCAGCTGTCCTGGACCAGAACTCCGTCTACATAAAGGGCATATCTTGCCTGATTCATCTCTGGTTTTCCATCAGGCTGCCGGGTGGGGTGTGCCGTAGAATCGCCTTTCAATTTAAGCGACATTTCCTTTGCATGTACCCTGCATTCAAATCCACTTGCCGACATGATGAGCCAGCGTGTTCCGTTGTCGTCGAGGGTTCTTCCCTGTAGCTTTACCGTCTTTTCCGTAACCTGCCATTTCTTCATGTCCCCAAGCATACCACTGTCACAAAGCCTCGTCAATCAAAATTCATTGAAATCAAAATCCGTTAATGATACAATGGGGCTGAGGAATAATATGAAGGCTAAAATCAAGTGTACTAAATTTTCTTGTAAGCGCGACAATCTGACAATTCGCGGTTTTTCTTTTTTAAGTCAGTCAAATAAGATTGAATTGAACAACGGGAAAAAACTAAAGCCCATTATCATCAGCCATGCGTACATGAAGACCCATAAAAGCACGGAGTCTTATGCCAAGGTTCTGGCAGAATGGGGATATGCGGCCTTTATCTTTGATTTCTGCGGCGGTTCAGCAAAGTCAAAAAGCGATGGCGATTCAACAGATATGTCCTTGCTCACAGAAATGCAGGATCTGAATTCCGTTGTTGAATATGTATGCTCACTTGATTATGTTGATTCCAACGAACTTACTCTGATGGGACTTGGTCTTGGCGGACTGGTAACGACACTTCTGGTCTCAAGGAAAAAGCCTGATATAAAGAAAATTATCCTTCTTTATCCAACCCTCAGTGCTCCGGAAGATGCAAGAAGAGGTCAGATTGTTACTGCATTCTTTGATCCCGATAATCCACCGGAAACTTTTGTCTGTGGACCAATGAAACTGGGACGACGTTATATAAAGGATGCACAGACAATTGATGTGATAAAAGAGCTGCAGAATTATTCCGGGGCGGCATGCATCATTCATGGTGACAAGGATTCAATGGTGGACACGCAGTATTCAAAAGATGCGATTCAAATCTACAGGCAGAATTCCAAGAACAAGGCAGAGACACTCAACAAGCAGCTTTACATCATAAAGGACGGTACCCACGGCTTCAACAAGATGCATGAGTATTACACGAAGAATATAGTTGAGCAATTCCTGAAGAACCGTTTCCAGTTGATGGATATAACGGTTCAGTTGAGGGGCAACAAAGTCACCAAGAAAAACGGCATTAAGACAGAAGAAGTAGCATTTGTCGGCAAGGCAGAGGGAGATTATTTTTCCGGCAAGATTCAGGAAGGTGCAAATAATCTGGAGCAATGGAAGGGAAGAAAACCTGTATCACTCAGCTCAAGCTATGTCATAAAGGGCCAGGACTACATGGGAGAAAGGGTTAAAATCTGTTTTAAAAATCAAAGCACCGACGGCAAAAACTGGAAGCAGGAAATTACCACAGACTCCAAGGCACTGAAACTCTTGGGAATCGAAAGGGATGCGCACATGCTCATGGAATACAGGAACTCAGGTCCATACATGAGGCTCTTTTTGAATCTGGATGACGTTCAATTCATGGAAGAAAAATAAAAAGATGGAAATACCGGAATCTTCTTTGTACAAGTATCACTTTACCACAGGCCTTGGCTGGATGAATGACCCGAATGGACTCATTTACCACAACGGAATCTACCACATGTATTTTCAGTATAATCCCCAAAGGCTTGACTGGGGTGACATAGGCTGGGGACATGCAACTTCAAGCGACTTGCTCAACTGGCAGAATCACGGTCTTGTGATGGAACCGGATGAACACGGCATGATTTTTTCCGGCAGTGCAATTTCTGTGGGTGATGCGATTTACTGTTATTATACCGCGGCACCAAAGGGAGGCCTTTTTACACAGCGGCTTGCCAAGAGCGTTGACGGTGGAATGACTTTGATAAAGGATGAATCATTTGTCGTGCAGAATATTTGCAGGGAAAACCGTGACCCGAAAGTCTTTTACCACGAGCAGAGTTCAGCGTACATCATGGTCTTGTGGCTTGAGGAGAATGACTTTGCGATCTTGCGTTCACCTGACCTGGACGGAAACTTTGAGATAAGCCAGAGGTTTACTCTTCCCGGTGGATTTGAATGTCCCAATCTGTTTGAGATTGACGGTGTGTGGTTCATGTGGACAGCAGACGGATTCTATTATCCAGGCAGCTTTGACGGTTATTCATTCAAGTGGAACGGAGTAAAGCATTCCGCGTTTGCAGACAAGATACCTTATGCCGCCCAGGTTTTCTCCGGCACAAAAGATGTCATCCTTATACCATGGCTCAGAATCCCAGACAATAATCCTCCTGTAAAATGGAACGGAATAATGGGCATACCGCGCAAACTGACTGTTATCAAAGACGGGGATGATGCAGTGATCAAATTGAATGCCGTGTTCTCAGACAGTACAGACATAACAGACGGCAACATCCGCGAATACACTTCTGAAAACGGTACATTACTGAATGTAGAAGTATTGGATCAGTAATTCCAATGTGGAAGCAATGCAGCGTATCAAAAACAAGTTCGAAAAAATCCAGGAAGTCCTTGGCGAGGAAATTGACGAGGGCCTAAAGATTCTGGAGGAATGGAGAATAAAAGAATGACAAAAATAGAATATGTAACATCAAATGACAAAGTCTTCTGGTATAGCCTTGACACGCACCTGCCGGAAAAGGAGTTTGAAAATAAGGTTACTAGCAAACAGGGTTACGTACTTTTTGCAGATGATAAACCGGTTGGGCTTTTGCGCTATAATTTGTTTTGGGACAACACTCCTTTTTGCACCATGCTTTTTATAGACTGGAAGGAACAGCGAAAAGGTTACGGAAAACAATTGCTGAATCATTGGGAAAAGGATATGAAATCTCAGGGCTACGGCATGGTTTTGACTTCAACTCAGGTTGATGAAACAGCCCAGCACTTTTATAGAAAAAACGGTTACAAAGATTGCGGAAGTCTTGTAATGAATATCCAGGGCTATGAACAGCCAATGGAAATGTTTTTGAGCAAAGGATTGTAAAAAATTCTGGAAAATATTGATATGGAAATAAAACTAATAAATAAAAACGACATTCCGACTCTTGCAAAGGTCATGGCGGCATCTTACTCTGAAGAACCCTGGAATAGGAAGGCAGCTGCTGGCAGAGTTAGAGAAAAAACTTAAAGAGAAAAAGGTCAATGTGGTTCAATTGATTTCCATTGATTACAAATATCAGGGTAAAGGCTATAGCCGCAAGGCTCTTTTGCTGGGCATTGATTATGTAGAAGTATTGGATCAGTAATCCAATATATTATTACAGTTTCTTTTCTCTGAGTTCAAAACGGCCCTTACGCCAGTCTGCATAACCGGTGACTGCATAATCACCCTTGTCATACAAACGACGCGAATAGGGATTTTGCGTAAAGCAGTCCAGACGAATTGACTCATATTTTTGAAGGCGGCATATTTCCTCAATATATTTCATAGTCTCGCCCGCAATTCCCTGATTTTGGAATTCAGGACTAACACATAGGCGGTGAATTACACAAAAGTGAGAATCTGGGCAAATCCATTTTCCGTTTTGGTATTCTTCATCGCACTCTTCATTCAAAACAAAGCAGACTGCAATTGAACCGTTTTTCTTTCCAATATACATCTGACCCTTGCTTATGTCTTCTTCAAGAGTTGCTCGGTCCGGATATATTTCATCCCATTGCGGAATATTTTGCTCGTCCATTTTTTTGATAGCCTTTTGGTAAAGGTCAAAAATTTGATTAAGATTTTCCTGACTTGCCTTGGAGAATTTCAAAAGAGAATTCCACTCGTCTCTGGTGATTGCATAAGCATAAGAAATTTCGTTTTTAGGATCTGGATACTCCTTAACTTTTTTCATACCGTTTGCAAGGGCAGTTGAATAGGAGCCTACGTTTGTATATTTCATATACGAATAAATCTCATCGTAATTTGTGTTTTCAAAAACCCAGTCGCGGACAGTGCGGGCTGCCTCTTTTGCAAAACCACGCCGCCAATATTTTTTATGAATGTGATATCCGATTTCGGGAAGCAGCTGACCGTCAATATCCTGCAGTGTGATTCCACAGTCACCGATAAACTTGCCGGTTTCTTTCAGGATCACTGCCCAAAGACCCCATCCATACTTTTCGTAGTTCTCAAGATTCCATTCAATCCAACGACGGGTACGGGCTTCATCAAAGGGTGAAGGATAATGCTGCATGGTTTCCGGGTCGGACATGATTTCATAAAGGGCATCAAAATCATCCATTGTGTATTCGCGTAAAATCAGTCGTTGTGTTTCTAACTGCATTTTTTCCTCATACTATTTTCTTTGGCTTGTACAAATCCGCATAACTCCATTTACGCTAAGTACACCCAAAGTTTTTTTTATTGCAGGAGACTCTGGTGGAATAAAAAAAGCGGATTCTATATTTTTACTTTCAATTTTTCCCAAATTTGTGATGCTGTAACCTTTTGCCTTGTCGTAATTGAAAAAACTTGTACCTATGAACTTTGCGGCTTTGCTATCGAAGGCACCACGGCTTGAAATCATAGCGGCATCTAGAAGTCCTGGTTCCAGTGAGGCGTAGCATTGTAGAACAAGATACAAGTCCTTGGGATTGGAAAGTTTTTTCCTAATCTGATTGTGGACTTTTTTTGAAAGAGAAAAGATATCCCTTTGACTTGTTGATTTCAACTTCACGCTGAAGGCTGTCGCATAATTTCCAAGAGCTCCCTGTTTATAACAGGCAAGTTGATTTCGTAAATCGCAGGCCATTACAATGCTGTCCGCTTTGTCTTCTGCAAACATTTTTGCGAGAAGATAATCGTTTATGGAAATCTTGTGTGATTTACATTGCGCGTGGAGATCTGAAAGCTTGTCTGTACTAACAACTTCAAGAGAATGTTCTACATCATCCTCCTGCAAAAACTCATCTGCAAAGCTGTGATATTCTTCATAAGAAAGCTGATGACTTTCTTTTTTCCATTGGCGGTTTGCATAATTTACGAGAGCCTGACTTATGAAAGAAAGCTTGGAGTTCGCAGGTAAATCTTCTTGTGTAATTAAATGTTCCGGGGCTGACTTTGGTTCTTTACCATCAACATAAAAATCCGCAAACTCCTGAACAAGTCCAAGAGCGCCACGACCATCTGCCAGTAGATGATGAAAAACAAAAAGAAGAACTGTTTTGCCTTCAGCCTTCCAGACTGCAAGTTTCAAAAGGCCTTCGCTAAAAAGATTCCAGTCGCGGGCAGTGAGTTTTTCGAATTGTTGGATGATTTTTACATCCCCATCCTCATCACAAAGTTCACCCTCAAAAATCAATTCTATTTGAGACTGCTCTTTCACATCATAAAAATATGAGTTTGTTCCTTTTTCATAACCAAGCCGCGACCGTAAAAATGGGTGTGCCTCCGACAGCCTCGCTACGCTATCTTCAATTCTCTTTTTATCAAAAGCCTTCCCAAGACTTGCCGCAATCGCAAAACACATGTTAGGGCAGGCTAAATGAGCGCGTTCTGTAAATAAGTATTCCATCTCTAACTTTCCAAAGTTTTCATCGGCTGACCCCAGCGGCCAAGCTCACGACCATCAATGGAAGTATAAGTTGTTTCACCGGCAGTAATCACGGGAGCCGCAATCTTAAGTCGCTCAATGAAAGACAGGCCTTTATCCTTGAGTTTTTCTTCTATCATAACATTGCAGATTTCGCAGATAAAAATATCGCTACCCTCAGCGGCATGAATTTCCTTTACCACGCGCAGCTCAAAGCTCACGGGACTTTCTGCAATCGTCGGAACATCAAGCACCTGTCCCTGTTCAACAGTCGGACTGTACTTCATTTTGTCGGCGGTGTCGCGGCCACTTGTGCAGCCATAGTAATCTGCAAGGGGGAGAAGTTTTTCCGTTACAAGATTTGCGGAGAAAATTCCATTTTTGCGGATTAAATCCTTGGTAAGTTTTTCCTCCCCGATACACGCCATCACACCCATACGGGGCTCTTTGTTTACCTCTATCGTTGCGTAACTGAACCAGCAGAAAAGTCCGAAATTAGGACTTCCGTCATCCTTTTTTGTTCCATACAAAAATAGCGACTGCGGACAAAAATCATTTCCTAATTTACCTTTTATCTTTGCCATAATTTTTCGCCTCCTGTTTTTTCATAATGATTTTAACATCAAAAACTTGGAAACGCAAATTCTTTTTTCATCGAATCAATTTTACCGAAAGATGGGAGAAAATCCGTGGAAGCGGGAAAAAGCCTTGGTAAAGCTCTCGGGCGTTTCGTATCCATATTTCAATGCAAGGTCGATTATTTTGCTGCTGCCATCCGCAAGTTCAAGCCCGGCCAGAGTAAGGCGCCTGTTTCGAATATACTCCGCCGGCGTAATCCCAGTCATAATCGTAAAAGCATGATGAAAATGAAAAGCCGAAATGTTGACGCTCCGAGCCACCTCCAGAAGCCCAATCTTTTCCGTCAGATTTTTTTCCATAAAGTCCATCGCGTCGTTGATAACCTTAATCCATTCCATTTTTCCGTCCTTGTGATTAG
>JAGCYQ010000194.1 GCA_017960765.1 Treponema sp.
GCATTGCGTGATTTGCTTAATTTTGATATATTCTCTTTACGAACGACAGTTTTGCAAAATGCGATTACCCAGGGATTGAGCGGAAATAACGAAAATATGAATTCCATCGGTAACTATTTTGACAATACAACTGTTTATATTGGTAAGTACTTCGGCAGCACAGTCTATGCGGATGCTTTGATGCAGTTGACCTATGATGA
Source organism: Treponema sp. (assembly GCA_017960765.1). Taxonomy (GTDB): domain Bacteria; phylum Spirochaetota; class Spirochaetia; order Treponematales; family Treponemataceae; genus Treponema_D. The sequence continues at coordinate 201 of JAGCYQ010000194.1, forward strand.
ATCTGCTGACGGCCTGTTCGGTACGGATGGCGGGCTTGTTTTCCAGCCTGAATTGGGATTGGAGTTTGCCGCACCGTTTGCGAACATACGCTGGCAGTTTGCGCCGGATCTTGGGGCTTTAGACAGTTCCTGGGTTCCCGCTACTTCTATCACGCTGTCCTGGAGAATGCAATTTTAAAAACAGAGGATTTATATGCGTATAAAGCGATCGGTGTTTACTATTCTGCTGCTGGTTTCAATGGCGGTAATGGGATTTGCCCAGTCATCGGCTCCTGACGGCTGGTATTACGGAAAACCCATACAGTCAGTCACATTTGATGGACTTGTAAATACCAAGGAATCTGATTTGGAAGGTGTCACAGCCTCATTTATAGGAAAAAGGTTTTCAGATGATGTTTATGAGGACCTTTTGAACAGGACTTTTGCCCTTGACCTTTTTGAGGATCTGCTGGACATCAGGGTTAATCCGGTGGGTGGAGACTACAAGACCTGTACCGCAATCAACGTGGTTCTTGTCGTCAAGGAATACCCGATGATTTCAAAACTCCGCTTTACTGGCTACCATCAGGTGCGCCTTACGGAATTGAAGGATACCGTCACATGTGCGGAAAAATCAATTTATAACGAGAACACAAGGCTTGCGGACGAAAGGGCATTGCGTGACCTCTATATAGGAAAGGGATATACCGAGATAAAGGTTTCTTCAACAGCCGAACAGGTTGAGGACGGATATATCGTTACGTTTATTCTTGATGAGGGACAGAAGACTGTAGTCTCAAAAATTCTTTTTAACGGAAACACAACGGTAAGCTCCGGAACCCTGCGTGGAAAAATCTCGCTCAAGGAAGTAGGTCTTTTCCAGAAGGGCTCTTTCCAGGAGGCAATGCTTGAGCAGGATGTAAAGGCAATCACCGCATATTACAAGGACCGCGGTTATGTTGATGCAAAGGTATTGAACTACACTGTTGACGCAGAGTTTAACGAAGAGAAGAACCGCCGTGAGCTTACGATTCAGTTCAACATTCAGGAAGGCTCGAGATATAATTTCTCCGGAATCAGTTTTGTGGGAAACAATGTCTTCTCCGAGGAGGAGCTTCAGCTTCTGGTAAGGCAGAAACCCGGTGACGTATACAACGAGACCCGCTATCAGGAAACACTTATGGCAGTCCAAAGCCGTTATTACGAAAGCGGATACACATCAAACGGTTTCCAGGCCCAGATTCAAAAGAATGCAGACGAAAAGACAATCGGCTACATAATCTACATTCAGGAGAATGAAAGAAGCCACATAGAAAACATCATAATCAGGGGAAACAACAAGACCAAGGATGAGGTCATCATGCGTGAGATTCCAATGGAGACAGGAGACATCTTCTCGTATTCCAAGTTGATGAACGGCATGAGGAACCTCTATAACCTGCAGTACTTCACGACACAGATTTATCCGGACATTACGCCTGGATCTGAGGATAACCTCGTAGACATAGTCTTCAATCTTGAGGAACAGAGCACGACTTCCGTGGACTTTGGCTTTACGTTCAGCGGTGTATCAAACACAGGTGATTTCCCTGTTGCCCTTTATGCCAAGCTTCAGGATTCAAACTTCCTTGGAACAGGACAGTCAATTTCCGCCGGCGTTCAGCTTTCAACAACGGAACAGTCTGTGTCCCTCGGATACGGTCAGAACTGGCTCTTTGGACTTCCGATTTCAAACAGCCTTTCCCTCAGCTATGCACATTCAACAAAAAACACACCAAGAAACCATGTCGGTGTTGACGGTACTGTATCTCCTTCCGGATATTACATGGAATACCAGCAGCATGAGTTCAACCTCTCTGCATCTCTCGGACGAAGGTGGACCCCGGATTTTGCCATCCTTACTGCTACCGGAGGGTTGTCTGGTTCTCTCATAAACAATGTGTATGACAATTCGCTTTATATTCCGTACGATTCAAACATAAGCAACTTTAACAACAACTGGGAGCCAAGGAACTCCTTCTATGCATCGTTCTCCGCTGATGGACGCAACATAAGCTATGATGCTACGTCAGGATGGTTTGCAAGTCAGAGGCTTACGTGGTACGGTCTTCTTCCAAAGGGAATGTTCTCTCCGGATTGGGGTGAGACAGAATTCTACTTGAGGAGCGACACAAAGGCAGAGAAGTACTTTACGCTTCTGGATAAGCCGCTTTCTGAGACATGGAGCCTTAAGCTTGTACTTATGGCATACAGCGGTCTTTCACTTCAGTTCCCTGTTCCTGGTACGAACATCAAGCAGAGCAACCAGCTGTATATTGACGGTATGTTCAATGGACGTGGATGGAATATCACAAATGATGAAAACGGCTATGGCCGCGCTTTGTGGAACAATACTCTTGAATTGCGCATGCCTGTAGTTCCTGGTATTCTGGCAGTTGACCTGTTCTTTGATGCCTCAATGATAAAGTCAACTCCGTCACAGATGTTTACAGATTTTGCTAACGGCAACGACTGGTACTTCAGCTACGGTCCGAGTATCCGTTTCTGTCTGCAGCAGTTCCCGCTCAGGCTTCTGTTTGTAAACAACTTCCAGATCAAGAACGGACAGGGAATCGTCTGGGAAGATGAAAGGGGAGATCCTACTTCCTGGTTCAAGAGCTGGCATTGGGTTCTTTCATTCAATGTTGCAAACCGTTAGTTTGTAACGTTAATGGGATATATGTTTTTTTATTTTTGGTATTTCTAAAGTTATTTAGAAGTTCCTATTGAAGCAAACTGCCTTTGGACTTATTACCAGAAGGCACTAGATGAGGTGAGAATATGAAATTTTCAGGAAAAAAACTCGTTGTTTTGGCTGCTCTTGCAATAGTGGGGGCCTGTTCAGTCTTTGCCCAGCAGATTACAAAATTTGCTGTGGTTGATACTGCACGTGTATATCAGGCATTTTTCAGGAATTCCGCTCCTGTACGCAACTATGAGCAGAAGCGCGAGGAATTTCAGGCTGAGATTGACAAGTCAACAAAAGAGATTCAGGAACTGAACAATCAGAGGCTGGAATATCTTGCAAACGGTGATACTTCAAATGCAAAGAAGATTCAGACTCAGATTGACCAGAAGACTTCCTACCTTACTGAATATACACGCACAAAGAACCAGGAGCTTCAGACGATGAAGCAGGAACTGCAGAACAACGATGCATTCTACAAGAGGCTTTATTCAATCATCCAGCAGACTGCTGAAAACGACGGATACAGCATGGTTTTGAGCCTGCAGAACAACAATTCAATCCTGTGGTACAGTTCTTCAGTAGATATAACGGACGACGTAATCAAGGCATTGGGCTTAAGGCTTAGATAAGCTCTATGGCGGAAGAAACACCTCTATTTTCACAGTATCAGAGCCTGAAGGCACAGCATCCCAATGAGGTGCTGTTCTTTAGGCTTGGTGATTTTTATGAAATGTTCGATTCTGATGCTGATGAAGTTTCCAGACTCCTGAACCTTACGCTTACACACCGCGCAGAGCATCACATGTGCGGTATTCCGCATCATACCTCCAAGGTTTATATCGCCCGCCTTTTGCGTCTTGGAAAGAAAATTGCCGTGGCGGAACAGATTGGAGAAATCGCACACGGAAAAGGTCTTACAGAACGTAAGGTAATTGAGATTATCACGCCGGGAACCGCAACAGAAAGCGAGTATCTTGACGGAGGAATGAACAATTTCCTTGCATCGCTATTCATATCCGGAAACAAATGCGGTTTTGCCTATATCGACGTAACCACAGGAGAATTCAGGGCAACAAGTTTTGCTTCATCAACGCTTGCCGAGAATTTTGGAAAAGAGCTTGGAAGGTGTAATCCCAAGGAATTGATTTTACCTGACTCACTCAAGTCAAACCAGGATGTGAGGTCTATTCTTGAGCGTGACAGCATCATGTCAGTCTCATGGTACCCCGACTGGAATTTTAATTCAGAGACCTGCTATCAGCGACTTATAAAGCAGTTTCAGACCGTAAACCTTCGTTCATTCTCGCTTACAGAGGATTCACCGGAAGTTCCTCCTGCGGGCTTCTTGCTTGACTATCTTGAAAAGACAACAAACACTGTCTCTCCCCATGTCTCAGGAATCTCGGTGTATCATGACAGCCAGTACCTGATGATGGATGATTCATCCAGGCGTAATCTTGAGATAATCTCTAACCTGAGGGATGGAGGTCCGGATTTTTCTTTAATTGAATGTGTTGACCATACACGCACGGCAATGGGTAGCCGCCTTATACGCGAGTGGCTCATGTTCCCGCTGACAGATGCAGATGCAATCAGGTCCCGTGAAGACCATGTCCAGCTTTTTGTTGACGACAGGAACCTTCATCATCGTGTCCGTGAGACCCTTGACGGCATCCTTGACATAGAGAGGCTTGCTGGCCGTATCGCTATGGACAGGGCACATGCAAAAGACCTGATAGCACTTAAGAACAGCCTCATACTTTGGCTCAAGGCACAGGAAATCCTTGGCCAGTTCAATTTTTCCGCATCAGGAACAGAGGACGCGCTGAAGATAATCGAGACAATCGGGAATGCGATTCTGGATGATCCTTCAACATCATTGACTGACGGCCGCATCATACGCGAGGGATGGTCTGAGTACCTGGACAAGTGGCGGAACATTCAGTCAAACTTCAATCAGATTCTTGACGCATATCTTGAGGAAGAAAAAGAAAAGACCGGAATTGCAAATTTACGCATAAAGAACAGCGGCAACATGGGATACTTCATCGAGGTGACC
>JAGCYQ010000195.1 GCA_017960765.1 Treponema sp.
CTTATCAGATCCCTGTCATGTAAATTCATAGCCAGATAGTCACTCCTGAATTTCTCATTCTCTTTTAGTTTTTCAACAATCGCTGAAAGCCGGTTTGAGAAGTCATCCTCACCACATTCATTCGTATATACAAAATGCAGGAAGTTTCGGATGCGCTGGTCCTTCTCTTCTTTGTATGCACTTGCATTATATATCACTTTTAGCGTTTTGTCATTTAAATTCACGCTTGGATCCTCATGACACCTGTTGCTGAATGTGTAACATGGAAGACCAAAACCTTTCTCGCTATAACCTTTGAAAGGATCGGTCTTGCAGATGAACAGGATGTAGCAGTCCTTGAGCTCTGTGTAGTCCTGACCTTTCATCAGGCTGTCCATGTCAATCATGCTGCTGTAATAGCGGGTACGCTTTCCCAGTGCCTCCTGCGGATATGACTGCATCTCCACGTCTATGATTTTGTCACTATCCTTCAGGTAGACGTCAAGGCGGACTCCCTTTGTCGTGAAGTAAGGGGCTATCTGCTTTTCAATCTCCGGGTATTCGACGTGACTCACCTTGATGTGGAGAAGACGCTCGACAAGCTCTGCGCATATATCAGGCTCATGAAGCACTGCCTGGAACATACCGTCATCTGTAAATGTGAGCTCCTCGATGGGTTTGTGGATATAGGTTTTCTCTGGCATAAAAACACCTCTTTATAAAATGAAATTACCTGAGCATGACACTCCGGCTGGGGAGGGATTTCCCCTACACTATATAAATAGTATGTGACCCCGCGTTTTTAACGTAAAATTCAACAAATTGATTCAGACCTAGCATTTTAATAAGAATTGAAGTATAATTTACAACGTTTTTCTTCTGATTGAAGAGGAACAAATCGGTATATTATTGGAGTTTAAAAATGGGCGAAAAGAAAAGAGAAACCCTTGGAAGCAGACTCGGCTTTCTTCTTCTGTCAGCCGGATGTGCTATCGGACTTGGAAACGTATGGCGATTTCCTTACATTACAGGAAAATACGGTGGAGCAGCATTTGTATTGATTTATCTGGCATTCCTCGTAATCCTGGGCTTGCCGGTAATGATCTGCGAATTTGCTGTTGGACGCGCTTCTCGCAAGAGTGTCGCAGGTGCATTCCAGGAGCTTGAACCAAAGGGCTCAAAATGGCACTGGTATTCAGGATTCGCGGTTGCAGGAAACTACCTCCTGATGATGTTCTATACTGTTGTCTCCGGCTGGTTCCTGAAATACTTCTTTGAGATGGTCAGCGGAAAATTCACGAACATGACACCGGATCAGATCGGCGATGCTTTTGGCGCCACAGTAGGTGATCCAAAGACCCTCATAATCTGGATGATCGTGGTAATCGTCATTGGCTTCGGAGCATGTTTCCTTGGACTTCAGAAAGGTGTTGAGCGCATCACTAAATTCATGATGTCTGCCCTGTTCGTAATCATGATCGGTCTTGCAATCTATGTCGCAACAATTCCAGGAGCACTGGAAGGCTACAAATTCTACCTGAAGCCGGACTTTAAAGCTCTTGTTAACGGAAACGGTGCTGGCGGACATGGTCTTGCTGACACTATCTATGCCGCAATGGGACAGGCATTCTTTACGCTGAGTCTTGGTATCGGCTCAATGGAAATCTTCGGCTCATACATCGACAAGAAGAATTCCCTCACAGGTGAATCACTGCGTGTTATCGGACTGGACACCTTTGTTGCAATCTGTGCCGGCCTCATCATTTTCCCTGCTTGTGCTGCCTTTGATGTTCAGCCTAGCTCTGGTGCGGGCCTTGCATTCGTATCTCTTCCAAACATTTTCAATGCCATGGGACCTGTCGCAGGCCGTGTTGTAGGAGGATTCTTCTTCCTGTTCATGTCATTTGCGGCTCTTTCAACTGTAATCGCGGTATTCGAGAACATTGTCGCTTTCCCGATGGACAAATTCGGCTGGAGCAGGACAAAGTCAGTTCTTGTCAACTTTGTTGCGCTGATTATCCTTTCAACTCCGGCTGCCCTCGGAATGAACATCTGGTCAAATATCCACTTCGGTTCCCACATCGGCTCAATTGATGCCCTTGAGGACTTTATCGTAAGCCAGAACCTTCTTCCGATCGGATCATTGATCTTCCTCTGCTTCTGTATGCACAAGAGAGGCTGGGGCTGGAAGAACTTCATTACCGAGGCCGACACAGGCGACGGTATAAAATTCCCCAAGGCAAAGATCATTCAATTCTATCTGAAATGGGTTGCCCCGATCATCATCCTTGCAGTATTCGTCGCAGGATACCTGGATATATTCGGAAGCCTGTAAAAAGGTATTGTCACACGGATTCGAAATTGCTACGCAATTTCCTTTGATTTTTCGTAGTAAAATCGAATCCGTGAGACTTTTCTTTCTCAAATAGTTTTACAGACTCTATTTAATTTTCATTGATGGTTTTGATGAATTTTGTAATTCTTTCCCATTTCAAAGAATTTACTCCAAAGTTTACAAGTAATCCTATTTCTTTGTCAGCGGCTTTTAAGTAATTTAGAATTTGTGCTTTGTGGGCTTTTGCGAGGACTGAAACAGCTTTAAGCTCAACTATTATGCTGTCATAACAGAGAAAATCAGCATAATATTCCTTTTTTAGTGTTTTCCCCTTATAAACAATAGGCAGTAGCTTTTCTCGTTCATATGGAATACCCTGTAAGATAAATTCCTGTTCCAACGCTTCCTGATAGACTGGCTCAAGAAAACCACTTCCAAGTTCATTGTGAACTTCAAGACAGGCTCCAATTATTTTTTGAGTGAGTTCCTCATTCTTAAGCATAAAATCTCCATTTAAAGAAACAACGTAGTTGTTTCGAATCCGTGTGACAAAAAAAATACGCGACAATTACTAAATTCAAATCGTGGTAGGCAGGATGTTCTTGATGTCCAGCTTGCCGTCGGTCAAAGGTGCCTTGTAAAGCCTGTCCTGGTAATAGATTTCAACTTCTTCCATGTATGTGCTTCCTGGGGCGGCATACAGGCATGCAGATTCAATCGTTCCATCCTTCCATGTAATGTCCATGCTCAGATTTCCCTTTACGGCAACATTTTTAAGAGAACCTTCGCTCCATTTCTCCGGGAGTGCGGGAAGAAGACTGATCACCACTACCCCATCAACAACTTCACTCTGAACGATCATCCTTGTCATAGCGGCGAGAGTTCCGAAATTTCCGTCAATCTGGAACGGAGGATGCCTGTCCAGCAGATTGGGATAAGTTGATTTCTCAAACAGCTCCTCAAGGCATGAAGCGGCCTTTTCCTTGTTCTCCAGGGATGCCCAGAAATTCATTATCCATGCCTGTGACCATCCAGTCTGACCTGAACCGTTCTTGACCCTCTTTTCGATTGTCTTTTCCGCTGCCTTTGCAAGTTCCGGCGTACGGTGAACGTTGATGCTGTTTCCCGGATAGAGCCCGTACAGATGGCTGATGTGCCTGTGTCCCGGTTCAGTTTCCGTGCATTCAAGAGGCCATTCGCGGATTGTACCGTCCTCGTTTACCACAGGTCCCTGAATCTTCTGCAGCAGCTGACGCAGTTCCAGCACGACCGGATCGGTTTCAAGCTTTCCCAGATCCAATGCTGAATCAATAGTAGCCTTTACAAGATGCTCAAGAATCCTGTTATCCATGTCACATCCCGCACTGAAGCTTCCAGTCTGTCCGTCCGCAAGAGTAAAGCTGTTCTCAGGAGAAACTGAAGGCGACACAACAAGATGCTTTCCGTCTTTTGAGGGAACCATCACATCCTTGAAAAACTCACATGCACGAACCATGTACTTGAAGTTCTTCTTGAGGAATTTCCTGTTCAAGCCATATTCATAATAATCACGTATATGAGTTGAAAGCCATGCCGCGCCCATTGGCCAGTAGCTTCCCGGAATCCATGCCCCCTGAGGAGCCGTGTCACCCCAGATGTCGGTGTTGTGGTGCATTACCCAGCCGTCGGAGCCGTACATTATCCTTGCGGTCTGCTTACCGTTCCTGTATGCCCTCCTGATCAGGTCGAACAGGGGCTTCTCGCATTTAAGGAGCCGGCACATTCCACTGGGCCAGTAATTCATCTCGGCGTTGATGTTCACGGTATAGCGGCTGCCCCATGCCGGATTGATGTCATTGTTCCATATTCCCTGAAGTGTCGCTGGAAGGGTTCCTGGTTTGCTGCTGCTTGAAACAAGGAGATAACGGCCATAATTCCAGTAGAGTTCCGCAAGAGCAGGGCTGTCAGGATGTTTTGTCAAAAGCTCGTCAGTCGGGACAGAAAGTTCACCGGCAGATTTTTCCCTAAGACCGGAAGTCAGGTCAAGTGCAATCTTCCTGAATTCTTTGGTAGACTCACTTACATGCATGGCCTTGATGTTCTGGTAAATGCCGCTTGAAGCAAAGCAAATATTCCTTAGGGCACGGTCGGTACAAAAACGCAGAAGCCCTCTGTTTCCACGGTGAAGGTTTCCGCACTTCTTTGCATAATGCTTTTTCCGGTATGCAGTCTGAATGTCCACAAACAGGGTCACTTCGTCCGCATCCTCCACGATGATTGAACCGCCCTTGGTGTGAATCGTTCCACCAGAAGAAACAGCAGTCACCATGATTGTAAACGGAATGCCATGGCTGTCCTGCATAATTAGCGTATCATC
>JAGCYQ010000196.1 GCA_017960765.1 Treponema sp.
ATTACGGGGCTGCGGTCTGAGTATGAGTCGATGATATACTGGTAAATCGGAATGGCCTTGTCATATCTTCCGTCGTTTACACAGAACCATGCGGATATCTCGTTTTCCCACAGAGAAAGCTCCTCCGGATGATTCCATGGAACAAAGGTCTCTGCCTTTTTCTTCTTCTTTTTTGAATCATCAGCAGGCTGCCTTGATGCATTCTCATAGCGTGTGAATAGATCACGGGCTTCCTCGATATAGTTGCTTTCAAGTAAGGTTACGATTGCATAATGGACGATTTCCGCGGGGTAGAGTGATGTTCCCTGCTCGTTCTTTTCCAGAAGCGGCCAGACTCTTGCGGCTCTCTGTGCAGGCTCCTTAAGGAATGCGGCTTCTGCCTCAAGTATCTCCTGGAGTACGATTAAGTCTGCTGAGGGGTTTTTCTCCTGTACGGCCTTTATCAGGCTTATTGCATCCTGAACCGTTATCTCAGGAACCGCATTTTCTTTTTCCATCTTGATTGTAGCAAGTCCTGATGCCCTGATGTGGGCTGTCATCTTGTCATCCGGCGGACGGCGCATCTGCTGGATTGCAAATTCACCGTAAGCGGCAAGTCCAGGCCTGTATTCAGGGAAACGTGTCACTAAGTCATGTAGTCTTGTATATTCAGTGAAGAAATCTTCCGTTGTGCGGGAATAAATAGCGCTGTTGACGTACAGGATGGGGAGAATTTTGGATGATTTAAGCTGGTCCTCTTTTCCCTGAACCTGTGCCAGCATTTCGCTTCTTGTCTGCTCTGATTCATTGTCCAAACCAAGAATGTACTGGTTGTCGGATTTTAACGCCATGAACTCAAGGCTTGTCTCAAGATCCTTAAAATCAGGTGCATGTGCATTAAGGGCATCAAGGCTTTCTGCATAACGTGCGCAGTCGAACAGAACCAACGCCCAGAAAAGAGAGTCCTTTGCATCTTCCAGGGTTGAAGGATATTTTGATGACGCTGAGCCGTAGTTTCCAGCCCTCATGTCAAGAACAGCCGCATTCCAGTTCCATTTTGGCTTTTTAGTCCCTCTGAAGGCATCCTCGTAAACAGGGATAAACCTGCTGTCATAGAAAAGCTCGTTGAATCTTGTTATGTCCTTTTTCCATTCCTTGTCTTCTTTCTTTGCCCTTCCGCCAAAAAGCTCGTTTGCGCTCAAATGCTCGTTTATAGCCCTGCGGAAAACTGCCTCTGCATAGATTGATCCGTATTTTGTTCCTGACAATGACTTTGACTGCTTAAGGGCATCTTTTGCACGGTCATGGTTCAAGAGAAAGTTTGAATATACGGCGGTAAGTTCTATGGATGATTTGTCTTTTTTTATTGCATTCTTGATGGTCTTTTCCGCCATCTTGGAGTCACCTAGTGTATCGTATCGCTTAAAAATGCCAAGACGGTCCAGGGTTGTGCCCGCCTGCTTTGAGGCCTGATTCAGGTAGCTCATGGCCTGCCTTGTGTCTCCGATGGAGATTGACTGATCCGCCGTATCCAGAAGCGAGGTGATAGAGCCCCCCTCTGAATGTGTGGTACAAGATGCCACCAGACATGACAAAACCACCGAGGCAGAAATAACCCTCAGTGGCCTGAACAGCGAACGTAAACTCGATCTTTTTCCTTTTTTAATCTTCAACTTCTTTCTCTTTTCTAATATGATCCAGAACTGCGTTTATGAACTTATAGGATTCGTCGGCTCCATATTCCCTGGCAATATCAATGGCTTCGTCTATGACAATTGTCGGGTGGATTTCCGGCTGGAATAAAAGTGAATAAGAACTGATGCGCAGGATAGCGAGGGAAACTTTGTTCACCCTGCTGAATTCCCAGTTTTGCGTCAGGTGGGCCTTAATCACTTCGTCGACTTCTTCTATATGGTTGATTGTTCCGGAAATAAGAATACGGGCAAAATCAACGGTATCCGCATCTTTCTCGGATTCCTTCAATTCCGCCCATTCCAATTTCAGAAGCTGTTCCAGACTTTCCCCTCCCACATCGTATGAGTAGAGAGCCTGGAACGCTAATATTCTGCCTTTTCTGCGTGACACTTTGGAACCTACCAGGAAAGCAGTTTTGTCAACTCTGCACCGGTTTTCTTGCGGTCTACGTTGGCAGGTGTGTCAAGATCTTTTGCAATCTGCTGAATTGCCTGTGAAAGATATTCCATCTGTTTCTGGTATGTAAGGTTCTGCTTGATGTAGGCGTATACTGTGATTGTAGTACCCGGCTGGGCCAAGTCGCTGAGAGTAAGCATTTTTGCCTCAGTCTTTTCCTTTACAACATAAAACATGAACTGTGTTGAATTCTCTTCTACAGGGCTTACATAACCGACGTTCTTGTTAAACACTTCAACAAGCTTGTCCATGGACCAGCCCATGTTCTGTGCCATTGCAGAGCTCTTTTCGATATAGCCTGTGCCGGCGCCGTATGTTTTTCCGCTGTCTGCGATTATGGAATTTTCCTTTGAGTTGTCCTTCATGTACTGGTTGCGCAGGTCTGTGACAGTTGCCTTTGCCTTTACTGAGTCATTTCCCTTTGGTGCGGCTACCAGGAAGAGAATCATTCCATCGCTTCTGACAAACTGTGATTTGTTGACGTCATAGAAGTCACGGATTTCCTTGTCTGTTGCGGCAATCTTCTGCAGGTCGTTCTGTTTCTGGGAAAGCACGTACTGCTGCATGGTAAGCTGATTTTTCAAGTTTGCCTTGTAGTCTGCAAGTGACATTCCTGTTGAAGACTGGATATATTCTGCGAGAGTCTTTCCTGTCTGGGCTTTGATCATGTCTGAAAGCTGTGATTCAGTTACCTGCTGACCAAGCTGCTGAGCGAAAGAGTTGACAAAGGCTGTGTCAACCTGAGAATCACTGATTGTAATTCCCATCTTGTTGGCTGCCTGTACAATGAGCTTTTCCTGGATCATGGTGTCCAGAAGCTGCTTGCGCTGGTCCACTGTGAGGGTTTGTTTTGAACCTAGTGCCTCTACCTGCTTTTCCATGGCGGTAGCACGGCTTTTAAGCTGTTTTAACGTGATTGTCTCTGATTTGTTCAATTTTACCACAGCGAGGGGCTGCAGGTCATTCTGTGCAAATGCTGAGACTGCAATTGACAAAAATAATGCGATTCCAATAGCTCTACGTTTCATAAAACCTTCCTCTTAAAGCAAAAAGACTTCGGACCGGCTCATGCCTGCCCTGTTTCATAAATATAACAACCCCGGGTGATTTTCGTTACACGGGGAAAATGCAATTTTAAGAATCCAGCGGTAAACCACCGGAAATAACAGCACGGATACGACGTACACCGGCAGAGCTGGACTGCTCCTTTACAATCTTGAAGTCTCCGATCTGTGCCGTATGCTGAACATGAGGTCCACCGCAGACTTCCTTGCTGAACCAGTCTGTCTTCGGGTCACGTCCGATAGTGTAAACCTTTACGCTTTCACCGTATTTGTTGGTAAACAGAGCCCTTGCTCCCTGATCCACCGCTTCCTGGACTGTCATGATCTCCATTGTTACCGGCAAATCTTCCTTTATCTTCTGGTTTACGATATCCTCGACCTTCTTGACTTCCTCGGGTGTCATCGGGCGCTCAAAAGTAAAGTCAAACCTCATGCGCTCGTTGTCGATGTTGCTTCCCTTCTGTGCAACCTGGTTTCCAAGCACGTCAACAAGTGCCTGCTGCAAAAGGTGGGTTGCTGTGTGGTATTTTGTGGTAACGTCAGTCTGCTCTGCCAAACCGCCCTTTGCTTTTCCGGCATCAAGTGATTTCGAGGCCTCCTGATGCTTTTTCTCTGCTTCCTTGAATCCCTCGACATCAACAGTAAATCCATGCTCGGCACCCAGTTCCTGGGTTAATTCAAGCGGATAACCGAAAGTATCGTACAGGCGGAATGCAACCTTGCCAGAAATCTCTTTCTTCGGGTTCTTCATCAGGTTAGGAAGAAGCTTCTGGAATTCTGCCTCTCCTTTTTTGAGTGTATCACGGAACTTATTTTCTTCTGCAGTAAGCTCCTTGTGGATTTTTTCTGCATTGTCTGTCAGCTCCGGGTAGGCGTTCTTAAAGTTCTCTATGACGGAGACTGCCAGCTCAGAAAGGAATCCCCTGTCAATTCCCAACTTAAGCCCATGACGGACAGATCTGCGGATAAGGCGGCGCAAAACATAGCCTGCACCTACATTTGAAGGAGAAACACCCCTCTGGTCACCAAGGATGAATACGGATGCACGGATGTGGTCTGCGATGATTCGTACGCTCTTGTCCTTTTCCTCGTCTGAACCGTATTTGTATGAGGTCAGCTTTTCAATCTCTGCGATGATCGGCTGGAAAACTTCTGTAAGGTAAACGCTTTTCTTTCCCTGAAGTATGCAGTTCGTGCGCTCAAGGCCCATTCCTGTGTCTACGTTTTTCTTTTCAAGCGGAAGGAGGGTCTTTTCATCCACGCGGTTATACTGCATGAATACGTTGTTCCATATCTCCATCCAGTTGGTGCTGTCAGTTCCCTTGTTTGAGCCCACAGGTGGAAGTCCTTCTCCAACCCAGTAGAAAATCTCGGTATCAGGACCACATGGACCTGTAGGACCTGCTGCCCACCAGTTGTCGCTTGCCGGAAGATATGCGATCTTGTCTTCCGGTATGCCGTTTTCCTTCCAGTATCCTGCGGCTTCCTCATCACGAGGGGCATTCTCATCACCTGCAAAGACAGTGACGGAGATCATCTTTGGATCAAGGGCAAGCCATTGCGGACTGGTCAGGAATTCATATGAGAAAGCGATGGATTCCTTCTTGAAATAATCACCAAGGGACCAGTTACCCAGCATCTCGAAACAAGTCAAGTGGCTTGGGTCTCCGACTTCATCAATATCACCTGTGCGGATGCATTTCTGATAGTCAGTGAGCCTTGTTCCAGCGGGATGTTTTTCTCCCAGCAGATATGGAACAAGAGGATGCATTCCGGCCATAGTGAAAAGAACTGAAGGGTCATTCTCCGGAATCAAAGACTGTCCGGAAATCTCGGCATGATTTTTGCTTTTAAAAAACTCGATGTATTTAGAACGTAACTCGTTTGCGGTCATAATGCCATATAATAGAATATAAAAGCCCTTTAGTCAATCATTATCAGAACAACCAGGAGAAGTCAAACATGGATGCAATTCCTATGTGGGGTGAGATCATGCCCCCGTTTGTTCCGTATGAAACCATGCAGCCTGCCCTGATTCCGATGATTTCAGCGATATGAAGCATGATGTTTGCGTCTGCCAAAAAAGCGAGGCCTAACTTGGAGTCTGAGCCCAGTTGAAGGAAGCTCTGACCACCGGCAGCTACATCCACATAGAAAAAGTCCGTTGCATGCCAGGCAACACCGCCCAAAAGCTTCAAATCCATGTAAAAATTATCATTGTCCAAACCGCCGCATCCTATGCCGACGAATACAATAGGGGAAACGTCATAGTCCGGCAGGATGTGGAATGTTCCGCCCAAATCCACTCCAAGACCTTCATGGCTTCCGAAATGACCGTAAACATTGATTGAATAGATGTTGCCTTTTTCTGCCTCGTTTGCAGATGCAAGAAGCGGAAATGCCAGAATAAGTGCCAGTATTACAAACAGTCTTTTCATAGATAAAACCCCCTTGAAAAAAAAACTAAATCTCCAGACTACATTAAATTATAACATGGAAAAGGTCTCCGGGCAAGAAAGATTTCTTTTTTCCATGCTGAAAGACATTTTATGTATGAATGTAATGTTGATATTTTATCTAACACACTGTAGAATCAAATCAGATGAAAAGCGGAGGATTAAAATGAAAAAAACAATTTTGCTGTTTGTTGCGGTCATGTCTGCATGTGCGTCTCTTTATGCCGGAGAAAAGGAATATGTGGGCGACAAAACAATCAATGTCCTGCAGGGATATACAACCATGGAAATGGACATGGTAAGTTATGGAAACACAGTTTACGAAGCATTCCTTGGAATGAACCACACGGACCTGGACAAGGGAACTCCAATCTTCATCAACAAATTCATTGACAACAGATACAGTTCAACTTTGCAGATAGATGTCGAAGGCTTTGATAATTATGAGTTCAGTGAAAGGTTTACACATTATGATTTCCTAAAGCTCTATGCTCTTGGACCAAACGAAATCATACTCACTGTTTATTCCGCATTTTCAGACAACCGCTTTGCATTCTTCAGGATCAAGGATGACAGGGTGGTGGCCTACAAATCCTACAGCCTCAAAAACCAAAGGGCGTATGAAACACAGTTTTATGCCTTTGACGGAAAGGACACCGTTTATGTTGCGTTCAACGGACAGGTGAATTTTAAAGAGACAGGCTGGGACCTTTTCCTCCTTTCATTTGATTTGAACGGAAACCTAAAGGACGCCGTTACGGTTTATACAAATCAAAACGATGAGCTTGTTGGTCTTGCGGCTTTTGAAGGCAATGTGTATTTTGAAATACGAAGGACTTTTGAAAGGCAGGCAGTCGTTCAGCTTGACGGAAAACTTAATTTCAAAAAAATCTGGGCATGCAAATATTACGGCTCGGGCATCAGGTACATTTATTTGAAAAGTGGCGTTACAGGAGATGATGATATTTTCCTTGTACAAACAATAATGGAAACTAAAGATGCTGATGATAGCTTAGACTATCTTGCACGTTTTTCTGCGGATGGAAATTTCATAAGCTC
>JAGCYQ010000197.1 GCA_017960765.1 Treponema sp.
CTTATGTTAAGTTTGCTGGTTTCCAGATCACACGCGATGCATGTGACATCGGTGATGACTTCATCGGTTACTTCAAGGACGTAATGGTTATCTATGACCTCGCAGTTCTTACAGCTGACCGTGACATTGATGTTGAAGTCCTCTGGGGAATCATCACAAAGAAGGAAACAGCTCGCCAGGCTCATGAAATGTCACTTTTCGGAAGCAAGCAGGTTAACCGCTACATCGAAAAGCAGAAGATGGCTACTGAATCTGAATTCACACCATCTTTGAACGATGATTCTGATTCTAATGCAGGATCAGCAAGAAACTACTAATTAGCGGTCGTTTCGTAAAAGCCGTCCTTTGTCTTGGGACGGCTTTTTTTATCGCTTTTATCATTTTTTGGAGTTAGACATGGAAAGAGATTTGCCCAACAAAATAAATATCCAGCAGACTTATGATGAATATAGGCCGGTATTTCAGGAAATCCTTTCCAAGATAGAAGCGAGTTTAAAAAAGACAATCAATATCAGTTCAGCACCAACATACAAAAACCGAATCAAATCGTTCAATTCATATTACAAGAAGATTTTGCGTCAAAAGCCAAAGGAAGCGGCTGAAAGCAAAACACTTGTCACACTTACCGACATGATGGGAATACGTGTAATATGCGCCTTTCTTGAGGACATCGACCTTGTGGAAAAGCAGCTGGAAGAAGCGTATGACGTCAAGGAGATTGAACGCAAGGGTGCACAGCAGTCATTCAGGGAATTCGGATATGAGTCACGACATGTCCTGATTGCAATACCGGAAGACTGCAGGCCTGAGGATAAATCTGTTTTCCTTCCGCCGGATCTTGTGTGCGAGATTCAGATACGCACGATTCTACAGGATGCATGGGCAGAGGTGGAGCATGAGCTTATATACAAATCGGAATTCAATCCGTTTGACAAGCCTCTAAGAAGAAAACTTGCGTCGATAAATGCAAGTCTGACTTTGGCCGACACAATATTCCAGGAAATCCGTGATTATCAGAACCGTCTTGTGTCTGAGCTGGGATGCAGGAGAAATACGTTCTACGACAAGGCAGATGAGCTTACAGACAAGGAGCTTGGTACATCAAGGAACAACCCGGTAGTGGGGCAGGCGCTTCAACCTTCTGCAAACAAGGCAGGAAGCATAGACGATCTTGTTCTCCAGGCCCTGCACGAGCACAATGTAGGAAACTTTACCCAGGCAGTCCACATTTACACGCAGATACTTGAATCAAAACCTGAGCCGCCGGATGTTGTAAAGGCAGTGATCCTTAAGCACCGTGGAATGGCTTTTTTTGCACAGAACCTATATGACAGTGCCCTTTCTGATTTCCAGGAAAGCGAAAAGCATGACCCCAAGGGATTCCGAACGATTTATTATGAGGGCATAGTCCACAGTGTTCAGGGAAATGATAATGATGCAATAGAGTGCTATAACCGTTCACTCAGCATCGATCCGTATCAGAGCCATGTTTACTATCGCCGTGCAATCTCTTATTTCGTGCTCGGTGATTACAACACCGCAATGAAGGACATTACCTCCGCGGAAAAACTTGGCCTCAACGACGATGACCTTAAGGCATTGAAATCTAAAGTAATAAAAAAATTCGACATGGGCATGTGAAAAAAAATTTTTCTTGCAAAATCAAATATTGTGCCATATAATTTTATTATGGATGCATCCATTAATTGATGCAGAACAAACAATAAATACGCGAGGTGCCCAATGGGAAAATTCGTAATCAGTGCCGCAAAAACCGGCATTAAGTTCAATCTGGTTGCAAACAACGGTGAGATTATTGCAACATCACAGGTTTACAAGACAAAAGCTTCTTGTCAGCATGGAATCGGAAGCGTTATTAAAAATGCAGCATCCCCGATTGAAAATCAGACAGCAGCAAAATTCGAAAAACTCAAGAACCCGAAGTTTGAGCTTTACAAGGACAAGAAAGGTGAATTCCGCTTCAGACTCAAGGCTGGCAACGGTCAGATCATCGCAGTCGGAGAAGGCTACAAGGATATCGCCGCATGCAAGAACGGAATCAACTCAATCAAAAAGAATGCCACACCAGATACAAAGATTGTCGATGAGACAAAAAAATAATCTGGGGTAAAATACATTTTCTGATTACTTGAAGAAAAAAAATGACCTGGAATGCAAGACGCTTCCGGGTCTTTTTGTTTGAAAAAAATGTTCTTGCGCAAAGAGGCAAAGACTGTAAAAGGATATAAACGTTTAAAATAAAAAAAACATCTCCTACGGGAATTGAACCCATGTTGTCGGGATGAAAACCCGATGTCCTAACCACTAGACGAAGGAGACGTAACAGCAATAAGCTATTAAGATGTAAATAATATATCAAGATACAGATTATTTGTCAATCCCTTTTTTCTGTTTTTGGAGATTTAAAACAAAAATTAGCATTTGAATTTTTAAGAGTTTATCAGTATAATGGGAATGTTAGGTGGAATGAATAAAGGCATCATCAAAACAGCAGAAATTTGAATCATTATGATAATTGATTTGCATTCATTGATTTTCCATTAGACGAGGAGTAAAAGGATGAAGAATAAAAAAGATTATGATTTACTCAACCGCTTCAGAATTTTTCTACCCAAAGATCTTTCACTTGAATCAATGTCACAGATACAAAAGGTCAAGCTGCCGTATGTCATAATCGGAACTCTATTTTGTCTGATTTCCTTTTCACTTTTAGCGCTGGGACTTGTTTTCCAGAGGATATATCTTCTTTCAGTTCTGGTTTTCCTTACGACAATAATATTCGTTGTAACATTGTTTTTTATCAAGAAGGGAAAATTCCATATAGGCTCATATATCAACAGCATAGGGCTTCTGGTCGGATGTGCGGTTATTTTCTTTTTTGCACCGTTCTATCCCACAACAACAATAATTTACCGTGATGCATTTTTTGCTGTAGTCATGGCTCTCCTTAACCAGGCAGTCTCGATTAAAAAACGCCAGCTGAAACATTTTTTCCACATTGAGCTTTTAATGTGGATTGGGACGATGGTTCTCGATTATAAAGCACTTGTTGCTGTGAGTGTCAGGGCATTTTGGGTGGCGGCTGTCGTAAATACGCTTGCCCTTATATTCTGTAATCTCCTTATAATGCTGAGCAGCCTTCTTGACTGGAAGATTACGTCCAAGGCAGAGGAAAACGAGCAGCAGATAAAGGAGCACCTGGATAAAATCCTTTCTGTCGTTAAAGAGTCGGATGAAGGATTGAACATCGGTCAGCAGCTCATGGAATATGCAGAGAGTGCATCTACAAGTCTTTCCAAGGTAGAGGATTTCTCGCGCTATATGATTCATGAGTCAAATACCTTGAGCACGGAGACAAGTGCCGTAAAGAATTCCGGGGAAGAAATTGCAGAGCAGGCAGTCAACATGCGTACATCGGTGCAGACCCAGGCGGACTCAATATCACGCACATCAGAAGAAATGAACCAGATGTCTTCCAATATCGACAGCCTCAGCAAAATCGCATCCGCACAAAAAGCAGACATGGACGGCATTGTATCTTCCCTTGAGTCACAGCGGAAGCTTCTTGGTGAAATCGTTCAGCAGGTAAACAACGTAAAGGAATCATCAGAGGGCATTGCTTCTTTTGTAAATACGATAGATGACATTTCAAGCCAGACAGGACTTCTTGCTATGAACGCATCCATAGAGGCCGCACACGCAGGAACCTACGGCAAGGGCTTTAGCGTCATCGCTCAGGAGATCAGGAAACTTTCTGAGGAGACAAACAGCAGTGCATCAAAAATCTCCGAGAACCTGAGCAATAATCTTTCGGTTGTAAAAAATGCAACGGATGCCGTATCACGTTTTGCACAGTACATGGAAAAAAGTGCAAGCGACATGCGAACCACTCTCAATTCAATCGAAGAGATGCTTTCCGGAATATCAGAGATTAACGGCGGCGTTCAGAACATAATGGCATCGTTACAGAGCAGTGTGCACGAGTCAGAGAACAGTTCCGGCATGGTTGATACTGTTGCAGAGAAAATCCAGGTTCAAAAAGCGTCGTTGGAAAAAATCTCCGGTTTCACAGGAGCCGTAACAGAAAGAGCCAACGGACTTGAAGGAATCCTCATGGACATACAGATTGCAATTGCAATGATCCAGCGCTATGCCACCGAGAACTCCATCGTAGGCGAAAGAATTTCAAAATCACTCGAAGGATAAACCACATTTTTCACTTATGATTTTTTTGAATAATACAACAATGCTGGAGGTTTTAGATGCGGAAGAATAAAAATATCCGTGAGATGAATGATTTTGAAAGGAAACACTCATCTCTTTCTGCTCGTGTCTACCATACAACCATAATCGGATCATTTTTATTTGGACTCATTACCCTTATCATCGGAATAGGACTTTACAGCGGATCAATAACAAAGCAGTATATCTCAACCTCGTTCAACATGTCCCGTAATGCAGGAATATTCGTGCAAAGACAGGTGGACATAGAGCCTTTTACAGTCAAGGTGATGGAGGCATACCGTAATCAGACTGAGGAACAGCGGCTTCAGAACAGAAGCAATGAATATCTTGAGCGCTTTAAGTATCTGGAATATGATCCTGCGTATCCGGTGATGCTTTCTGTGCTGGGGGATTTTGGAACGACAAATACCGGCATAAAAACTGATGTTGATGCATTGTATATTGCCATGTATGATGAAAAAACTTCAGCGATGGTTTATTTTGCAGATCCCGACAAGACAGACAGTAGACTGCATCCCGGTCAATGGGATAAAGTAAGGTCAGAGGGAATCAAAAAATTCATGACATGGAATGGCGAGGGTATGCTCTATGATATTGCAAAGACAGAACAATACGGGTGGCTTTGTACAAGCGCATGGCCCATTTACGGTAAGAGCGGAAACATAATAGCCTTTGTTTTTTCTGATGTTTCCTATGACAACCTGTGGCTCAGCATAAAGAAATTTGTTCTCCGGTATTCCATAATTTTACTGGTAGTCGTAAACCTGATGGGAATAATTCATGGTCTCAGGATGAAAAAAGCCATAGTGACTCCGATCAACAAGATTGCAAAAGCGGCATCAATGTATGTAGAGGACAGAAAGGCAGGAAACCCAGGTACAGGTTATTTCAGCTCAACTGTGGTTCATACGGGAAATGAAATTGAAAACCTTAGCCTTGTAATGGCCGACATGGAAAAAGATTTGACCGAATATGAAACAAACCTCAAAAAGGTTACTGCGGAAAAAGAGAGAATAAGTACGGAGCTTTCTCTTGCAACACGTATTCAGGCACACATGCTTCCGAATATTTATCCTCCGTTCCCCGACCGCCGTGAATTTGACCTTTATGCGACCATGACCCCAGCACGTGAAGTTGGTGGAGATTTCTACGATTACTTTTTGATTGACGACAACCACCTTTGCATGGTGATGGCTGATGTTTCGGGCAAGGGAATACCTGCGGCATTGTTTATGATGGCATCAAAGATTATTCTTGCAAACAATGCAATGATGGAGCAAAGCCCTGCAAAAATATTGGAAGCCACAAACGATCTGATATGCTCCAACAATCCTGAGGAAATGTTTGTATCTGTCTGGCTCGGTATTCTGGATATTTCAAGTGGAAAGATTACGGCTGCAAACGCAGGACATGAATATCCTGTAATAAAGCACCCAGACGGTCAGTTTGAGCTTCTTAAAGACAAGCATGGTCTGGTTGTAGGCGGAATGACAGGAATGAAGTATCAGAATTATGAGCTTCAATTTGAAAAAGGCTCAAAGCTCTTTTTGTATACTGACGGAGTACCGGAGGCAGCCGATTCAGAGAGGAATATGTTCGGTATGGAGCGGATGATAAGCTCGTTGAATCAAGTTTCACAGGAGCCGCCTAAGCTTCTTTTGGAGCATGTCAGGGACTGCGTTAATGATTTTGTAAGCGGGGCAGAGCAATTTGACGACATTACCATGCTGTGCTTTGAGTATAGGGGAAATGAAAAGATTGACGATTCAAAAGGGGAAAAGGAATGAATGAGTTTTCTGGAACCATTGAGGATGGAATAATTGAACTGGTTTTGCAGGGAAGAATTGACTCAAACAATGCATCTCAGATGGAAACACTGTTTCTTGAGCTTACGGAAGGAAAAAACGGTTTTGCAGTTCATGTTGACGCATCGAAACTTGAATACATTTCAAGTGCCGGACTAAGGGTTCTGCTTCACTTGAAAAAAACAAATCCAGAGATAAAGATTTCAAATGTCTGTCCTGATGTTTATGAAATCTTTGAAATGACCGGCTTTATCGACATGATGAAGATTGAAAAAGCATACCGTAAGGTTTCTATTGATGGAGCTGAGGAAATCGGACGGGGTGCCAACGGAATCATCTACCGTATTGATCAGGATAATGTCGTTAAAGTCTACAGCAATCCCGATGCGCTTTCTGACATACAGCATGAGAGGGAAGTTGCAAGGCTTGCTTTGGTTCTGGGCATTCCAACTGCAATTTCTTATGATGTGGTTCAAGTCGAAAAAACTTACGGTTCTGTCTTTGAGCTTTTGAATGCACGTTCTTTTTCCAATATCATTTCTTCTGATCCTGACAAGCTTGACTGGTGTGTCGGTGAATATGTAAAGATGCTCAAAAAAATCCACAGTACCCGGGTACCTGTTGGTAAGCTCCCGGACATCAAGGAAACCGCATTGAACTGGGCCGATTTCATGAAGGATTATCTTCCGGAATCAGCCGTGTGTAAACTCATTAAATTGATTAATTCAGTTCCGCATGACGACCACATGATTCATGGTGATTACCATACAAAAAATCTGGAGCTTCAGGGTGATGAGGTGATACTGATCGACATGGATACACTTGCCGTGGGTCATCCTGTTTTTGAGCTTGCATCCATGTTCAACTCCTTCATCGGATATGGAGAATATGATAATGATGTGATAAGGCGGTTTCTTGGATTTGATTTTGAAACTTCAGTTCTTTTCCTGCACAAGGCTTTGTCTTTGTATCTTGGAACGGATGATGAGAATAAAATCACAGAGGTTCTGGATAAGGCAAGAGTCATAGGCTATACACGCATGATACGCCGATCAATACGCAGGAAAGGCCTTGAGACAGAGGATGGCAGAAATGAAATTGAATTGTGGAAAAACAATCTTCTTGAGCTACTTGAAAAAACTGATACTCTGGTGTTTACAAAAGATCCTCTTGATATCGAGGCAGAATCCAACCGGCTGCCTGAGGTTCTTTCGTACATAAGGAATAAACTTGAAGGAATCGAATGCAAGCCTGAAAAACTGATGGATATAGATATGTCCACAGAAGAAATCTTTGTAAATGTGGCAAACTACGCTTATGCTCCAGGCAAAGGAAACGTTCTTGTAAATGCAAAGCTGAATGCAGAAAAAACAATCCTCACCATAGTTTTCTCGGACAGGGGGAAGCCCTTTAATCCGCTGGAAAAAAAGGATCCGGACATTACTCTTTCAGCAGAAAAAAGGGAAATAGGAGGACTTGGAATCTACATGACCAAAAAGATGATGGATGAAGTCTGCTATGAATATAAGGACGGACAGAACATTCTTACTCTGAGGAAAAAGCTTTTTGACTGAAAAAATGAATACACCGTTGAATATTGACCTTCACATACACAGCACCGTCTCCGATGGAACCGATAGTCCTCTGGAAATCCTCTCGTCTGTAAGATCTTCTGGAATCCAATTGTTTTCACTTACTGACCATGATACTTCAAAGGGATGCAAGATCATCAGGGATAACCTTTCAGAAGGAGATCCTCAGTTTATTACCGGGGTGGAATTCTCATGCCGTGACTACAAGGGAAAATACCACATTCTGGGTTACGGATATGATCTTGACGCAGAGCCAATCAACAGGCTTTTCTCATTGGGACATTCTTACCGCCTGAACAAGCTTGACGGCAGGATTGAGGAGCTTAAGGCCAAATACGGATTTACGTTTCCTGAGGAGGAGATTAAAAAACTTCACGAGCTGGATAATCCCGGAAAACCTCATCTTGGAAACCTCATGGTAAAATACGGTTATGCAGAAAGCAAGGATGAGGCAATAGAAAAATACCTCAACAGCATTCATGTTCAAAGCGAGTACTTTAATCCTGAGGAAGTTATAAAGGCGATACTTGAATCCAATGGAATCCCTATTCTGGCCCATCCATTCTTTGGCGACGGAAGCGAGAGGGTAACGGAGGAAAAGATGAAACCGCGTTGTGAGCGTCTTGTGGGATACGGATTAAAGGGACTGGAAGCCTTTTATTCGCAATTCAACGAAAATCACATAAAGCACATGCTTTGCCTTGCGGAATGTTTCGGACTCTATGTAACTGCGGGAAGCGACTATCACGGCAGGAACAAAAAGATTCCCCTGGGAAAAAACAACATGGATGGCTTAAAAGAGCCACCGGCTGGAATGCAGAGATTCCTAAAGGACGTAAACTACATTTTGCAGGCATAACTGTATAAATTTGAATCTTCCACCATGTCTCGAATCGTAAAATGAAGGTCATGCCCGCCTCGCCCCTCGATACTTCTGTTGCTTGACCCGCTGTCGGCTACGAACCTTTGAAAATCATTAAGGCCCCAGGCTTATTGTGCTATGATAGATAAGTCCTTCAGGGCACGATATCCTAAATACTCTAAAGGAGGACCTTAATGAGATTCTATAAGAACCAACATCAATTCTACATCGGAATCGATTTACATGCAAGATCAATGTACGTATGTGTAGTAAATAATTCCGTTGAAACC
>JAGCYQ010000019.1 GCA_017960765.1 Treponema sp.
ACGCTCCCTTGCATGATTTGTTATGAATATTGTATCTTCTTTGCAATATCTGCGTAAAGTTTCTATTGAAATCATTAAAAATATTATACCACAAAACAATTTTTTGACAAATAGAATTACCACTTCTAAAAATAGTTTTTTTTATTTAAACAACTATCGGGGTTCTTAGGGGGAATCCCTAAGCAGTGCCGCGGAGAGAGTGGGTTAAAGGGAGAGAGAGGTGCTCGCTTCTGAGTAGGGCATCTCTCTCTCCCTTTAAAACGGGGGTCGTACAGGGGCCCTCCCCTGTAAAAACAAATGGTGTTGTTGTAACCATTCATATATGTTATACTTTTTATATTTAGGATGGTGGACTGATGAAAAAGACCCTTATTGCTTTGCTTTCTATATTTATTTCAATTGCAGCTTTAACCGCACAGGAAGAGACGGAGGACCGTTTAGGAAAACTCTATTCCATCATGGACGAGGAAAATTTTGTTCTTCTGGTTCATTCCCGCAGCGGATTTGCAATATCAAAAACAGAAGTGACCCAGGAACTTTATGAATTGATCACTGGAAAGAATCCCTCCAACTTTCAGGGCGAAAAGTTTCCGGTGGACAGTGTATCATATTATGACGCCATCGTGTTCTGCAATCTCCTGAGCATGGAGATGGATGTGGAGCCGGTGTACAGTGTTGACGGTATAACAGATCCTGCATTGTGGACAAGTCTGGAAAGCGGTGAGTGGTATGGCCTCAAGATGTCTCCGGTTGCAACAGGATACAGGCTTCCAACAAAGGAGGAATGGCTCTTTGCGGCTCGTGGCGGTTCAGAAAAAACAAGCAACAAGTACGTGGGCGGCGATGATGTTGAGGAGCTTGCATGGTACAATGTGAACAGCGACAGGACAACTCATGATGTCGGACAGAAATCCCCCAACGAAATTGACGTCTACGACATGAACGGCAATGTATGGGAATGGTGCTGGGACGGCGCATCCCAACTGAGGCCCAACAAATTCATCGTGGGCGGCGGATATGACACAAGCAAAAACGGAACAACAATCGCAAACTGCGTATCCGAGCAGATTCCGACAACAAAGAACCCGAACACCGGATTCAGGATTGTCCGTGGAATGAATGACGACGAGATCAAGGCAGAGCAAAAAAAGGCAGAGCGTGAGGCATCCGCAAAATCAGTGCCACCGCTTTTCAAGGCAGGAAGGTCACAGTATCCGATAAGCCAGTGGCTGTGGTACTACGTGATGAAGGACAACCCGCTTCTGTTTGCTGACGACTATGCCCCTGTCTACAACATCAGCTATTATCAGGCAATCGTGTTCTGCAACAGGCTCAGCAAGATCTGCGGAAGGACACCGGTTTACGAGCTTAACAAGAGCAACAATCCAAACGACTGGGGAACAATACCGACCTCTCCCGACAAGAAATGGGACAAGATCTCCATGAACAAGAAGGCAAACGGATACGTACTGGAAGTCACCAAATCAAAGGATTTTGACGGCACATCGGTAAAGGGCTTCTACATCCGTGTGGCAAACTAGGGGAAATCCATGCCAAAGTGGTTCGTTTATTTCCTGATATTCGCAGTAGTACTGTTTTTCATCTGGCTCTTGCTGTGGATAATCAAATGGCAGAACTCCAGGACAAAAACAAATAACCGCCAGAAACTCATCAAGAGGACCAGGGAAAATGCGGCCGCACAATCACTCCTGATCTCATGTCCGCTGTGCAATACACTTCTTCCCAAGGGAGTGGACCTGTACAGCAGAGTCTACCGCCCCATGAACGTACCGCATCAGCTTTGCATCGTAATGGGCTGCCCGCACTGCTATCCCAAGATGGAACCGGGAATCAGGAGGGAATGTCCAGTATGCCACAAACCAGTTCCTCAGGAGGGACATCTTGTTGCCCGGCTGTTCAACTACGCTGACGGCAAAAAACACGTCGCAGTAACCGGCTGCACCAACTGCTGCAAGAGCTCCGAATAGTTTTTTCATCTGAACAAAAGTAAGGCTTGACAACGCCGTTCGGCTAAGAAACATCTCTTTTACCACAAACTAAGCCGTTCGCCTAAATTTGGAGATTGAATAAAAATCAGCGATGCACAAGAATTGGGAAAAGCCATCCGAAACCGCCGCAAGGAACTGTCATACACCCAGAAATACATCTCCGACGTCACCGGGCTCAGCGTGAGTTTCCTTTCCGACCTTGAAAACGGCAAGCCAACATGCGAGCTAGGAAAGACAATCAGGCTCAGAAACCTTCTGGGCTTAGATTTGAATATCGAGGCCAGGGGGTAAACGTAATTTCTGCCAAGGAGTTGGGCGCAGCAGGATTTCCAGAGGCTATGGACATGGTAGAGAAGATTGCAGATGCCATGAGCAGGTGAGTAACTGCGTTTATACTGTAACAATCTGTTGTTTTTTGCTCTTTGGTTTTTCTGGAATCGTATACCTCAGTTTCCCTTCCTCAATCAGCGGTACTACATAGTTGTTTATAAAATATGCCGGATGCTTTCCATCAAATCCAAATTGTTTTGCAAGAACTTCTTTTCCGCGAGGTTTCCTGCAGAAATCGATTATCATTTGGCGCAAATCATTACCCGACGCTTTTTTGTTAAAAAGAGTGACCTTAAACTTTCCCCTTAGATTCTCAAACTTTGGCTCCATCAATTCTGCTTTTTTCATTTCGGAATAAATCGTCGGTATACCAGAATAACGGTTTTCACTCTGATTAAGAATTTCCATAGCAGCCGCAATGAAAGGATTCCGCACGTCAGACCTGGATTTGCCAAGTTCCTCAAGTGTAAGTCTGCCGTATAGGCCTCCAGGATTTGATATTTCGATTCTGTCTGGATACATCTCAATTCGTATAGGCTCATTCTCTGTATGAATGCTGTAATCACGATGAATCAAGGCATTCAAAATGATTTCACGGATTGCCTTTATCGGATATTCACTGATATCCTTTCTGTGTCCTGTCTCATCAATTACGGTCGAAGTAGCCATATTCTGATTCACAAAGGCTATCGCAGTTTCCAGCATTTGTGGAATAGTACCATCAAGTCGCTTGTTTACTATAAACCGTTCCCCGGATTCGCTTTCCTCGGCATATTTATCTGTCGCACACACAACGGCCACAATGTCAAGATTTGGCGATAGATATTGGGGATATTTTCCGAACATCATTATTCCGCAAACTGTCGGACGACCATCCTTGTCAGTGAGACCGCTTAATGTAATGAGAGATTTTTTATCAAGGTTTACAAGATTTGGTTTTAATGATACGGCCTTTGCAAAAAAACCGTCCATCTGGATTGTATCTAAGATACTGCCATCTAGTCTCGAACTTGTCCTAAGCTCATCTTCAGTCTTATATTTAAATGAATCGTAACTGTAAATCTCGTATTCGGTCATTGGCAAATCAGCTTCACCTACCCTTATATACGATCCCCTGCTTTTCCCTTTTCCCAGATAGTAGCACGGCTTGTTTATGGCTTCCATTTCTACGATTTCTGCCGACATAACTGTTTTACCGTCATATTCACAAAGTGTTATTATAGGACGAACCACAGGCTCCATCTCTTTTGCCTGCTCAACAATTTTTTTCTCAAGCATTTCAGGATTCTTTATTCCGCAAACTTTGTAGCCTGCCTTCTCGTCAATTCCAAACAGGATTATTCCACCAGAGGTATTTGAGAAACTTGAAAACGTATCATAAAGCTTTTCTGGAGAGCCTTCTTTCGCACTCTTGAATTCCATGTTCAAGGTTTCCGTCTTTTTATCGATGATTTTTGTAATCAATGCCTTTAATTCAGATTCCCGCATAAGTACCTCTTTTACGAAAATTTATCACAGTTTACGAAAATAATCAATAATTTACGAAAATAATCAATAAATTACGAAAAAGATATAATAAATTAGGAAACTATTTCGGTAATTTAAGAAAATTCAAGCCTTTCATAATTCGATCCTCGTCAAAATTGCAGATGCTTGACCGCATTTCTTCATCTTTGTGAACTGGGATGATATAAGTTAAAAAAATAGGGCTAAAGATAAAGACCCTATAGAATCTTATACATCGGCAATTGGTTGGGGTAAAGCTCAAGGACATGTTTC
>JAGCYQ010000198.1 GCA_017960765.1 Treponema sp.
ATGTTCCGTCGTCGTTCTTTACCTTTGTCTTGTTTGGTCCCTGGAGGTCTGCTGAAACACCGACGAGCCACTGGTAGCGGTCTGCGATGTAGTTCAGGCTCTTTCCTGAAGCATCACGTGTTGCAAGGCTGTCACCAACATTGTATGAAGGAGCTGTTGCATCTCCAGTTGCCTCTCCTGCCCAGAATGCATCCCACTTCTTGCGGAGGTCCGGGTTCTCCTTGCTCCATGCGTCAAATTCTGCCTGCCAGTCTGCCTGTGCCTTTGCACATTCCTTGCGGTATTCCTCGAAATATGAGTATGCCTCAGGAACAACATAGAACTTCTTGTCTTCAGGAAGTCCAAGAGCCTTCTTAGCCTCTACACAGCCGTCGTCACCAAGAGGAGCACCGTGTACGTCTGCAGTTCCCTGCTTTGGAGCACCCTTACCGATGATTGACTTGAGGATGATGAGTGTAGGCTTGTCCTGATTCTTTGCAATGTTTACAAGGTCAGCGATTTCCTTCATGTTGTACATTGAGCCGCGGAGAACGAACCAGCCGTATGACTCATAGCGCTTCTGGATGTCCTCGGCGAATGTGATGTCTGTGTTACCGTCAATTGAAATCTTGTTCTCGTCATAGAACACGATGAGCTTGTTCAGCTTTAATGTACCAGCCAAAGAACATGCCTCAGAAGAAACACCTTCCTCAAGACAGCCTTCTCCAACCAGAGAATATGTGTAGTGGTCAACAATCTTGCGTGATGGAGTGTTAAACCTTGCGGCAAGCATTGACTCTGCGATTGCCATACCGACTGCGAGTGCTACACCCTGTCCCAGAGGACCTGATGTATTTTCAACACCGTCGGTAATTCCCTTTTCCGGATGTCCAGGGCATTTTGAACCTACCTGGCGGAAAGTCTGTATGTCGTCCATGGAAACCTTGTAGCCGGCAATGTGCAGGATGGAATAAAGCAGCATTGAGCCATGTCCTGCAGAAAGAACAAAGCGGTCCCTGTCAACCCAGGAAGAATCAGCAGGATTGTGCTTCATGATTTCACCGTAAAGCACGGCTGCAAGTTCTGCGGCTCCCAGAGGAAGTCCCGGGTGGCCTGATTTTGCCTTTTGAATGGCATCCATTGAAAGACTGCGTACGGAAAGCGCGGTGGCTTCAAGACCATTGATATTCATATCTTAACTCCTTAACTTAGACAACCAGTGAATTGATTTTTTCTACAAGGCTGTCCATATTTGGTTTGGTATCCAGAAATTTTCTAAAATCTTCCTGATGAATCAGTTTTGCAAGATCGGAAAGAATCTGCAGGTGAAACTGTGTTGATTTTGTAAGAAGGATGAACATGACGGAAACCCTGCGTTCATCAGGCGCGGACATATCCATCGGTTTCTTGAGGTAGCATACGATGATGCGCTGGTCGGCATCTTCCTTTACCATGGATTTTCTGGGATGCGGGATAGCAATTCCGTTTCCTACGGCAGTGCTTAAAATCTTCTCACGCTCAACAAGCTCTGAGATCAGCGATTCAACATCAAAGCCTTCCGGAAAAGAAACATTCCGGCAGACATTGTTGAATATCTCCTCCGGTGTCTTTCCCTCTACATCAGCAAAAACACCACCGTTCCTTATCAACCCGCCAAGGGTATTCTCCATCAACATTTATTGTTCCTCCATTTCTATTTCACCACTTTAAATCTGTTGCGTCTCTGGGATTCAACCGCTGCCTCCAACGGTCCCCTTATGTCCTCAAAATTCCAGTCCATTCCGTCAAGCGAAAGCAAAAGCGCATCTGCATCCCGCTCAAGACTCTCGATGTCATTGAAAGATTGAAGTATCCGGTAAAGATGACTGTACAGCTGAGTCAGTATCACAAGCTCCTGCTGGGGAAACTGCTTTATCGATTCAGAAGAACAGTCCACCTCGTACACCAGCGCATTCACCTTTGTAAAAAGTGCAAGCGCCTCCCTACGGACAGGACCGGCCTTTTGATCAGCAAACCAATTGTACTCTTTGGCTATGTAATCATCAATATCCTTTATCTGCCACAGTATATAAGATTTTTCATCTTTATGGAATACATAATCCTGAGGATACATCTTTTCCATGAGTTTATTGTAGTCTACAGAACGGTTGAAATGCATGTCCACCACATACTGCTCCATCACGTCAGAGGGGATGGAAAACGGCAGGAAAACCTTATCACGCGTATAGCGCCTCTTGTCCATCAAATCAAGGTCATTCACATTCCAGGGACCTACCGCAGGAACATCCTTTCCCTTGTACCACAGGCGGGTTTCCACACCGAAATGCTCAAGTCCAACCGCCTTGCTGTAACGGTTAAGATATTCCTCAAAAGAACCGCACAGAGGCATGCAGAGGCTGTCCATGTTCTCGAAAAACACGTTGGCAAGCTGTTCCTCAAGAGAACCGCAGGGTCCCAGACGCTCAAAGCTTTCAATGAGGGCTTCCTCAAGTACTCGGTACCAGTTGAGCCTTGCGCTTCCTTCAAAACCACGGTCAAAGGTATTCTCTCCGTCATGAAGGATGACCACGTTTATATGTCCCAGATCCCAGTCGGAAACAGAGCACAAAAGCCTGTCACCCTTCTGAAGGTTCTGCTTTTCAATAAGCGGTGATATGTCAATTCCGGTAAGGTGAACTGTATTTGGAAGCTCAAAATCGCGGGAAACCATGTCCAGTGACTCATTGGCGGGATCGGCTGCGATATACTGAGGGGCATATTCCTCCCCGTACATTATGAACATGTCTATTGCAAGGTCGCTGTCAAAAACTCCGGTCTTATGCTTAAGTTTCTTGCCGTTTGAATAAAAAACAAGGGAAGATGAAAGCATCTCGCTGTCCACGAAAGGTATGCATCTTGAACCAGGTATCATGATTCCCTGCTCATATTCCTCTGTAGTGGGCTTTATGCTGAATACCTCACCGGTAAATGCCCCTGCCTTGGTCATGTACATTCCGTCCTCAAGGGCAAACACCCAGGGACAATTCTCCAGATATTCCGCACTTTCCCTGTCGGTGAACGATACGCCTATGCTGTGGAAAAATTTTGCCATATCGTGCGCCGTAAAGCGGTTACAGCAGGATCTGAGGAATTTATCTATCAAGGCCTGAATTTTGCTGTTCATCTATAATGTATAAGATAATGCAAATTTTTGATTTTGCAAAGGCTTTTAGCGATTTTCTTTGAGGAATAATGCGTCTAATCCTTTTTTCCTGAATGGGGGAATGCCTGGGCGTAAACTTCCTTGAGTCTGGCGGTTGTGACATGGGTATATCGCTGTGTAGTGCTTATTGAGGAATGTCCAAGCATCTCCTGGACGCTCCTTATGTCAGCCCCGTTGGAAAGCATGGCTGTTGCGAATGTGTGGCGGAAGGCATGGGGGGAAAGATGACGTCCGCTGCCCTCCACACCCGTATAACGGCTCACTATGTACCAGATTCCGTGCTCGGTAAGGGGAAGCCCCTTCTGGCTCAAAAAGACCTGCTCCACGGTAGATCCGCCCTTTAATGAGGCCTCTGGGAAACGCTCATCGCGGTCCTTCAGGTACAGGTCCAGAGCCTTTCTTGCATCTTCCTCAAAAAAGACACGGCGGGATTTCTGGCCTTTACCGGTCACCATGGCAGAAGAATGGTCGCTGTTCAGGTCCGATATGCACAGGCCTGCAATCTCTCCCACACGGCAGCCGGAGGAATAAAGCATCTCAAACAGGGCCTTGTCGCGGGTCTCCCACAAAAGCTCCTTTTTTTCCGGCTCAAGGCATAAATCATCGACCTCGGCCTGAGTCATGAATTTCGGGAGGTGTTTCGGTGTCTTCAGGGTCTTAAGCTCAAGGCTCACATTTGTCTTTACATATCCGAACTTCTTGCAATAGGCAAAAAGGCCACGGCATGCCGCTATAAAACGGTTTATCGAGGTAACAGAATACTTTTTCCGGCTCAATTTTGCGATGCAGTTCCTGAGCATGGTCATGTCCACGTCTGTTACGGGTGTTTCTTCCGGGACAACTGCAAAAAGATGCTTGAAATCCTCGGAATAGCCTGTGACAGTATTGGCTGAATAAGCGCGGATAGTCTGAATGTAGAGAATGTATTCGCTTACGGCATCCTTAAGAGACAGGACCTGAGTTTCTTCCTGGGCCATTTTGTCCTCCAACCGTCATTATCGGCTGAAGGAGGCCCTTTTTTCACTTGTCCTCTGTATCAGAGTCGGCGGAATGCAGGTAGTCGCAGTCAGGATTGATGCAGCTCTTGTACGCTCCGTTCTTCTTGTCGAATTTCTCAACCATGAACCAGCCGCATTTTGGACAGTATACGTCTATCGGCTTGAAGTGGGTGATGAAGTCACATTCAGGGTAATTGGTGCATCCGTAGAACTCTTTTCCCCTGCCCTTGGTCTTTCTGGCAACAATCTCACCGTTGCATCCCGGGCGCGGACATTTTGCAAGAGGAATACTTCTTGTATTGTGGCATTCCGGGAATCCTGAGCATGCAAGGAAGTAACCGAAACGTCCCAGTTTCTTTACCATGGGCTTTCCGCATTTCTCGCACACCTTGTCCGTCTGCTCGTCAAGTGAGCCCTTAAGGCTTTCCTGTGTGTCCATCACTTTGTCCACCTGTGCGATGAACGGATTGTAGAAATCAGCTATCATGCTGTTCCACACAAGGCTGTTCTGCTCAACCTTATCAAGATTATCCTCTACCTCGGAGGTAAACTGCTCGTTTATTACATCCGGGAATGACTCCACAAGAATGCGGCAGATGATTCTTCCAAGCTGGGTAGGAACAAGCTGCCTGTTCACGCGGGTAACATAATACCTGTCCAAAAGCACGGAGATGATCGGTGCATAGGTTGAAGGTCTTCCGATTCCCTTTTCCTCAAGGGTTTTGACTATTGATGCGTCGGTATATCTTGCAGGTCCCTGGGTAAAATGCTGCTCGGGATAAAAATCAGAGCTTTCGAGTGTCTCACCGACTTTCAGGACAGGAAGATTTCCGCTTACCTCTTCTTTTGAGGAAAGGGTCTTCATCACGCAATAGAAGCCTTTCTCGGAGAGTTTTGATGCAGAGGCACGGAAAACTGCATCCCCCGCCTGAATGTCAACAGAAGTTGTCTTTGTACGTGCATTGTTCATCTGGCTTGATACAAAGCGTTCCCAGATGATTGAATAAAGACGGAGCTGATCGCGGCTAAGATATTCCTTTACGCTGTCGGGAGTGTACTTTACATAGGTCGGACGGATTGCCTCGTGTGCATCCTGAGCCTGTTTTCCGACTGAGTATTCGATTTTTTCCGGTGGAAGCTGATCAGGATAATTCTTCTCTATCCATCCCCTTACGTCGTCAATGGCCGTCTGTGAGATACGCACGGAGTCGGTACGCATGTAGGTAATAAGACCCACACGTGTTGAGCCGATCTGAATACCTTCGTAAAGCTGCTGGGCAATCTGCATGGTCTTTTTTGATGTGAAACCCAAACGGTTGGCGGCTGCCTGCTGGAGCTTTGATGTGGTGAACGGGGCCTTTGGACGCACGGTCTTTTCAGTCTCCTTTTTGTCGATGACCACACATTCGCTTCCCTGAATCTCTTTTATGATGTCCTGAACTGATTTCTCATTCTTCAGATCAGGCTTGCTTTCCTTGTATTGAACAAGCTGGGCCGTAAACTTTGTCTTGCCCTTTATGAAATCGGCATCAAGTGTCCAGTATTCCTCAGGGATAAAATCCTCAACTTCCTTTTCCCTCTCGCAAATCAGGCGCAATGCAACAGACTGAACGCGGCCTGCACTGAGACCGTTCTTTACTTTCTTCCACAGAAGGGGACTGAGGTTGTATCCCACAAGGCGGTCAAGTACACGGCGTGCCTTCTGAGCATTTACCTTTGCCTCATCTATGTCACGAGGATGCTTTACCGCTTCCTTGATTGCTCCAGGTGTAATCTCGTTGAACACTATGCGCTGAATCGGACTCGTGCTTTTTTCCATAAGGGCATTGTTCAAGTGCCAGGCAATTGCCTCTCCCTCACGGTCGTTATCAGATGCAAGAAGGATCTGGGTTGAATTCTTTGCATCCTTCTGAAGCTCCTTTAAAAGCTTTGCCCTTCCACGAACAGTTATGTATTCCGGCTGAAAATGATTATTCACATCGATTGCAAGGCGGCTTTTGGGCAAGTCTATAAGATGTCCCATGGAAGCCCTTACTGTATAACCTGAGCCCAAATAGTGCTCGATAGTCTTGGCCTTTGCCGGGGATTCCACTATGACAAGAACCCTCTTTGTTTTTGCCTTGGTTTTTGTTTTGGTCGCACTTTTCTCAGCCATTCTAATACCTCAATTTTTCTCTTGGTCAAACAGCCCCATCTG
Source organism: Treponema sp. (assembly GCA_017960765.1). Lineage (GTDB taxonomy): Bacteria > Spirochaetota > Spirochaetia > Treponematales > Treponemataceae > Treponema_D. The sequence continues at coordinate 6,377 of JAGCYQ010000198.1, forward strand.
AGACTGCTTTATCTGGATGCCCTGCCCGTTTTCCAGAGCATGGACAAAATCTTCATAATTCTTTATTACAGCCGCCCCTTCAGCAACATAAGAGTCCGCTGAATGAGAAAGCTTGTTCTGAGCGCTTTTAGTATTCTGCGCCACAAGACGTTCAGACTGCCGCCTGCTCAGTTCCTTTGCATCCTTACAGAAGCATGCCTCGTGAAAATACAGCTCACGGTTATAGTCCAATGCAAAAGATGCCGTTATCAAGGCCCCGCTTCCTGGTGGTGCCTGCATCACTACCGTTGCCGGGGAAAAAGCCGCAATCAGCCTGTCCCTTTGGACAAAACGCCATGGCTCAGCCCCTATTCCCGGCAGATACTCGCTTACAAGCACGCCACCGTTTTTTATTATAGCCTCAGCTATCTTCCGGTTGCCGTAAGGAATCACAGTATCAATTCCGCATGGAAGAACCGCCGCAGTAACCTGAGACATTCCCTTCTCACATGCCAGAAGGGCACTTTTATGAGCCCACGAGTCGACACCATACGCAAGACCGCTTATAACAAGCCTTCCGTCAAGAGCGGCATCCCGGCAAAAATCCCTGGTCTTTTCAGCAGCCTCAGCACATATCTGCCTAGTTCCTACTACAGAAACCGAGAGTTTGTCAAGACATTCAGGATTTCCCCGAAAAAAAAGCATGTACGGAGGATCATACATTTCCCTTAGCATTGCAGGAAAACTGGAATCCCTGTGAACTACAGCCGTAAGTCCAAAGCTGTCCATTATCTTCCGGGCAACCTCAGCAAGCCTTACACATTCCTTTCCGTTCCACTTAGCGGACTTTACAGTACGTCCCACAATAGAAGAAATATCCTCTATAGAAGTTACCGCAAGAGTGTCCAAACTGTCAAGATTATTTTTTAAAAGATTTTTTTCCCTGAGAGACAAAAAACTGATTGATGCAAGCGCTAAATCCAGGCTATCCCACATAAAAAACCGCTAATTTGAATATAAAACATCGGTAATTATCTTTTTGTTCGCCTCGGCATCCGCGATTTTCTGGGCACTTGGCTTTAACTCGATTATTTTATCATAAACAGCTATTGCCTTCTCATACTGCATAGTGTCGTAATATGCCCTGGCAAGTACAAACATACCGTCAGAGTCCTTGGTCTGAGCCGCGAGGAAGTTCTCCAGATACGGAATGGCCTTGTCGCTTTCCTCCAGTGCAAAGACATAAAGGACACCGATTCCGTACATTGCCCTGTAATACTTGGGATCAATGGAAAGAGCCCTCTGATATGACTCCTCTGACACACGCAGGTAACGCAGCTTGATTTCCTGAGTCGTTCCCTGGGCCTCCACATTCCAGTCAATCGTACTGTTGGCTATATAACCCGCACAGACTGCCAGATAAAAATACAGGTTGGCGTTGTCGGGATAATATGACACGGCCTTCTGGAAGCATTCGTAGGCCTGACCGTACATTTCCTCGTCCAGATAGCGGGTTCCCAGTATTTTCCACCAGATTCCCTCCTGAGCCTGGGTCGTAACAAGGTCGATTGCACGCCTGTCATATTTTTCTATGGCTTCCTTGAGCTCTTCCTTGGTTGTTGGAGAAGAAACACCTTCCTCCATTTCCTGCATGCGCTTTACTGATTTATATGTGTCTCCGCAAGAAAGCAGAGTCATCGACATGATGAGTGCTGAAACAAAAAATACAATTGAAAGGCCCTTTTTCATTTTTCTTCTCCTGAATGCCTGCTTTTATTTATATGTCCCGGGAAATATCCCCTGTGGTATTCCCGAAGCTGCTCGTTGTCTATATGCGTGTATATCTGTGTTGTCGCCAGATCAGAATGTCCCAGAAGTTCCTGTACTGAACGCAAATCCGCCCCGCCGGACAAAAGATGAGTCGCAAACGAATGCCTCAGAGTGTGCACTTTTGCATGAACTCCGCTTTTTTTCTCCAGCTCCTGAAAATTCTTCCAGATTCCCTTTCTGGAAAGCATCTCACCTCGGAAATTGACAAAAACATAGGAAATCTGCCTTGACCCCACGATGTTAGGCCTGACTTCCGACAGCCACTTCCTTAGCCAGAAAGAAGCTTCCTCCCCGAACGGAACAATGCGCTCCTTGTCCCCTTTTCCATGCACCATCAGGATTCTCTCGTCAAAATGCACGTTGGAGACCAAAAGACCGGATGCCTCGCTTATACGAAGCCCGCAGCTGTATATGAGCTCAAACAAGGCCCTGTCCCTTATCCCAAGAGGTTTGGTTACGTCAATCACGGCCAGAAGCGAATCTATCTCCTCCACCGACAGGACTGAAGGTAAAAGACGTGAAGCCTTTGGCCTGTCCAGCTCAAGTGACAGGTTTTCCTGCCAGATTCCCTCTCTTTTCAAAAATGCACCGAATGCCCTTAATGCCGACAGATCCTTGGCAAGAGTCTGTGAAGATGAACCGTTTTCCTTTCGCCATGCAAAATAATAAATCAAATCCTGCACCTGCACACCCGAAAGCTCAATTTTTTTATTCTCCAGCCAGGAAAGAAATTCCCTGCAGGATATGCAGTAAGTGTCAGCAGAAAGTTCGGCCCGTCTTTCCACTAATACAAGGTCATTGTAAAACCCCTGTATCAGTTCAGGCATTGAATGCAAAGCTTCCATATCAATATCAGTCGTCTGAAGTCAGGTCTATGTTTCTTTTCAGTCCGTCCAGCTTGCGTCTCCATACCGCCGGCTGAGTCAGATCGTCCGGATTACGGTTAAACGAGCGCGGAGGTTCATTTCTTGTCCTGAGCTGGCTTGTCATTGCCTGCTTAAGAGATTCTCCCAGGGAGGCTTCTTCTTCCGGGGTTGCTCCTATATCAGACAAAAGAGAATCAGCATCACTTTCCTTTGCAAAAAGTGAATCTGCATCAATAGGTACCGTGCTGAATTTTCCCTTAAGCTCTGTCTTTTCTTCTTTTGGTTCTGCTGGTTCTCCGTGTACAAGGCGCTCAAAATCACCGTATGACATTACGTTGCTTCTTGCCTTTCTTTCCTGTTCTTCCCTTGCAGCCCTGGCCCTGTCCTCGTCGGTCGGTTCAAATCCGGTTGCAATAACAGTTACCGAGATCTTGTCTTCCATTGTTGGATCGAGTACCTGACCCCAGAACAGCTTGAGCCTGTCGTTTGCAGATGCAGTGATTGTGCTGATGACTTCCTCAACCTCAACCATTGCAAGATCCTCTGCGGATGTAATGTTGACAAGGATATTGCTTGCACCGTCGATGTGGCGGTTCTCCAGCATAGGATTGGTGATGGCCTTCTGGGCAGCTTCCACAGCACGGTTCTCTCCCTCTGCAAAACCGACGCCAAGAATAGCATCGCCCTGGTTCTTCATGACTGTCTTTACGTCTGCAAAGTCGCAGTTTACGACACCAGGCTTTGTGATTATCTCCGTGATGCCCTGTACACCCTGGCAAAGAACATCATCTGCAAGGCGGAATGCCTGCTTATATGACAGTTTTTTATCATTACCTACGATTTTCATTATCTGCTGATTGGGAATTATAATAAGGCTGTCTACATGCTCCCTGAGTTTCTGGAGACCTGCCATTGCATATTCCATTCTGATAGCGGCCTCGAATTCAAAAGGAGTTGTAACAACGGCAACAGTCAAGGCACCCTGGTCATGAGCTATCTGGGCAACAATCGGAGCAGAACCTGTTCCTGTTCCTCCACCCATACCGGCAGTGATTATGACCATATCGGCACCACTAAGAACATCTGCTATTCTTTCCTTGTCTTCCATGGCGGCATTCTCACCGACCTCAGGATTACCGCCGGCGCCCAAACCACCAGTGAGTTCCTGTCCAATCGGCAGCCTGGTCTGTGCCTTTGAAATCTGAAGGGCCTGCATATCTGTGTTCAAGACGACAAATTCAACATCGCTGACACCTGCCTCCACCATCCTGTTGACAGCAGAAGAACCACCTCCGCCACAGCCTACAATTTTTATCACGGTAGGGCTGGGTGCATGTAAAGCCGTTCCCGCATTGTTTTCCACAGACAATTCTATCATATTTCCTCCCAATCTATATCCCAAAACTTTTTTTCTGTCAAAAGAACTTCTTGAAGAAAGCCTTCATTTTTGTTCCAAATCCTTCCGCAATTGAACCGTCATCATCGCGTTTTACCCTGACACGCCTTGCTTTTTCCTTGCCCGCATTCTTCTTGTTCGCAAGCATGAGTCCCGTTACTGTTGCAAAATCACAGTTGCGGTAGAAATATCCGTTTGATTCCGGAAGAGCACCCATGTCAGGACATTCTCCGACACGTACGGAAGTTGTCCGCCATACGCTTTGTGCCAGCTGAACTATACCATGCATCAAGGCACCGCCACCTGTCAGGACAATGCTGCCGTTAAGCTGCTTTAATCCAGAATGACGTACAACCTCGCGTTTTGCCATCGACATGATTTCTTCCATGCGGGGCTGAATTATCTCGCACAGCTCATAGCGTGTTGTCTGCTCTGCGGGACGTGCTCCGATTTCGCGGATTATGACTTCCTCATCAGCTTCACTGCCTTCTATCCAGCAGCTGCCTGAATTAATCTTGATTTGCTCTGCATCTGCAAAAGGTATGCCCTTGACCTGAACAATGTCGTTGGTTACAAAATTTCCGCCAACTGGAATCGATGTGATGTATGTCGGTGAGCCCTTGTAGATTACCATGACATCCGTGGAATCCGCACCAAGGTCAATGAGGATTGAGCCAAGCTCCATTTCCTCCTCGTGAAGTGTGGCAATTGAAGCGGCAAGAGTCTTTAGCATTACGCCGTCGAGATTGAGGCCTGCCCTCTTTACGCATAAATCAAGATTTGAACAAACTGTAACTGATGCACTGACAATATAGACAGAAACATCAAGACGCACGCCAAGACTTCCAATCGGTTCCTTAAAGCCCGGTACTTCATCGATTTTATATTCCTGGGGAATTACATGAAGGGTCTGTTTTCCTAATGGGGGTACAATGGCCCTGGCAGCTTCAATAGCCCTGTCCTTTGTGTCATCGGATATTTCCATCCTGCGGTTATGCCTTGTGGTATCAACTGCAACACCACCAGATGAGCTTCTTCCCTCAACCTGAGAACCGCCTATGGCAGAAAAAACAGATGTAACAATGACACCTGCCATGAGTTCTGCTGCTTCGAGAGTTTCTTTTATTGCGGAGACTGCGGCATCAATATTGACAATAACCCCGTTACGAAGTCCCTTGGACGGTTTTTTAGCCGCCCCGATGACCTGCATGCGGTTTTCTTCGTCAAGCTGCCCGATTACACACCTTATGAAACTAGTGCCGATGTCAAGCCCCACAACAATATTACTCAATTTATCCCCCGTGCTATTGCTTTCTGTATGAAACCGAACCGTAACGTAAATCTATCTCTATAACATCAGGTTCAATCGAATTAACAACATCAAGCACAACCATCATATACTTTAATGCGTCTTCATTCAAGGTGTTATCGACCAAAACACGGACATGAGTATGAATCGGATAAACGACAAGCTCATAATTGCCGAATTCCTTGGGAACCACCTGAATTTCTGATATAGCCGCAAAATATTTCTGCGGGAGGCTCCTGATCTGGGCAATATGCTCCATAAGCGAGCGATAAACCGACGGAAGCCTCATTCCTTCCTGAACATTATCCAGTGGAAGACCGGAAACAAGGGGAATGCTGGTATCACGTACAACAGAAACCGTATCTGATGTAAAAAGCACTCCATTCTGGTCAATCTGAACTGTTACAGGATGGCTGCCGTCATACAGGATTGTTTTTGCAACCGCTTCCCTTTCCTTTATGTCAATCGTAACCCTGTCCGGAAAATGCTTGTCCACTGTTACACGCTCAACCTCTGGCATTGAACCGATTACAGAAACGGCTTTTGCAGTATCAAACTGAATCCAGGTGCTTCCTCCAAACTCACCAACCTTTGACTCCAGTTTTTCCATGGAAATCTTGCTTACACCAGTAAACTGAATGTGAACCGTCGTAAAGCCAGGTACAATGATGGTCATCACAAAAAGCTCTGCAAGAAGCAGGAATGCAATTACGATTACGAAAACCTTGAGTACCGTTATCTTTTTGTCTTTCTTTACTTTGGTCTTTTTTTCCTTCACTTCCTTTGACCGCCTTGAATAATCATCGTATGCCGAAAAAGGAATATCCGTATACACTGCATCACTCATAGTTTTCTACCACCACTCCACCAATAGTCTCGAATTTTGAATTTGTTTTTGTATTTTCCTCATAATTTGAAATGTATTCCCCGTCATCTTCTGTTGAATGCGAACAGTTTATGATAAATCCGCACATCGCCATTGTCACAATCAGGGAAGAGCCTCCGGAAGAAAAGAAAGGAAGAGGAATACCGGTTGTAGGCAAAAATCCGCATACGACCCCGATGTTGATTATTGACTGCAACAGAATAACTGTAGTGCATCCGAATGAACCATAGCAGCAGAATCTGTTTGTGGTAGAAAAAGAGATTAGATATCCGCGCCAGGAAAAGAACACGATAAGTGCAAAATAAATGCCGACTCCAAGAAGTCCCATGGCATTGCACCATCCGGCAAAAATATAGTCAGTCTGAATCTCCGGAATATGAATTGAAGTCAAACCGCTTCCCATTCCGTTGCCCCACAGGCCTCCGTTTACTATTGCACGTGCGGCGGCATTCCTCTGATAACCGATTGTCAGCTCAAACTCATCAGGATGAAGATGAGACATGAGGCGTTCAATTCGGTAGGGCTCAATGGCAATCAGAAAGATGACACAGGGAATTGCCAAAAGGACAAGTGGAACAAACCAGTTCATTTTTGCACCAGAGACAAAGAACATTATGACTCCGACAACAAAAATAAAAAGTCCGGTAGAAAAGTCCTTCTGCAGGAAAACTACGATTACAAATGCAAAAAGCCCCAGCAGAGGATACAGGAAGTTCTTCTCTTCCTTATGTGTTCCGCCAAGGTATTTCTCAAAGAGATTTGCAAGATAAAGGACCACGGCAAACTTGGCAAACTCAGAGGGTTGGAATCCTCCGACATGGGGAATTATTACCCAGCGTGATGCACCATGACTTGTAGTACCGATTTTAGGAATAAGCGGTAAAAAGCATGAAAGGAAAGTTCCCACCACAAACACTGGAAGAATTTTCCTTATGAACCTTAACGGAACGATTGCAAAAAAGATCAGGCCTACAAACCCCACAGCAGAAAAAATCAGCTGCCTTGTAACAAAATAATATTTGTTTACAAAAAGACGCTCTGCAGTGGAAGGAGTGCAGACAAAGAGAGTAAGAATTCCTAGGCCCCACAAAATCAAAACGGAGATCAAAAAGAACATGCCGTCCCTTTCATGGGTTTCTCCGGAAAGACCGGGCTTGATCCTGAAGTTAGACATCAGCTTTCCTCCTGCAACAATGGAGTAAGCCGCTCAAGCCTCATGCCACGTGAGCCTTTTATCAGCACGCAGGTTGAATCAGGCATTGTCTTCTGTATGTCCTGTGCAATCTGCCTGATTGATTCATCACTGGACTCAGGATAATATTTTGCAAAAGCAGACGGATTGTCAGAAAGCAGCTTATCATATGCGGCCTTCATCTCCGCACCGACAAAATAGAATGCATCCGCTCCTGAATGACTGCAGAGCTCACCTGTTTTCGTATGAGCCTCACATGATGCATCGCCCAATTCAAGCATGTCACCCAGAACAAAAACCTTCCTGTCTTTTGTCTCAAGCGAGGAAACCAGCTCTATGGCTTTTTCCATGGAATCGGGGTTGGCATTATAGCAGTCCTGTACAACGGTATACTTTCCGTGCAAAACTTCACTGCGGCCAAATGCACCTTCCATTTTTTCAAGGCCGGCCTTTATCTCCATGGAGCTCACCCCCAAAAGACGGGCAACAGCAACCGCACCAAGGGCATTCTTATAATTATATGAACCGGGTAACTTGATGCGGCAGCTTATACCGTCAACAGAGAACTCAGTTCCATCAAGACCTTCATCCTTAACGAACTTGACATTCTGATCAAGGCCGTCACCATAGAACACAACATTACCGTCAACAGAATCAGCAAGGAAATCTGCAAAGTCATCATCACGGGGAATAAAGGCAGTTCCAAAGCTGTTGAAATAATCGAATACATGTGCCTTTTCCTCTGCTATGGCCTGTCTGCTTCCAAGGATGCCGATATGCGCAGTTCCTATGTTTGTCACAAGGGCAAAACGAGGCTTGAGTACAGATGCTATCTCTGCCATCTCATTCCTTCTGTTCATGCCCATCTCAAACAAACCGACCTTGTGGCCTTCACGGATTGCAAACACAGAAAGAGGAAGACCTGTCTCACTGTTGAGGTTTCCCGGATTTGTAACGACATTGTATTTCTGAGAAAGTATTGACGCAAGTATTTCTTTTGCCGTGGTTTTACCTGATGAGCCAGTGACACCGATGCGTATTAAATCAGGAAAATGCTCTACATATCTTGCAGCGGCTTTTTGAAGGGCATGCATAGTGTTCTCAACGGCAATAAAAATCACGTCCGGATTTGACTGGGAAATACCCGTAAAGTAATCTGGACGTTTCTCGTATGATGACATGGCGATGAAAACAGAAGACGCTCCTTTTTCCAGGGCCTGCGGAATATAGTCATGTCCGTCCTGCTTTTCCCCAAGAAGAGGAACAAAGAGAGTTCCTTCTGTTACGTTACGGCTGTCGGTTTGAACACCCGTAATAAAGAACTCCCCGGAACCTAGAACATGCACACCGCCGGTTGCTTCCAAGACTTCATCCAAGGACAGCAGCGACTTTCCACCGTTTTCACCACTCATTTGACTGTATCCTTCATTTCAACCCGAATTATCTCATCTGTCTCCGCTTTACGCATTCCAAGCTCTTCCGATGCCAGACGTTCAATTCTGTCAGCAGAAGACAAGAGGCTTATGTCGGTTATCAGCTTTTTGTTCTCTTCGATAAGCTCTGACTGCTTTTCCTCAAGACTGATTACCTGTTTCCTTAAATCTGAGTATTTACGGGCCTGAACAGCATCAACTAAAAGCATGGCCGGAATTGAAATGGCGGCGAGGCATACACAAACTATTCTTACTACAAATCCAACTTTTGACATCAAATTCCCTCCACACCCAGGAGACGCATTTTATCAGCATCCCGTATCTTTTTAACCACACGCAGTTTCGCGCTACGTGACGGTGAATTCTGCTTTACCTCATCATCAGATGGCAGCACCGCTTTACGGGTTAAAATCTGTGCACAAGGCATTCCCCCACATTTACATACAGGAGCTTCCGGGGGGCAGACACACTGTTTTCCGAGGTTACGGAAATAATTTTTTACGATCCTGTCCTCAAGCGAATGAAACGTAATCACGCCCATTTTTCCGCCCTCTGCAAGCACATTAAAGGCATTGTGCAAGGCATCAGGCAGTCTCTTCAGCTCGGAATTAACCCGGATCCGAAGTGCCTGGAAAGTCCTGGTAGCGGGGTGTATCGGCCCGTACCTGTACTTTGACGGAACAGCATCGTAAATGATGTCTGCTA
>JAGCYQ010000199.1 GCA_017960765.1 Treponema sp.
GCCTCGCTTTCACTCATTTCTTTAAGATTTTTCCCTGCATATCTATCCGCATAATTCTGGAGATTTACAGGTGCAAGTATCTGCTCAATATTTTTCCCGTTAAAAGCCGTACTGCCATCTATCCAGATACCGAAAAACCAGTTAGGACTACCTGCAAGGAGTTTTTCTAAACGCTCAGTCCTTACCGTATTCATGTCGTCAGTGTATATGGCATTTTCTTCTGCATGAAGGATGTTGTTCCATGCTGTAAATGAATCCCATCCTGTCTTACCCGGGGACAGTCGAACCTTTTTTATGTTCGGGGAATCCTCGGCTATCCTGAGTGTCGGGATCTTTTTTTCTTTATCAAGGATATACATGCCGTCACGGTCATACTCGATAGAGATCTGAACAAAGCCGTATTTACCGTACCCATGCTCACTGCATATAGCAATAAGTTTTGAAACGTTAATTAAGGAACATCTATTTTCATCTTCAACAGCATAACATTCTTTTAGAATATATTCGCCTTCATCCGAAAGGGAATAATATTGGAAGTCATTGTCTAAGACCTTTCTGAATTTAACATCATGCAGTATTTCAGATGCTTCTGAACGGTCCTGAGGTGGGACATCTTCTTTTTTAGTATAAGCTACTGTCTCATCTTCCTCTTCAGGTATCTTTTCTACGGTTTTCTCATAGACAAGGTCAAGGAATCTTGACTGCTCATCATCGCTCATGCCGTATTCATTAAGAACCTCTATGGCATCGGCCTCTTTCTTCTCATTCCAGTTCCAGTACTCGTCATCAAGAGATTCACCATTAAATGAATAGTCATCAACAACAGCCTGCATTTCTTCTTTAGTCAAGTTAAAGGCTTTATCATGAAATTCTGTGAATTCATACTTGACTCTCTCACGGTTCTCCTTATTGAGCAGGTATACTGTAAGGATTTCATTTTCTTTGTCTTCTTCAAATTCCGCAGAAAAATCATTGGTCACTTTTCCATCTAAAAACACCTTTTTGTCGTTTCTGGATGCACTCAGAACATTGCCGTCCAGCATCCCCAGTATGATTGTATTTCCGCCATCAATTTGAGTACCGCAGTTTTTATCAGATCTGATCCGCCCGACATCAATGGCACAGGATTCCTGCCTATAGGATAATCCGTTCTCATCATAGTAAGCCGTGACACCAAAAAGATCGTAGTTTTTCCATGAGTCTTCCAGAATATTCTTGGCTTCAAGTTCTGTATATATCAGTTCGAAGAGGTCAGGATCGTTGTTGTTTCGGATTAAGTAAAGACCAGAAGTAATATCATGTATAAAAAGCGATGCAAACTTTTTATAGAGATCTTTGACGTTTGAACATCCGTATTTTTGAAAGTAACTTCCTGTAAATAAAGAGTAAATCCTATTTGATATCAAATTCAGGAGTTCATTGAATTGCTTCTCGGTAAAGGCTCCTGGAAGAAATCTTTTCTGCTCAAGAAGGGTATCAAATGATTCCTCCTCTTGATTTTGTGACATCGAATTCTGAGGGAAGAATACCGGAGCTGGAATTCTGTTGTTGTATGCCTTTATTCCATTGTAGTTAATCTTTATGTTATAGTTAATATCCGATCCAAGGGGGTCATCAGTTTCAGTTATGAAATATAAATTTTCACCCTTGGATATCGCTATCTGGGTCTTTGCAGTTGAAACCTGTTTCTTTGGTGAAACATTCGTTTCAAGTGGAGTGATTGCACTTTCTGAATTTCCTTTGTAAACATGTGACTGAACGCTTTTGTTTCCATCAGTATCACCGGCATAAGTCATTTTTTCCGATATTTCGATTATTCCGTCATATTCAGCCTTCCATTGCCTGAACGGAGTCTGTACGGCATATATATCCTTGTATTGCTGTATCTCTTTTTCAGTAAGTTTCATCACATTGTTTCCGATAGATGTACTGCTTTCAGAGTATCTTGTCCTTACAAAATTTATAGTTTCACCTTGTGAGGTATTTTTCAGGTAATAGTCTTTATCAGAAAGTATTATGTCGGTTTTTCTGTCGCTGTCAACATCGGCCAATATTGAAGTTGAGTTCGAAGTAGTTGTTTGGAATACATCTGAATAGGTAACACCGGCATCAGACACATACGACGTTTTTAATCCGACACCGCTATAAACATTCCAGCCGATGGTAAAGTTAGTTGATTCTTCGTCATCCAGGATGAATTCCTCAACTGATACTATGCCTACTTCATCTGAGAATCCTGTTGATGTATTGAGTCTGTAACATAATCTGTTTCCGTCCATGAAAATATAATCAGGCCGCCCGTCACCGTCTATGTCTGCAAGAGTACTTTCGGTATCACTGTTGGAAATTGAGAAACTGCCCTGTATGCCGCCTGTAATCCGGAGATCAGAGGAACCTGATATCTCTCCGACACCTGCACCTGAGCTTGTATTGAAACTTGCACCTCCGCTATCTGATCTGCCTGTTTTAATTGAAGTTCCATTTTTCCACTCTTTTACTTTATCAAAAATTTCTACTTTTCCGTCTGTTACCTTTGGTTCAATGTAATCAAAAGTATATTCATACAAGTCTCCTGCATTGTTGCTTACTTTAAGGGATGAAAGCATCTTCTCCCTCGCAAGCCCCTCGCTGTAGCTGAATATGTAGCTGCGAATCGCTTCATCTGAATCATACCTGCATGATATACCTTTGTACTGTCCAGAACCTTTGTAATGCGTTGTTATTCCTGTAAGAAGTCCCCTGCAGCTGATGATTTCCTTGGAGCGTGCATCTATTCTTACGTCCACCCTCGAGTAATCGTATTGGAACCTTACACTGTAATTTCCTTTGTTGCCGGAAAATCCGGTATAATATATTTCTTTTGGATAGACATATCCATCTTCTGATTTCTCATATTCGTATATGATGTTGTTTCCATGTACATCCTCAACCTTGGTAAGATTCCATGTGAAAGTCCTCTTTCCTTTTCCGACACACGAGGATTTATCCTGTGCATATATCCTCTTGGTTCCGCTCTTGTCCGTCACTTCCCACCAGTCATTCGCCGATCCGGCACCATATCTCTTTATGCGGCTGTATGATGATTCCTTTAAAGGTCTGTATGTTATGTCATAAATACCGCTGGATTTTTCTTCATAGTTTTCAATTTCGAGAGCAGTTCCATCAAGCATGTATGTATCAAGGTTTGACTTGTCATTCGGAAAAGAAGCGTCATACTGCCTTTCATATCTTGGCAGTCCGTTCCTTGTGTCGATAGTGACGGTACTTCCGTAATTAACGTCAAAGCCACGTCCCATTATGCCGTTTCCACCTCCCGATGAGTAGCTTATGGAGATCTGCGGCTGCATTCCGCGGCGGCCTGATGGTATTCCCAGCTCAAAGCTGAACGATGCGTCACCCATGGGGCCTGCATTGGGCGCGTTGAATTTTATGAGGTGGCCGTCCGGCTTTGCGGCCTCAAGGTTCTTTATTGAGTTCAGGTTCACGTCAACAGGCCCGGCTGATTCAGGAAGAGTAAGGGTTGCGTTTATCATGTCGGTGAAGTGGTTTGACAATGACCGTACCTTCAGGTTCTCCTCATCCACCTCAAGACGCTCAAGCTTTGTCCAGCATTTCCTTTCCGTGTCATAGAAATAGGTGTAAAGCTCCTCAAGGCTCTGCGGCTTTGAGTTAAGCTCCGCGCTGTACGGCAGTGTTATCGTTACGTCCTTCTCGAATTTCGTTCCGGCAGGAAGGAAGCGGTAGCCTCCTGAGCTGGGGATGGCGTTGTATAGGGTTTCACCGGTGTCCTCGACCCTTGCAAGCCTAGAGATGCTTATTACGGTGTCTTCTTTCAGTGCACCCTCAGGAATTTCTATGGATGCATCCCCGAGTACAATCTTTCCTCCGTCCTTTACGGTTATGAGTGCCTCGGTCTTTTCAACAACCTCAATGGCAGCCTTACGGTACCTGTGATGATTCGCAATGCCGGCGGCAAAGATCGATGCCGGGCTTGTTGCCAGTATGTATGTTGCAAGCATCAGTGCCGCAATGAATTTGCTCCTTCCGCTGGTTTCCACCTTTTCAACCGGTCTTTTGCGCATATGCATCTCCTTTTTTACTGCCCTGTTTTTTCAAAAGTTACCTTCACCGGTTTTCTCGGGAAGTCCTCGTTATTTGCTATTACAGTAACGAATCCTGACCTGCTGTTTTTAAATGTAAAATCTTCTGATACTGTGAAAACGGTAGTCTCATTACCGTTAATCATAAGCAGGAAATATTTTTTGTCATCGTCGTATGAGACGTTAATGACGTTCCTGATGCCGTAGCCTCTGTTTATGTTATAGGAGCCCTGCCATCCCTTGTTCAGGTGGCTGAATACCCCGTCAACAACTTTCCCGACAGTGTAAAGACCGTCAGTGTTTATCAGGACGGTGATGAGGAATGGCTTTCCCTCAATCTCCTGTGCGCAGAACACGATTCCGAATCCGGCCTCGCTTCTTCCGCTCTGTTTCATCACGCTCACGGTGATCGGCTCAAAACTGTCAGCCTCGTTTATATCTTTTGTTGTCCATGCAGTGTATCCGTTTCTATTCAGATATCTGGTTTCATTTGTCTCGAAGATGTAGATTCCTGTTTCCGTCTCATCTGTGTACAGGGAGTTCTCCTCCTCAATTGCGGGAATTTCCTCCGGCACCGGCTCCTGGTCTTCTCCGTCATGGACGGTAAGATTGCATGAGGCAAGCACAGGGATAAAGATCAGGACCGGAAACAGTTTTATTATTTTCATCCGTCAATCCTCACTAATTTGTATAGATTATTATCCGCCTGAGCGAAACGGTATATCCGATGTCTGTCATCATGTCCGTATCAAACAGTCCGGTAGTCCGCGGAAAGATCCTGAAGTAATAATTCCTCTTCTCATCGGTAGAATTACTTATTGCCACTTCTATTCCATGTTCTATCTGCTGGCTTGTTTCTCCTGAAACCTGTATCATAAGGTTCGTCGGGGTACCTTGGGAAAGACCCTCCTGCTTTACGAGTATACCTGCCATACGTCTCGGCGGTATCTCCACATAGAACCAGTCACAGTCCAGATCCTCTTTACTGTCCGTGATGTACTGGACGCATGGCAGGTTGCATATAAGGTCATGCTCCAGTCGGATTGCCTTATCCTCCGTGTCATTGTCCTCCCATATATCCCTTCTGCAGTCTGAGGAGTATCCGTAGGCATAGGCATTTCCTACAAAGTCTTTTTTGCGGCCCCTTGTTTTGTCCAGCCTGTATACATACTTGTCACCGTCAGGAAGATTCTCATCAGTATATTCTGTAGCGGTTCCCTCGTAGATACATGTAAAGTAGAGGTCCGGCTGATCATAAGACCTCATCAGGCGGAATGTGTCGCAGCCCTCGTCCTCTTTCCATGAAAGATAAACCGTATGTTCCTTGGTAAGCGAGTCCGTAACCGGGACATCCTGAAACGGATCTTCGGTTGTCCTGAACAGCATCTCCTGAAAGGCATTGTCCGAGCATGAGGAGATCAAAAGAGAGCCTAAGACAGTGAATACAAATAAAAGTTTTCTCATGGCTTCCCCCTGTAAAGCCTGAACGATGCACCAAGCGCAGTCTTTATGGCAAGATACGAGTCCCTGCTGAAGTGAAAGTCAAGTCGGACCTCCGTGAACAGGTCGATGTTCTCACCTGCCGCAAACTCATATCCTGCAAGTGCCTCAAGTCCGAACATGTTCTGCCAGTGGAATTCTCCGCTCATGTATTTCGGACTGTACGACATGAGCTGTATCTCATAGTACGGTCCGGTTCCGATGTAAAGTGAATTCCTCATGTCAAAGTGGAAATGGGCGCAAAACGGTAGGACGATTGAAACGGCATCATAAATCACGGGATACGATCCATCTGTTCCAAGTGCGAATGAGTCGGAGATTCCCGGACGCAGGGAGAAGTCGATCAAGTGACCTCCCGGGGAGATTTTGGGCTGCTTAGGGTATAGCTCCAGCTGGATGTCAAGACCCGCAATACCGGTTAACCTTTTGTTCCAGCCTCCTGCAACAGGGCTCCACCAGAATGCTGAGAGGGGAAGCTTGGCTTCGAAAGGCCTTATCCTGGCATTGAGCACGTCACTACGGTTGAGTCCTGCCGCTTCCTCAAGTCCTGCAAGGATTTTTTCGCTCAGGTCCCCCATCAGCCTCTCGTAATGATTCAGGTCATCCCCTGAGAAGAACTCCATGGCGGTCTTCTTTGAGCTGGCATCATACAGCTTCATGCTGGCAATCCAGCTTCCCTCGTTCTGCTGAACGTACCCGAAGAGGATGTACTCTGCATCCTCTGCCGCACAGCAGCGGTTTGCATCAAGCGTAGTGTATATCTCGCCGTATTTTCTGGACGACACCATCCTGAACGTGAGCATTCCCTCGAACCAGTGATCGGAGACGACGTCAAATATTTCTTCCGCCGGGTTTCTGGTCATGCTTATCGCATTGCTGTCCTTGTCGTAGACGGCCATGGGTGCAACAAGGACCGTCTCTGCATTCATGCGGATTGCAGGGATCAGAAGCAGCAGAAGGAAGGGAACAGGTCTTCTAGTCATTGAGTCCCTCCCGTTCAGCAAGAATTATCCGCTCAATCTCCGTTGCCTCTTTGTCACAGTGTCCGTTTGCCTTGAGGATCCTGATGTCCTCAAGTATCTCGGAATACTTTGAGCTGTCAGCCCTGTTCTTGTAGTAGAGGCTCTTCATTTTCTTAAGGAGGCTGTCCATGTCATCCTTCTGGTAGGAAAGCACCTTTACGAATTCCCTGTATGCCGCCGCATAGTTCTTCTGGGAGAAATAAGCCTCAGCGTCCTTCTTTATCTGGGCAATGGCAGTGTCCTGCGAGGTCGTGTCAAGCGTCTTTTTCTTCTGCTCCTCATAAAGGGCATCATAGGTCCTCCTCATGCCGTTTATCTGGGACGACAGTGAATCGGCCTTGCCGCTCAGTACGTCAAGCTCCTCATGTATCTTAGCGGCATTCTGGTCCTGTGCCTCTGTAAGTGACCGTACCTCTGCATCAAGCATGTCAAGCCGTGCATGAACATTCTCTTCCTGAACGTCAAGCCTTGATATGAGCGCCTCAAGGGATTCTTTGTGCCGGAGCATCTGAAGGCCAAGGTAAACCTGAGATGAGATAAGCAGGGCTGCAAGCACGCACAGGATGATGACGCTCATTTTACTCATCACTGAGCCTCCTGAGTATGACGCTCCTCAGGTACCGCCAGTCCTTCCTGTCCTGAATCTCAAGTGCCCTGTCTATCAGTTCCAGAGCCTTGTCCGGCTCATCTCCGTCAAGAAGCTGCTCGGCCATCTTTGCATAATATGCTCCGGTTCCCATCCTGAAATACACCAGCTGTCCCGGACGTATGTATGCCTTTGTCTCTACGCTCTCATAACCGTCCTTCTCGGCCCTTACGGTGCTTTCCTTCTCATCGTCCGGCGTGATTATCAGCCTGCCGTAGATGTCGGTTGTCCCGATCTTCTTTCCGTCTATGCTTATGGATACGTTCATGACCTCGTTGTTCTCATAGTCATAGACCATGACGTAAACAGAGTCGATTTTCTTTTCAGGCGAGAGCACGCATGAATTTAATGAGAGGGACAGTAGAATCAGAATAAGAGCAGCATGAATCCTAGGCATCCTCATCTACTGCCTCCGGATATTTTTTTCTCAGCCGCTCAAGGTTCTCCCTCTCACTAAGGGTGCCTTCTGCTTCTGCCTCTACAAAAGGAATCAGGTAGATAACGAACTCGCTTTCCGCCATCGTGACCTGCCGGCTCTTGAACAGGTTTCCGATAAGAGGAATTGCGCCAAGAAACGGAACCTTCTTCTCCGACACGTCCTCCTCCTGCTGGAAAAGGCCTCCGATTACGACAGGCTCTCCGCTTCTGGTGCGTACGTTGGTGCTGACCTTCTTCTCTGATGTGGACGGAGGAGCCGCAGTGTCCGTGGTGCTCTTTCCCGATGAGGAGTCGGAGCTTCCCTGCTTTGAGACCTGGGCATCAACCTTGACGGTCACCATGCCGTCTCCGCTTGCCCATCCGTTTATGGAAAGCGTAAGGCCGCTCATTATCTCGCGCGTGGTGCTCGTGTACAGGTCTCCCTTGGAGTCAACGATTATGTCCCTGTAGCGGTATGTGTTTGTGTTGGAGAATGTCACCTGCTCGCCGCTCAGTCCGTTGAGGGTAGTGTCTGCAAGAACCCGGGATTTCCCCTCTGAAAGCTCGGCATTCAGGCTTCCCGCGAACTGCAGCCCGAACTTTGCTATTATGTCAAAGTTGATGTTGAAGATGTTTGAGAGCATTCCGGTCCAGGAATACCCTGACTCGTCGGAGGTGCTTCCTGTGCTGAGCGATGTTCCCCAGTTGTTGCCCTCGGTCTTCTGCATCTGAATCACCAGCAGCTGATACTTTATCTGCCTCTTGGGCTGGTCAATCAGTGCCAGCTCCTGCAGAAACTCCTCGTACTGTCTTTCCGTTCCTGAGAAGAAGACTATCTCGCTCTGGTTGGTTTCCGTGATGTTTGTCTTGGTGACCGACGGAGGCAGGTTCCTCATGAGCTCGTCGCTCCTTATGTACCTGAGCTTTATGCTCCTGTTCTGCATCCTGCCGTCTGCCACGTCGATTTTCTTTATGAATTCCTCTATGGGATTTATCTCCGATGGGCTTCCCGTAAGTATTACCGAGTTGCCGGCCTTGTCCTGCCTCATGAATGACGTGGCGTTCAAATCGTTCGGGAGCATGGCTGTGAGGGAATCAAGGCTTATGTACTCAAGGCGGATGATTCTCGTCTCCTTGAGCTGCTTTACGACGTCCTTCTTCTGGATCTCGTAGATGTAGTACACGCCGCCGCTTAAGGTATAGTCGCAGCTGCACTGGGAAAGAATGATGGCAAGCAGCGCGTCGAATTCCTTGTCGGAGTATGTCATGTTCTCAAGGCTGATGTTCGGTTTGGATAGAAGAGCGTATTCCCTTCCGCCTTTGCTGAACAGCGTGTCCATGGCGTTGACGAAGGAGGCCTTCTGAATGCTGCAGGTGAAGCTGTCGCCGGTCCGTGTGACGGTAATTGAGCCGCCGTCCTGGGCATGGACCAGTCCGAATGAGAATAAGAAAATGATGACGGCACCCGCAAACGCAGGCCTTACGTTTTTCACCTTTGCCTCCGCGTAAAGTTAGACCCCTCAGCATTTTTACAGGAAAATCACAACCACACGTCGAAGATTATCACTCACTTTCGAAATTTTACAAGTCAAAAAACTCCAGTTATTACAAAGATGTGACATAGATATTACATCCTAATTACATTTTTTGCTTGAAATTCTATGGAAACTATATTAACATTTTTTACAAGGAGATATATTTATGAAAAATACCGCATTCATTAAATCCACCAATCTTGAGATTCCTGAATGGAATTATCTTGTAGAAGAAATTAAATCTGTCTTCAAACTTACTGAATCTGAAACAGAGCGTCTTTACCAAAGCAAAACCGCACGCATTATCGCAGCAATACCATTTGCCGCCGGTTGTGAGGAAGCGGAACGTACTGCAATACTTCACTTGTGTGCGTACATGGCGGAAATCAGAGGATTTCAAAAATTCTGTTCTCATTTGAAATCTGACGATGAATCACTTTATAAACGTCTTGAAATGATTTCGCATTTTAACGGCGGTGATAAGAAAGTCATCGAACACGGCATGGACATGCTTGCCTTTATCATGTTAAAGGGATACAAGGCTTCTAAGGAAGCAGATGCAGCAAATGGAATCTACAACCCCCTGAACTCCGGTGCATGGGATTACGATGCCGCAGAAAAACTTCTTGAAGCAAAGATAAAGAATTACCATAACGCTATGCTGGACGGAATATTTTATGGACCAGGCGGTCAACGATGGTAATGTAGGATATTTTGGATATGAAAAAAATATCTTTTTCCAGTTTCTATGAAAAAACAGTAAGGGTTCTATCTTTTGTAGCAATTATTGTTTTATTACGCGGTGCGATTTGGAATATAATCGCATTAAAGCAGTCTTCCGTTACGATTGAGGAAATAGCCTTTACTATTCTTAACCTCATTACGGCATCTTGCTTTGGCATACTTCTCGTTAAGCCTGAAAAACTTGCTTTCTGTGCAACAATCAGCATCGTTTATGCTATACTCAATCTAATACTTTCCCCTCCAGATATAGGAATAGGATTTTTCATGTTTATCCTATTCCTTGTCTCTCTATATGCACAGGATTTCTTCAAAAAATGGAAAAAAACAAAAATATTTTGCATCACCATAAGTTTCGTATTGCTAATGCTCATAAACCTTATTTATGGTTTTGAAGTATTTGAAGAAAAACTTTTTGATGTTGTAGGATACTCACTAATTGTATTGGTGATAATCTTGATATTTGCTAAATACCAGCTGGAATCCAAACATTCCATCTTGGGGCGTAAAATCCTTGACTTGCGCAAGTTCATGTCGGACGGCTCCCTTAATGACCGTGATGTCGTGTGGCTCAAGATGATTCTTAACAGGGACAAATATTCAGCCATAGCAAATCAGACTTCCGTTGCGGAAGGTACGATGCGTAACAGAATCCGAGATGTCTTTAAAATAATCGGTGTTACAGACAAAAAGCAGTTCCTCACAATCTACGATGAAGCACTGGTCATCACAACACAGGAGGAATTCCAGGCATGGAAGGACACACTGGTCTAATAGCAACGAAGTCCTGGGGGATATTGTTCCCTTAAAAGTCGCATCATTACAAATATGACAAGGATGTGACAAAGATGTTACATTCTTATTACTTTTTTTGATTGAAGTTCTCTTAAAACTGTATTACTATTTATGATACGTAGAAAAATAGAATGAACAATGAGATATGTTTTAACCAAACCTTATGTATCTCTTTATGAGGAATACCTTGAGTACGAGAGGCCTGGAATGAGTTTGCAGGGATATAAAAGCCTTGAGGGACTGACAAGACGTTTCTTAGGCTGGCTTGAGGAAAAGAACCTTATGCCGCAGGATGTACATATTCTGCATGCCATGGAATTCAAAAACGACATTTCTGGAAAAAGAAACATCAACGGGGACCTTATCTCACAGGGTACAATCTGCAATTACATAAAGACTGCCAGACGCTTTTACAAATACCTTCTTGAGAGGGAGACCGTTAGTACAAATCCATTTAAGGAGATTAAATATCCCAGAATTCCTTCTCACATCAGCCGAAATGTTCTTACGGAGGGTCAGATGGAAAGGCTCTTGGAAAGACTTAAGCGTTTTAACAGCGGCAAGACGAAAAAGGAAAAGGCGAGGCTTTATATCTGCCATATACTTTCTGAATTCATGTATTCAACAGGACTTAGGATAGATGAGGCAGCGTCACTCAGGCCATCTGATGTGAATTTTGAATTACGCCATGTATACGTCAGATACGGAAAGGGAGGGAAAAGCCGTATTGCCTTTATGTCTGAGTATGCGTCGGAGATCCTGATGCTTTATCTGAAGAAGGGAAAAAGCATTACGGACAGGATTCTTTATGGCGGAAAAAGGAATACTGTTTTCTCAGGAAAAACTGGCTCACTTATGCTGATGCTGAACAAGAGGTTAAGAACAATTTGCCATGAGCTTGAGATACCCGTAATCACAAGCCATGGTTTCCGTCATTCACTTGGGACCCATCTTCTAAGAAGCGGCTGCGACATGAGGCATATACAGGCAATACTGGGGCACGAAAAGCTTTCATCCACCCAGATCTACACAAAAGTTTATGCGGATGACCTAAAGGAAAGTTTTGACAGATACCATCCGCGTCAACATCTGGGGATTGTGAGGACATAGTATGGAAAGTGATGAATTAAAGAGGCTCATGCTTGAGTCCGTTAATGAGATGATGTTCTCAAACCGTTTCAACAAGAATTATGTAAATGAAATAAACAGAGGCATCAAACAGTTTTATTCATGGACTTCAAGTAGAGGTTTCGATGATATAACGGTTCTGGGTAAAAAGGAACTGCTTTCATACAGGAATTTTGTCATGCATTTAGAGTCGGCAAATCCAGGTGGAGGGAAACTTAGCATGTCAACAATGAATTCAAAGCTCTCGGCGGTAAAGCATATATACTCCATGCTATATATACAGGGATTTATATCCGAGAATCCGTTTCATGCGCTTGATTACAAGATAAAGAATGGAAAGAAGATTCTAAGAAGACCACTTTCCCAAAGGGAAATAAGTGTGTTTCTTGAGAGCATCGATACTTCTACTCCACAAGGCCTTAGGGACAGGACGATATTTGAGCTGATATACTCATCGGGTCTTAGGGGCAACGAGGCATGTTCCTTGAAAATAGGTGACATAAATTTTGACAGCAGGGAAGCGATTGTTCGCGGAAAATTCGACAGGGACAGGATTGTTCCAATCTCTCACGTAGCAATAGAATTCCTCAAGTTGTACCTTGCAGAAAGATTAAACAATGTTGACGGCCATGTTTTTCTTGGATTGCGCGCAAAGGGATTTCAGAAACCCATGAGGAGAAATAATGTTAGCAGAATCTTCAGGGAATATCTGAGAAGATTCGGGATGGACAGCCATGACATCTCAACTCACTCCATAAGACATTCTACTGCAACGCATCTTCTTGACAACGGTGCAAGCGTCAGACATGTACAAGAACTTCTTGGACATAAGAACATAGAAACTACAGTTAGATATACCCATGTCCAGACTGATGGTCTTTACAGAATTTTCAGAAAGCATCATCCAAGGGAACACGACATTTTTGAGATGGTAGATGAGGAATACCTTTCTCAAGTTGACCGTCTTATCAAAAATTTGGTAGAATAATGCTGAGCAGAAATAAAACGGATGGAAACAATATGAGTGAGCTACGAATGATGAAAAAGCAAAAACTTCTCATATTACTGATGACTACAAATGAATCAGCAGACCACAACAATATTTTTTATACATTCCAAGAACTCTCCTTATTCCTTATAAAATATTCATTTATTTTATATGACAATACAATTGATCGGAAATTTTTTAAACGAGTTTTTTACCCTCACGGGGAAATTTTTTTTCAAAATTCCAATGGTGCACGATACCTGGATCCCAAGTACAGCCGCTGGCTCAGCGTGGATCCGGCCTTGGGGGAGTATGCAAGCGGCTCTGATGCTGGGTGCGGGGGTATTTACAATCATGTGAATTTGAGTTTGTATCACTATGGTGGGAACAATCCGGTGAAATATATTGATCCAGATGGAAGAAAAGATATAGCAAAGACTGCTAAAGCTGCTATTGATGTGGCCAGTTCTTTATTCTATGATTCTTTATCTAGTGAAAATGGTGATAGAAGATATATTTCTTGTTTCACCCAAGGTTTTACAACGACAGATCAGCAAACTGATAAAATTTCAGAAGCTGTGGGAACTGTCGATACGGTAACTGGCGGAGCAGCAACATTTATACTCAGTCCTATTAAATATCATTTTGACAAGAGTGGAAATAATTATACTGTTCCAGATGCTGGAAGTGCTGATTATCTAGTAACAGCACAGAATGAAATCAGAAATCTTGATGTGCTAATAGATTGTTATAAAGATGATGTTTTGTTTTCTGATTTTTTGATGGATCAAAAATCTCTTTTACTTTACGAGATTGGTGCAAATAAAAAGAATCTTTATCAACATTTCTATCCTCTTGATCCTTTTGTTAGACATAAAGATTGTTTATCGTTTGAAAATATATCGCTTTCAGAATGGGAGAATATGTTTCCTGAAAGGATTCCAACATTAACTGATGGAGGAAAACTTCTGTCTCATAAATCCGTTAATTACATTGATGCTTATCGACAATACTGTAATGAATATAATAGGCCAGAAAAATTTAAAGATTTTTGGGAAAAATGGGGTGTGCAATATGAGTAGTGTTATGAAGACCAGAAGAACTCTAAAAATCCTTATTTTCCCAATTTCAGTTCTATTATTATTATTATTATTATCTTTTAAGATTATAAATAGTAAAAACCAAAAGAATGAAGAAGGCCGAAATTACCACTCTGAATTCTATAATAAGATGGGTAAAGATAACGTGATTGATTTCATTAAAAATGGCGAAGTAGAATTAAAAAATTTAGATAAATATCTTGAGGATTTTAAAGATGATATTTTGTTTTGTGATTTTTTAACCACCCAACGAAACTGTTTGAGAA
>JAGCYQ010000200.1 GCA_017960765.1 Treponema sp.
TAAAGAAATATAAAAATGTAAACTAAGCCTTTGTACAAGCAAAAGGAATCATAGGCTTTTTTACACTTTAGCCGAGAACTGCAACTCCCACAGAAGATATTGCTGCATTTATGGCATCCTCGATACCGGCAGTGCCTTCGTCAAAGTCAACACATACCTGACATTTTGCGGCAACAGAGGAAACTGATGTAACTCCTGCCACAGCTTTTACTGCACCGTCTACTTTTGCTGCGGTTGCATCATCGTCCATTCCGGCTACATATATCTTTTCTGCATTATCGTGACTCCTAGCGATTTAATCCAGGGATTCAACCTTAAGGTTCAATCAAATATCATTATACTAGAGGAAAAAAATTATTTCAAGTGGTATTTAGAAGAAAAATGACATATTTTTAATTAAAATAGACTTAAAACGTTATTATTATTTAATTTTTATATTGAATTAAATTTAAATTGTGCTATTTATATTTGTCGTGCTTGAACGACCTAGCTGACCGCATGCACCGCCTATTTCTGCTCCACGTCTTGTCCTGAGGTTCACGTTTAATCCGGCATTCTCGAGAATGTGGACGAATGACCTGCACTCGGCACTTGTAGGAGTTGAGAAGGGCAGGTTTGGCACCGGGTTCCACGGAATAAGGTTTATGTATGCGTCCAGTCCCCTTGCAAATTCAATCAGGCGCTCGGCACTTTCCTTTCCTGTGTTCTGACCTGACAGAAGGGCAGCTTCAAGGGTTATCCTCATGCCTGTTTTTTCCGTGTAATACTGTATCGCTTTCTTCAGGTCCGGAAGTGGATTTGCTTTTGATACGGGCATAAGCTCTTCCCTCAGGATGGGATCAGCTGTGGTAAGGGAGACGGCAAGACGTATGGATGGTCCCTTGTCTGCAAGTTCATATATGCCTTTGATAAGTCCGCAGGTGCTCAGGGTTATGCGTCTGGTACTGAGGTTACGGCCTTCCTTGCTTGCAAGTATGGAAATGGCTTTTCTTATTGCATCCAGATTCTGCATCGGTTCCCCCATTCCCATGAACACGATGTTGTCAAGGGTACCTGCCTCTTTTTCCAGCATAAAGAATTCCTGGACAATCTCACCTGCACTCAGGTTCCTGCCAAATCCCAGTGTTCCAGTCTGACAGAATCTGCAGCCCATTCCGCATCCCGCCTGACAGCTTACACAGGCAGTTTTTCGGCCTTCCCTGTCGGTTAGGAGGACAGTCTCTATGGCACGTCCGTCATCAAGTGTTATCTGGAGCTTTATGGTACCGTCCTTGTCCCTGAGTATGTCTGTTACTGAGCTTGAGTAAATGCATGCCTTGGCCTCAAGTTTTTCCCTTGTTGCCTTGTCGATGTTTGTCATTTCCTGAAAAGACATCGCTCCCTTGGAAATCCACTGGAATATCTGCCGACCACGGAAAGCCGGCTGAATGTCTAGTTCAGAGCATATTTCTTCAGAAAGAAGGCCTGAGATGCAGATTTTTGAAGTCATTATAGCTTATTTCTTTGATTCCTGGAGCTTAGCCAGCATCTCGTTGATTGCCTGACTTCTGATGCCCAGCTTCTGGAAAGACTGAAGTGCCTCTGCGGCCTTGTCCTTCTTTCCAAGCTTGACGTAGCAGTCTGCCAGGTCAATGTAAAGCCTGTAATTCTTTTCGTCGTCGCGTATCAGGGTCTCAAGGCGCTTGATTGCTTCCTCATATCGGCCTTCACCCTTACAGATAAGTGCCAGTCCAAGAGCAGCATAGATGTCAAAGTCTATGTCCATGGCCCGGTTGTAATAATCTGCGGCGGTCTTGTAGTCTCCGGTATTCCTGTAGGCGTCACCTGCACGTGTCAGGATAACCTTGTTCCTTGGGTCTATCTCAAGAATCTTGTTCCAGTATTCAACAGAACGGAACTGCTGGTTAAGGCCACGGTAACAGTCAGCAAGGCCAAATAACGCATAGAAATTCTTCGGATCCATCTCCAGGGCACGCTCAAAATATGTGAGTCCCTTGTCAAAAGTCTTGAGCTTTCTGTGGCAGTTTCCTATTGATGTCAGTACGCGGATATCAACATTCTGCGGATTTACCTCAAGCATGCGTGTCCAGTAGAAGAGGGCATCCTTGTATTCCTTGAAGTCATAATGAAGGTGACCGAGACCTATCAAGGCATAGGCATTGTTTTCCTCCATGTCAAGGACCTGAAGATAGAGCTGCTTTGATTTCTTGAAGTCACGGATCTTTCTGTAGGCATCTGCAACACGTGTAAGGACTGTGATGTTCCTGTCGTCGTGTACAAGATACTGCTCCCAAATGGTTATTGCCTTATGGTACTGATTGAGTGCCTTGTAGCAGTCTGCCAGACCGAAAAGAGCGTAATTGTTGCCCGGATGAAAGGAAAGGCATTTTGTATAGTAGTCGATGGCTTCCTTGAAGTGGTTCTGCTTTCTCTCGCTGTCTCCAAGTCCTACAAGGGCATAGTTGTTGTTGTCCTCGATTTCAAGAATCTGCTTGAAGGATTCAATTGCCTCGTCAATCCTGTTGTCCTTGAGGTAGACATATCCCTTTTTGGATAATTCTGATATTTCAGTCGCTATACCGTCTTCTGGCTTGATGTCGATGAAAGCCATTGATGCATCATCAAAGACGTCACTCATCGGTTTGTTTTGCTCGTTGCTTGTCTCGATATCACTCATTTTTAATCCTCACTTTGTAGCATTACAGAAACCATTGCAGAAAGTTTTTCAATTAACGGATCTGATTTTCTTTTATTATGTGCCAAAAGATATAACTTTAAGGCCTGCATATACTGTTTTTTCTCCGCATAGACATCACCACATCGTGTAAGTCCGTCAGAGTATCCTGTGGTAATATAAATCCGCTCTGCCATGTCATATTCGCCTTTGTTGAACAACTCGTTGGCCTTGCGTATCAATACAACCTTTTGTTGTGAAGAAAGTCCGGATACAGGTTCATCGGTAACTTTTATGAAACCTTCTTTACCTTGCTTGCTGTCGATTTGTTTTTTTAAATCTTCATCCATACTTATCCTTTATATATATAATTTTAACTCGAAAACAGATTTTGTCAAGGGTTTTTTACTCGTTTGACTGTAGAATCTGCTGGTTTTGCAAATTTTTATAAAAATCCACTATTGAACGCCCGTAGACCCTGTGATCTGTACGTTCAAGATTTCCTATTTTTTCAGGAAGGGGATCCTCGTGCGGGTAATGAATCAACAGTGTGCCGCCAGGATTCAGCATAGAGCGTGCATCCGCTGTTTCCAGGAGTTCCTTTCGGTATTTGTACGGAAATGGCGGATCAAAGAAGATGTAGTCGAATTTTTCCTTGCATCGTTTTAAAAACAGTTCCACGGCCATAAAATGACAGTTCACCCTTACACCGACTTCCTCGCACATGGCAACGTTCTTGAGCACGATTCTTGCCTTGGATTTATCCATTTCACAGAGAGAAACCGATGATGCTCCGTGAGACACTGCCTCTATAGCGATTGTACCTGATCCGCTGAACAGATCCAGGAATGATTTACCGGGCAGTGAAGGTCCGATTATGTCGAATATTGATTCCCTCATCCTGTCCATGGCAGGTCTGATGGCCATTTTTCCGTCTGGTACTGTGGTGGTTCTTCCCTTGAGCATTCCTCCCGTGATACGCATGCCTTACTGTCCTCCGTTCAATGCCCAATAGCTTGCGTCATGTTCAAGCGCACGGTTTTCCTTTGCATAGTCGAAAGCCGTTTTTCCAGATGAATCTCTTATAGAGGTCTTGGCTCCCTGATCAAGCAGAAGCTGGATTATCTCTGTGCTTGTTGAATAATGGCATGCATACATAAGAGGTGTCTTGCCTTTCCAAATCCTGTTGATTGCAACGCCTTTCTCAAAGAAAAGCTCAAGCTTTGATTTTGTGATATCCACTGGAGTCTGCGTGCTGGAGATCGTAAGTATAAATGCCTTGAATACTTCTTCGTCTGCAGCAGAGCGGTCTTCAAGCAGTATGGAGAGAATCTCTGGGTTTTGTGAGTATTCTGCCGCCATAAGAAGTGGTGTGACATTGTACTTGTTCCTTACACGTACATATGCTCCGTTTTCGATAAGGTTCTTTACAATATTGACATTCTGCTGGTAGCGTGAGGCATACATGAGTGCCGTCCATCCGTCAACATCCCGTGCGTTTACGTCGGCACCGGATTCAATCAGCGTGCGGACCTGCCAGTCGTTTCCTGCCATTGCAGCCCTCATAAGCTGTGTGACGCCGTATTCATCCGCGGTATCGGCCAGTTTTGAGGTCTTTTCCTCTGGTTCAGGCTCTATGCTATCTTCCTCGATATAGTCATAGATAGTCTCTTTCGGACGCTCAGTTTTTGGTTTCTCTTGTGTCTTCGGCTCGGTGACTATGGCTACAGGCTCCGGTTCTTGAGTTGTCTTGTCCTCTTTTATCGGCTCCGGTTCCGGCTGGATGTACTCCGGCTCAGGCTCTGTGTATTCTGGTTCTGGCTCTGGCTGAGGTTCCGGCTCCGGTTCGGTATGAATAATAACAGGCTCAAGCTCTTCTTCCTCAACAGTCTCAAGGACAAGAGGCTCTGGTTCCGGGTGGATGAACTCCGGCTCAGGCTCTGTGTATTCCGGTTCTGGCTGTGGCTCAGGCTCCGGTTCTGTCTGAATAATAATAGGCTCAAGTTCTTCTTCTTCAACAGTCTCAAGGATAAGAGGTTCTGGCTCCGGTTCAATGTATTCCGGCTCTGGCTCGATGTGCTCTGGTTCGGGTTCAATATACTCAGGCTCCGGCTCGATGTACTCGGGTTCCGGTTCAATATACTCCGGTTCCGGCTCAATGTACTCAGGCTTAGGCTCGATGTACTCAGGCTCAGGCTCGATGTACTCAGGCTCGGGCTCTGTGTATTCTGGCTCCGGCTCGATGTACTCAGGCTCAGGTTCGATGTACTCAGGCTCTGGTTCAATGTACTCGGGTTCAGGTTCGATGTACTCAGGCTCGGGCTCGATGTATTCTGGCTCAGGTTCAGTGTATTCAGGTTCGGGGTCAGTGTATTCTGGTTCCGGTTCAGTGTATTCAGGTTCGGGTTCTGTGTGTTCAGGCTCTGGCTTGATGTGCTCAGGCTCTGGTTCAGTGTATTCGGGTTCCGGTTCCTTTGGCTTTTTTTCTTCTTCAGTAACGGTTTTTCCTTCTCCAAGTGATACGGATGTTGTGCCGCTTTTATCTGTGTTTACATATCCGTACTGCTGCTTGTCCTTGTTGGCCTTGTCCTTTTTCTCCTCGGAAGGTTCCTTGCCATATTTTTCAAGTATTTCTATCAAACCAGGGGTAGGGTTAAGCCGTGCGTAATCAAAGGCTGTCATTCCGTGATTATCGATTTTTGTTACCCTGGATTTTGTTCCGAGACCAAAAATTGTACCCGCTTTAATTATATATTCAAGAACCTCTGGATGGGTGGTATATTGGGCGGCATAGATAACCGGAGTTTTCTGATCCTCTGTGACGGCGTTTACCGAACAGTCTCCTTGCAGAACCTTTTTTATTATGTCAAGTTCCCTGTCGTAATGGAGGACCATCATCAGGAATGTTTCCCGCTGCAGACCGAAAACCTGCTTGCTGAGATCTGGATTCTTTTTGAATGCATCAACAATTTCTTTTACAGTTCCTGTCTGGGCCAGTTTATAATAGTCGGTGGTGTCAACTGTGTCACGTGCAAAAACAGAGATTCCCGTAAGAAAAAGTCCAAGAATGAGGATATAAATTTTTTTCAAAACAGGATTCTTTGTCATACCTATATATTATAAAATTAAGTTTCGCTTACGTCAAGGAAAAGGCTATTTGTTTTTTCTGTTGTTGCCACATTGATTCGGAAAGATTTGCAGAAGTTCTGAATCTATGTCTTGACATGAAAATCTGTTTATGATATATTTCTTACATTCGTGGTGGCGTAGTCCAGTCGGTAGAACAACGGACTCATATTCCGTATGTCAGTGGTTCGATCCCACTCGCCACTATAGCTCCTGTTTGTTTTTCCAGGCAGGAGTTTTTTTTTGCCCGGTTTTTATCGGAGTTGTGCAAGCGGATGTGTTTTCCTTGCAAGCTCCACAAGTTTTTCAGTTTGTTCAGCTGAATACGGCTCAATCTTGCAATACTCTGGATCCAGGCATGACTGGTTTTGAAACTGTGCAAGATACCACCTTGAGTCATGTGGAATTATTCCTGAGATTTTTTCTATGTCAGCCTCATCAACCAGAGCCGGAACCAGCACCGTCCTGAATTCCCTGCATTCTACCGGGAAACCTGAGATTATGGAAATGGATGCCAGTATGTTTTTCTCGTAGACCTTTGAGAAATCCTGTGCCCTGTTTTTATCGGGGCAGAACAATCCGTAGCGGTCCGGGGATGTCTTTATGTCCATTGCGATATAGTCGGGTCGTGTCAAAGGAGCATCGCATAAGTCCTTCAGCTTTTGAGGAAAAAGTCCGTTTGTGTCAAGCTTGATTTTGTATCCCAGTTCCCGTGCTTTTTTTATCAGAGGAACAAGGCGAGGGTTTTCAAGAGGCTCACCACCGGAAATTGCAAGCCCCGAAAGTACATTTTTTCTTTTTTCAAGATGGGCAAAAATATCTGATAAACTTACGAATTCATTTTCTTCTGCAAAATCAGTACTGCTTTCAGTGTCGCCGATCAAAGAGATGTTGTAGCAGTATGGACATCGTATGGGACAGCCTTTCAGGAACACGGCGGCTGCAACACGTTCTGGAAAATCAACCAGTGATGTTTTTATAAGTGTTCCCGCCGGGCTGTTCAATAAATCCTGCATCTATTCACGCAATGGAGGCTGCTGGTTCTGTGTGGGCTGCAAGCACTGCCTCGATTTCTGTCGTATTGTGTGCTCGTGCAATCTCACATCTGGCACTGTCATAGAAGATGACTGTCGGAGTTGCAAGAACTCCCTTGGCGGCTGCCTCTGCAAGTCCCTGGTCTGTGTCTACGTCTATGTGGGTTCCGGACAGAGCTACGTCTGCAAGATACTGTTTTACAGCAGGACAATGCGGACATGTGGCCCTTGTAAAGAGCTCATAGCTTGTGATTGCTGCCTTGGACATTGATGCTGAGCTGAAGTCTGTTTCTTTGTGACATTCGGAAGCATCTGCTCTGACAGGCTCTGCCAGGTTTTCCGGTACTGCAAAAGAAAGCCTGAGGTTATACTCGTCGCGCTTTCCCTTGTTCCAGTTGCGGACTGAACGGTAGTAACCTACAATGCGTGCGTAAACTTCTGTCTCATCTCCGCGCACTGTATCCAATTCCTGCTGGGTTTCTGCAATTTCTGCATCAATCTCTGCTATTGTCCTCATAATCTATCCTCCCTAACTATATTATCGGTAATAATGTGGATTTTCATGCCTGTGAAATCCTTGCCTGTTCTTTTTCGTTCTGCAGTGCCACAAGCTTTGCCTTGAGGAAGGCCTGTTTCTCTGCCTTGCACTTCGGACATTCAAAATGCTCTCCCGGAATGTATCCGTGCTTTTTGCATATTGAATAAATCGGGCTTATGGTCACATACGGAATCCTGTAATTTGAAAGCATGGTACGCACAAGGTCCCTGCATACTTTCCAGTCGGTTATCTGCTGTCCTACGAACGTGTGGAATACTGTTCCGCCTGTATAGCGTGTCTGCAGTGCCTCCTGATGGTCAAGGGCCTCAAAGATGTCGGCGGTGTAGTCTACCGGAAGCTGCGTGCTGTTTGTGTAGAACGGGTCATCGGTGCCGCTTGTTATGATGTCCGGGTAATTCTGTATGTCATGACGTGCAAGCCTGTATGACGTGCTTTCTGCGGGTGTTGCCTCCAGGTTGAACAGTTCTCCTGTTTTCTCCTGATAGTCCTGCATCCTGGACCTCATGTGGTCAAGAACCTGGCATGCGAATTCCTTTCCCTTTGGATCTGCTATGTTCACTCCAAGGAAGTTAAGGCAGCATTCGTTCATGCCGCAAAGACCTATCGTGTTGAAGTGGTTGTTGAGTGTCTTGAGGTAACGTCTGGTATACGGGAAAAGACCTCCGTCAAGAAGCCTCTGTATGACTTTTCTCTTTATGCGGAGGCTGTCACGTGCAAGATCCATCAGGTGGTCAAGACGCTCGTAGAATTCCTTCTCGTCATTTGCAAGATAGCCTATCTGCGGAAGGTTGATTGTAACGACACCAAGGCTGCCTGTAAACTCATCGGAACCAAAAAGTCCGCCGCCTCTTTTCCTGAGCTCGCGTTTGTCAAGCCTGAGCCTGCAGCACATTGAGCGCACGTCGCTTGGATCCAGGTCAGAGTTGATGAAGTTCTGGAAGTAGGGTGTGCCGTACTGTGATGTCATCTTGAACAGAAGCTGGGCATTCTCGCTGTCCCAGTTAAAGTCGCTCGTGATGTTGTATGTCGGAATCGGATAGCCGAAACCGCGGCCTGCTGAGTCTCCCTCAAGCATGAGCTCTATGAATACCTTGTTGATGACGTCCATCTCTTTCTGACAGTCACCGTATGTGAAATTCATCTCTTTTCCGCCGACTATGGCTTTCTCGTTCTTTAAGTCCGCGGGGCATGTCCAGTCAAGCGTAATGTTTGTGAACGGGGCCTGGCTTCCCCATCTGCTCGGGGTGTTTATTCCGAAGAGGTAGCTCTGGATGCACTGCCTTACCTCTGTCTCACTCAGATTATCAGCCTTTACAAATGGTGCAAGATATGTATCGAACGATGAGAATGCCTGAGCACCTGCCCATTCATTCTGCAGGACGCCCAGAAAGTTCACCATCTGGTTTACAAGGGTGCTGAGGTGGCTTGCTGGCTTTGAAGTGATCTTGTCGGGAACACCGCCCAGACCTTCCTTGATGAGCTGCCTTAGGCTCCAACCCGCGCAATATCCGCTGAACATGGACAGGTCGTGTATGTGGAACGCGCAGTCCTGGTGTGCCTTAGCGATTTCCGGGGTATATATGTTCTTCAGCCAGTAGTTGGCCGTGATTGTTCCTGAGTTATGGAGTATGAGGCCTCCAAGGGAGAAGTTGACGTTTGCGTTCTCGTTGACCCGCCAGTCGCTCTGCTGCAGGTATCCGTCCATTGTCTTGGAGATGTCCAGCATCAGGTTCTTTGCATCCCTCATTGCGTTGTGGCGCTCGCGGTAAAGGATGTATGCCTTTGCAATCTCGACTTCCTTGTTCTCGATGAGCACGTTCTCAACTGTGTCCTGGATTTCCTCGATTGCTGGAATTGAGTGGGCCCTTCTGCCTGCAAGAAGTACCCTCAGGTGCTCCTCAACGTCATTGGTCAGGTGAGCGGCTTTGTCCGGATTCTTGCGGCCTTCCACGGCGAGTATGGCTTTTCCTATGGCAGATTCAATTTTATTCCGGTCATAGTCTGCTATTTCTCCTGAGCGTTTCACGACCTTGCGTAAAAAGCCCTGTGTCTCTATGTCCGAGCTGTTGCCCAAAAAATCCCGCCATTCAGGAAATACATTGCCGTATGAGTCCCCGCTCATTTTTCTGTTCCTCCGACTTTCTTTACTTCTGTTATGAATTCATCCAGATCGTTAAAATGCTTGTATACGCTTGCAAAACGGATATATGCTACCTTGTCAACCTTGTTCAGCCTCTTGAGAACTATCTCTCCCATGTCTGATGTGGATACCTCACGGCTCATCTTGCCCAGATCATAGGCCTCATCCTCTATTTCGTTGACTATCTGGTCCACCATGCTTGTGGAAACCGGTCTTTTCTCCAGTGCGCGTTCAATTCCCCTGGCCAGTTTTTCCCTGTCAAAAGGTTCCCTGCGGCCGTCTCTTTTTACCACCATAAAGGGTTTTTCTTCTATGCGCTCGTAGCTTGTAAAACGGTAATGGCACTCGTTGCATTCTCTTCTGCGCCTTATGCTTTCCCCGTTTATCATGGTGCGTGATTCTATAACTTTGTCATCAAGGCTTCCACAGGACGGACATCTCATATTAAATTTGTTTTACCTCACCCATTTTCAGAATCAACTTTTTTCTGCTGTCCATACCACATAATACTACGCTATAGATGGTGTTTTCAAGTATGAAATCTGAAATTTATCACAAAATTTGGGGGATGTTGATAAAAAAATCATGTGAAGTGTATACTAAAAGAGTGTATAGTCGGATTATTTCCTTTTGTTTTTTCCGGTAATCCTGTTCATGAAGTCTTTGCGCTTCTTGAGGCCTTCCATCAATTCCTCAAGCTCCTTCTCGTCGTCGGGGTAAAGGTATTTTGCGGCAAAGGGCCTCAGCAGGGCGGCAATCGGGATGCACACTATGATTTTGATTATGTCGATTGAAATGAACGGCGTAAAACCGATGGTCAATGCCTGTGAAAGGGTATAAGGAGTTCCTTCTTCCTTCATGAAGTGGATGAGCCATGGAATGCCCGGAAGATAGACCACTGCAAATCCCACGATGGATGCAAGACCAATGCGGAGCCAGTTCCTCATGTCAAAATTCTTCTCAAACACATGGGGTGTTCCTGCGATTATTCCTGAAATCAGCGAGGCAGGAAAATAACCCCAGAGATAGCCGCCTGTCACTCCTGTAAAGACTTCCCATCCGCCTTTGATTCCGGTGAATACAGGCAGCCCGAGTGCGCCAAGAATCAAGAACAGGCCTGCAGATCCTGCTCCCTGGGTTCCTCCAAGAATCAATCCTGCCAGTATGCAGAAAAAATTCTGAAGGGTGACGGGAATCTGTGTTGGAAACTTGATGGAGAAAAAGCATGAAAGACAGGTAAGCGCTGTGAATGCCAGTGTAAAAGCTGTCCTGATCAATGAGGTTTTGGTTTTATCTGTCATTTTTTACTCTCCCTCTTGCGTCCTCTTGTATTTGACTTTTCCTGTGTTTTCCTTGTTGCTGCGGTCTTGGTTGCAGTAGTTTTTGCCGCTGTTGCCTTTCTTCCGGCTGTTTTGGCTGCTGTCGTTTTCCTGGCAGTGGTTTTGGAGGCAGTCGTTTTTGTTGCTGTTGTTTTTTTGGCAGTACTTGCTGCTGTATTTGCCTTTCTGTGCGTGACCTTTTCCTCTGCGGCCTTCTTGACCGGAGTCTTTATGACTGAAGTCTTTTTTACAGGTGGCTTTTTGCCCGGTGTCTTTTTTGCGGCAGTTTTTGTCTTTTCGGCCTGTACAGTTCGTGTCCTTTTTCTGGTGGGGCGTGTTCCTGCTGATTCAAGTGGTTTTGCCAAGGTGACCTCTGGCGTGTACTCTGGAATAAACAGGGGCTGCCATCCTGTATCAATGGTCTCTGTCTTAGCCGTATCCTCAGATTCCAGCTGCTCCTCATCTTGTGATTCAGCTTCTTCCTCTTCCTGAATCTCATCGTCTTTCAGGATTGACTTTGCGAGCTTTTGGATTGCGGGGCTTTGTCTGATCCTCTTGAAATTGAAAATCACGCACCTGACTGCAAAATAAAGCGCCATGAACGTAAAGACAAGGTATGCGAACCAGTCACCCAGAATCGAGAAAATAGTAGCCTTTCTTTCATAAATCGGAACCGAGCATCCTATTGCATCCTCGGTGAACACATCCATGTCGTTAAGTATCTTTCCGTTAGGGGCGACAACCACAGAATAGCCTGCATTTGCACAGCGGACAAGCGTTGTCCTGTATTCAATCGCCAGGAAACTTGCCACGATGAAGTGCTGGTATTCAGATGAAGGAGTCTTGCTCCACGAGTCGTTCGTTATGTTAAGGAAAATCTCGCTTCCGCTGTTAAACAGGGGAGTGCATACATCAGGAAATGCATCCTCAAAGCAGATCGGTGCGCTGAATTTTACATAGCTGTCCGGGTTCTCATCATAGTTGATCCTGTATTTCATCGCTGCCTCAGGATCAGCCCTTCCATTTGTGTCTAGCTCGATGGTGCCATAGGTCTCAAATCCGTCCCTCAGAGGTGCGGTCAGGAAATGTGACGAGCTGAGGGGAATCTTGAAAATTACGTACTGGTTTCCCGGTGTGAGCGTATACGGCATTCCCACGACATTCTTCATGAAGGCGGCCATAAGCGGATTGTCCATGAACGGCACTTCCTCTGCAAAGGGAACCATGTGGATTTTTGAGTAAAAGCCTGCGTATTCTCCTTCCCTGTCAAAAAGAATGGCACTGTTTGATATTTTCCTGTGCTCCCTGTCCGTCATTGAGCTTCCACCGATCAGGAAAGGCACATTCATCCTTCTTATAAAGCTTGTAAGGCTTTCGTCCCTGGGTTCCTCGCTGTAACGGTCTATCGCTGTGGGGAATGTGTATGTCAGGGCTCCCTCGCTCCAGAGAACAAGATCAGGCTCTTTTCCTGAATCACGCATCTTGTTTACTTCACGTTCCGTTAGCCTTGATGAAATGGATATTGAGGCATCATCTCCGCCTTCCCAGGGATCAACATTCTGCTGGACTATTACGGTGTTCAGTACTTTCTTTACGTTTCTGGGTACAAGATACTGGAATATTCCGTAGACGGCCGTGATTCCTATGATTATTACAGCGGCCTTTGCGGTCTTCTTGTATGTATATGCCGGAACATCAGGCCTTTGCGAGTGAACCAGAATCTTGATCACGTTAAGACCTTCCGCGACTAGGGCATTAAAGAGCGCGAATACAAAAGTAACTCCCCATACGCCTGTAATGTCCGCGATCTGTGTCATTATTTTCCATTTGTATGCGGTCATGAACAATGTTCCCCAGGGATATGCCAGGAAACCGGTTGACTTGATCCATTCCCAGAATACAAAACTTGAGGCAAACCAAAGGATCCTTGCAGGAATAAGATAGATCCTGCGACCGCCTGCCTCCTCCAGTTCTGTTTTTTGTTTGTTAAAGCTAAGCTGCCGTGGAAGGAAGAAGATGACCATGCCGGTAAGGCCACCAAGAACTGCTGTTCCTAAGGCACTTGCACCGAGCGACCAGACTGCGAAACCGTGGAAATTGTAAAGCCACCAGCTGGAAAACAGATGTACAGTAAACGTCTGAAGGGCAAAAAGACCAAATGCTTCCCTGTAGCTTTTGGCCCTGTACAATGCAAGATACAGCGGAATAAGGCAGAAAAGTCCCAAAAAAGGGGATCCGAACGGTAGAATTTCGTTGGAAATGGCAAAGCCCTGTATGAGACCTGAAAAAATTGCATAAAAAACTTGTAAAAATGCGTGATTCATTATATTATATGATACTATCTTGTAAAGAAAAAAACAATAGTCCGCCGGTTAGCTTTTATTTCCGGCGTTACGGGAAGAGGATATGGAAAAAGTAATTGAAGCTCATGCCGCTGAGTACGGAACAAAACCTGATGTGATTGCAACTGCACCAGGGCGTGTGCATTTGATTGGTGAGCATACATGGTTCTTTAAGGATAAAACATTATCAATTGCAGTAAACCTGCCTGTATATGTGGCTCTGTCTGCACGTTCAGACGCAAACCTTCGTTTTCAGTTTGTTCAGCTCAACGAGAAAAAACGGGGAAGCCTTTCTTCAGTCAAGTTCAAAAAGGAAGACAAGTGGGCAAATGCCATCAAGTCAGTCATCTACGGTTTTACAAATTCCGGATTCAAGTGCAACGGAATGAACATCACCGTATGGTCTGAGATTCTTCCTTCTGCCGGATTCGGGATTACGACTGCGATCAAGATTGCATGTACATGGGGAATAAAGGAACTGCACAAGTTCAGGTGCAACGATGACCAGCTCATCATGATACTGGACAAGGCAAACAGACAGTTCCTGGGGCTGGAGAACTGCCGTGCCGACATTTTCACCGGTGTAAAGTCCAAGGATAACACACTGGTTCTTACCGACCATGCAAAGAACACATGCGACCTTCTGCCGTTCAAGTTCAAGGACAAGACGATAATCCTTACGGACGCACGTGTACCGCGCATCACCACATGGAATGAAAAAAGCCTTCAGCAGCCGGAGAATGTCCTTCTTCTGGGAGAACTCAAGGAAAGACGCTCAAATATCTACGGTGGATGGCATTACGAGGAGAATTCAGCGGAAAGAAATGAAGTGCTTTCTGTCGTGAACGAGGATACAAGACGGCATCTCCTTTGCATCATGAACGAGCACAAGGATGTGTTGAATGCACAGGCTTCACTTGAGAAGGGTGATTTCTCGGGATTTGCAAGGGCAGTGAACCACAGCCACAAGAACATGAGGGATCTTTACGACATCTCATGCCCAGAGATTGACTGGCTGTTAAAGAGGGTCCAGGAGCTTGACGTGAACCCCGATGACCTTAGGAATCCGCTTAACTGCGGCCGTATTACCGGAAAAGGCTTCGGTCGCTGTACATACTGTGTCCTCAGGAACGAGGATGTTGACCGCTACAAGGAAACCCTTGCTGAATATGAGCGCATCTTTGGTTTTAAGCCGGTGTTCTTTGAGGTCAAGCCGTCCAAAGGGGTACGCCTTCTATGAGACTGCTTCTTTGCAATGACGACGGGTATAAAGCACCAGGCATAAATGTGCTTGCATCGGTTCTTGGCTCTTACGGTCATGATGTTTATATTGTTGCTCCCATGGTTAACCATTCCGGGGCATCTGCTTCCGTATCATTGGAGAAGAAAACCAGGCTTCTGCGTGTCTCGGATAAAACCTATGCCCTTGACTCAAATCCTGTCAACTGCGTGATAGTTGGGGCAAAGGGACTGTTTCCAGGGGTTGAATTTGATGCGGTACTGTCCGGAATAAACCGAGGCCCCAATCTGGGAACTGATGTCATGTACTCGGGGACCTGCGGAGCCGCAAGGCAGGCCTGTATCTACGGTTACCCTGCAATAGCGCTGAGCATCACGGAAACCGAGATGACTTACTATACAGATGATAATGACAGCCTTAAATACCGTACTTTGGCAGATTTTACAGCAAAAAATCTAGAAAAACTTATAGCTTTATGCAAAAAATTCCGACATTTAGAAGAAGAGGGTGGGGCTTCGTATTTTATCAATATCAATGCACCATCTGCGGATTCGTTCAAGGGCGCGCGTTTTGCAACTCTGGCACACAGCCTTTACGGTGACACTGTGGAGGTAGCTGAGGAGAATGACGGTTCGTTATATACGATCTGGCATGGAGACAAGACAACGCGTTATGTCGGAGAAGGCAGAACAGACTGGTCGCTTGTAAATGACGGCTATGTTGCAGTTTCCGTACTTTCAACTGAATCCCAAGTAAATCCCCATTATTGTGATGGAGAGTTTTAGGAGGCCTTTATGGCTGCTGTTTTGGAAGAAGGAATACAGCTCTACAAACGAAAAGATTACACGGGTGCTCTTTCATTTTTCATGTCATTGTCCGCGGACAGCGGGGCAGACCCTATTGATGTATCCTATTATCTTGGACTCTGCTACAGTAAGCTTGAACGCTATGATGATGCTCTTCTGTATCTTGAGCAGGTTGTTACCACGGAAGAAAAGGCATCCACACCAATGGCAAAAGAAAGGGTATTGCAGTGCCGTTACCTTCTTGCGGTGATCTACAGCCGTACTGACCGGAAGCAGCTTGCAGACTATGAGCTGGAGGCATTGCTCAAGGCAGGCTATCATACCTCATCCGTATATGCATCCTTTGCATATCTTTCTTGGGAGAACGGAGAGGATGACCAGTGCGTGGAGTATTACGAAAAGGCACTTTCAATTGACGAAAACAATCCGACGGCCCTTAACGGTCTTGGTTATGTGCTTGCATGTGAGGGAAAGGAACTTACAAGGGCATTGAGCCTCTGCAAAAAGGCACTTTCTCTGGCACCGAACAACCCGGCATGTCTGGACAGTCTTGGTTGGGTATACTACAGGATGGGACTTTTCTCTCAGGCACGTAAGTATCTGGAACAGGCATTAAAAATAGACAGCGACAATGAGGTAATCAAATCACACCTCCATGAAGCTGAAATGGTGGAAGAATGAAAAAGAATACTGTATTAAACAAAGCTATTTGCATTACATTATGCTCCTCTTTCTTGTGTTTTAGTCCTCTTTTTGCACAGACAAACCTGACTGACACAATGCGCGATGAGAATTCCATTACAAGAAGCGCCAACTCAGGTTTTGCCGAGGAAGAATTCCGCTTGGGTGTCCAAAGCTATTACCGTGGAGCCTATAACGAGGCGATTCAGGAATTTGAAAAGGCACTCTCATATTTACCGGGAGAGGACCTTATCCTGGACTGGCTCGGAAAAGCATACTACAAGGCAGGAGTTGAAGGTTCAGCACTTCAGCAATGGCAGTTTGCATCTGATGACGGATATGGCGGACTTCTCTTGCAGAACCGCATAGAGATTGTCGGTGACAGGCGCATAACACAGACGGAATTTGACTATTCCCAGCATTATACAGAGGCAGGATCATTCCCAAATACAAATGGAAACACACTCATCTACAGCCAGCCGGTATCTGCCCTTGCAAATGCAGACGGTAGCCTTTGGATCGTTGCCTTTGGTACAAATGAAATCCTCCACTATGATGTAAACGGTGTAATAAGGAAGCGCGTGCGTGGACCTATAAACGGTTTTGACCGCCCGATGGATATAATCAGGCTCCAGAACGGAAACCTTCTTGTAAGCGAATTCGCAGGTGACAGGCTTGCCCTTCTTGATGAGGACGGAAATTTCATCCAGTACTTCGGAAAAAAAGGCCGTGGAGAAGGAGAGCTTGTTGGTCCCCAGTATCTGGCCGAGGACAGTTTCGGTAACATTTATGTAACAGATTTCGGAAATTCACGCGTCGTAGTGTTTGATCCGGATGGAAACGGTTTGCTTCATTTTGGACAGAAGTCAGCTGATTTCCCGGGCTTCCGCTCACCGACAGGAATTGCCGTGTTGAATGACAGGGTTTTTGTTGCGGACAGTGCCACCGGTGCAATCTATGAATTTGACCGTGCAGGAAACTTCATCTCAAACCTTGTAAACGAAAAGACATTCGCACGCCCAGAGTCACTCAAGAACTGGGGAGACCATATCATCCTGACAGATAAAAACAGGATAGTCACTGTTGACACTGATACAGGCTCTGTGTTTGAGAACGGACATACTGCCCGCGCCACAAGCCAGATAACAGCCGCAGTACCGGACAAGAACGGCAACATCATCGTAACTGATTTCAAGGCAAACGACATCTACGTCATGTCAAAGATGACAGAGCTCGTTGGTGGATTCAATGTTCAGATTGAGCGCATAATCGAAAACAGTTTCCCGAATGTGATTATGGAAGTCAAGGTCGAGAACCGTCACCGTCAGCCGATTGTTGGTCTTGACATAGACAACTTCCTCATCACCGAGAACAAGCGCCCTGTATCAAACCTCAAGCTGATCGGGGCTGCCGATAACAATGATACAATGGACATCACGCTGCTGATTGACCGTTCAACCGACATGCAGTATTACGAGGAACAGGTCAACTCCGCCGTACAGGAAATATGCGCCGCAATGAACGGAAAGGGACGTGTAACAGTAATTTCTGCAGGTGAGACAACGACAACAGAATTTACCGGAAGTCCTTCAAGCCTTTCTTCATTCTCCGTAAGGGCACTCTCTGCTCCATACACGGATAATGCGGCCCTTGATCTTGGAATACGTCTTTCTGCCAACGATCTTGTAAATGGCGAGAAGAAGCGCGGAATAATCTACATCACCTCAGGAACAGTAAGCCAGAATGCATTTACAAAGTACAGCCTGTCTGACTTGACCGCTTACCTGAACAATAATTCAATATCATTCAGCACTATCCTGGTAGATACTCTCATGCCTGCTGCTGAAGTAGATTACATTACCGAGAACACAACTGGAACGACATATTATGTCTACAGGGCAGAGGGACTGGCACCTGTGGTAGAGGATCTCATAGCCTTGTCGTCAGGTCTGTATCAGTTCAGCTTCACATCAAACCAGAAGACTGAGTTCGGAAAGAAATATCTGCCGATAGAGGTTGAGACTTATCTCTTGAACCGTTCTGGAAAAGATGAAAGCGGATATTTTGCTCCACTTGAATAATAGGCAACCATAAGAAAAGTTTCTTTCATTTCTTCAATAACCGGGCTTTGGTAAGCGCAAGGCCCGGGTTTTTATTTTCCATCTTGTAAATGGCTTCCTCAACCTTTGCTTTTTTTTCTTCACCAAAATCGAAAAGATCCTTTTGCATCGGAGTGGATTTATCCTCAAGTTTGTCGCATCCAACACCAAGCAGACGTATTCCCCGTCCTTTCTCCCATTTTTTTGTGAACAGGGCCTGGCATCTGGCAAAAAGGTCATCTGCATTCATTATGAACCTGTCCTGTGTTGACTGGATTGATACCGTTGTAAAATCATCATAGCGGATCTTGAGTGCAACCGTGCGGCTCCTGACATTCTCCCTTCTCATTCGGAATATCACGTTTATCGAAAGCTCCATCAATGCTGTGTCAATGGCATAACGCTCCAGCAAGTCAAAATCGTATGTTGTCTCAGAGCTGATTGAATGATTCTTTGCCTCTCCGCCGAACACAAGGCCCTGGTTTCCCCTTACGGCATCATATAAGAAATGGCCTGTGCCGTCTCCAAAAAGGCTTATCAGCAACGGGAGTGACTTACTGTAGATGTCCCTTGTCGACCTGATTCCTGCATTATGAAGCCGGGATAGAGTCTTGCTTCCCGCACCCCAGAGCTTTTCCAACGGGAGTGACAGCATGAACTCGATTTCATCTCCA
>JAGCYQ010000201.1 GCA_017960765.1 Treponema sp.
AACCTGAACTTGGAGTAAGAAGACCGGCTGCCAGCTTGAGCAAAGTTGTTTTACCGCTGCCGTTGGGACCCAAAAGACCCACTATTG
This sequence comes from Treponema sp., assembly GCA_017960765.1. Taxonomy (GTDB): domain Bacteria; phylum Spirochaetota; class Spirochaetia; order Treponematales; family Treponemataceae; genus Treponema_D. The sequence continues at coordinate 88 of JAGCYQ010000201.1, forward strand.
AACCTTTTGGCAGGGCAAGGCTTACAGTATCCAGGCCAAGAGTTTTTCCATAGGATTTTGAAAGATCCTTGCAAACTAAGTTAATGTTTTCCATAATTTTCTCCGTATCCTAAATGTCCTGTTCTTCAATCAGCTTAAGGATATCTTTTTTGTTAAATCCAAGAGACATCATTTTTTTGATGAATGCCTCTACTTCGTTTTTAGAAAGCTGAATCCGGACATTTGAAATTATCTGTTCATCATCTGTGATGTAGCGTCCAGAATTGCGCTCCGTCCTGACCAAGCCCTCTTTTTCCAGTTCTGACAAGGCTTTCTGCATGGTATTAGGATTAACCTGTGCCTGCACTGCAAGATCACGCACTGAATCAAGTCTGTCTCCCGACTTAAGATCACCTGCAATAATCTTGCATTTGAAAACATCGATCAGTTGGATATAAATGGGCTTATCGTTTGTAAATTGGTAAGCAAACATAAATACCTCGCTTGAATTAATACTGTATTAAGACACTAATACAGTAACACACGAGAATAAATATGTCAATAGTTTTTTCAAAAAAAATTTTATTTTCTGTTTGGTGTAAAAAATTTCTGCATTACGAATATTCCGATTCTTATGTACCAGGGCCTTAGTTTCTTATCTGCAATCTTAAGCTGCTTGCGAATCTCTATGTGCTGTGGACAATGCTGCTCACATTTACCGCAACCGATACACTGGTCTGCAAAGGCACTGTCTTTCCTCAATCCCATGACGCGGATAAAATCAGCCAGGGCACTTACCCTTGATTCCGTGTACATGCTGTTGTAGGAGGAAAAAATCGACGGGATGTCTACGTTTTTGGGGCAGGGCATACAGTAACGGCAACCGGTGCATCCGACCTTAGTCTTGGCTTGAATTATATCCTTTACTTTTTTTGTAAGGGCAAAATCTTCCAGGGTAAATTCATCAACTTTTACATCACTTGCAATACGGCAGTTCTCTTCAATCATTTCAATTGAGTTCATTCCGGAAAGAACACAGCTCACTTCCTTTTGATTCCACAGCCAGCGTAAAGCAAGCTCCGGAGCAGTCCATTTTCTAGGGCTTTGTTCAAGTACTGTCTTGGCCTCGGTAGGAATAGTAACAAGCTTACCGCCCCTAAGAGGTTCCATGATGATTACGGGAATGCCTTTTTCTGCGGCTGCCTTTAGTCCCTTTACACCGGCTTGAGTTACTTCGTCGATGTAGTTGTACTGAATCTGACAGAAATCCCAGTCGTAGGCATTCAGGATTTTAAGGAACATCTCGCTGTCACCGTGAAAGGAGAAACCAATCTGCTTGATTGTTCCCTTTGCCTTTTTCTCGTTGATCCATTCCTCGATACCGATTTTCTTGAGTGTGTTCCATGCGTCTATGTCGGTGAGCATGTGCATCAGGTAATAGTCGATGTAATCTGTCTGAAGCCGGGAAAGCTGTTCGGAAAAATATTTCTCTATGGACTCTGAGTTGCGGATTAAATACTGCGGGAGTTTTGTAGCGATTTTTACTTTTGAGCGGAGATTGTTTTTTGCGAGTATTTGACCCAGGGATGATTCACTGCCTGGATAAATGTATGCAGTATCAAAATAATTGATTCCAAGCTGAATGGCATGCAACAGTTCGGCCTCTGTCTTTTCCATGTCAGTTGATCCGATGCCTTTTTTGGTAAAGCGCATGCATCCGTAACCAAGTATCGAGATGTCGTTTCCTAATCTGTCTTTCCTATACTGCATGTTAAACTCCTTGTGGAATGTTTATTTGTTTATTCAACCCAGTTTTCTATCAGCAGAGTCGAATTTTCAGCAATGGTTTTATAGTCCTGTGGATTTTTTGTGACCAGAATCATGTTGTTGGAAATGGCCATGGATGCAATCTGACATGCAACAACCGGGGCGGACAAACCCTGTTTTTCCAAACGTGCCCTGATGTCCGCATGAATCCAGGCAGCTCGGTCATCGTATTGCATTATGGAAAAGTGCGGGGCTACTACAGTCATCAGATAATCGCGTATCAATTCCTTTAGAACACCGTCCGAAAGATAATTCATGCCATAGACGAGTTCATGCCACACCAGAGAGGGGACCTGACAGAGACGGCTTTTTTCAAACAGTTTTTCCATGAGCGGGCGGTTGGGATCCACCTTGATGCCTTCAGATAAAACGCCTGTATCCAGAAGATAAAATGGTTTTACCATAAATCCACCTCCTGACCCTGATCGTTTTGCCGCGGTTGATCAAGTGCCTGATTCAGTTCCTGGCTTTCCTCTGTGTTGTACAAGTCCTTGTATTTCCGCCTGAATAATCTGAATGCCGATTCAAAGGAACTCTCGTTATTCAATGTTGAATACATGTCTTTGGAAAGCAAAACTGCTACTCCCTTGTTGTGTCGTGTAAGTTCAACTCCCTCGCCTGTTTCTATTTGATGAATTATAGCTGGAAGTTTGTTTTTAGCTTCAAAAATAGGTATTGTTTCCATACAAAACGCCTCATTGTACAAATATTTTACGACTATATAGCTATATTGTCAACATAATAGCTATATGTTTAAAACAATCAGTTTTTACCTTATATTGAGCAGGGAAAAGGGATTAGTTATCGGTGAAATAAAAAAAATATAAAAAATTTTTGAAAAACACTTGACTTTATAATATTATTCTCCGTATAATATACATAGTTGGATAATATAATTCCGAAAAGGAGGTGCCTATGATGTTCAATACCGGGACCTCGTTGCTTGATGCGGTTGTGCTTGCCATTGTTTCCAAGGAATCGGATGGAACGTACGGCTACAAGATAACGCAGGATGTCCGGAGTGTACTGGACGTTTCGGAAAGTGCCCTTTATCCAGTTTTGCGTAGATTACAGACTGGGGGACTTTTGGAAACCTTTGACAAGGAGTTTAACGGTAGGAATCGCCGTTATTACAAAACAACAGAACTTGGGCGGACGGAAGTTGAAACATATAGAAAGGACTGGACCGCCTATGTGGATAAGATAACCGGAATTTTAGGAGCAAGCTGATGACAAGGGAAAGATTTTTATCTGAAT
>JAGCYQ010000202.1 GCA_017960765.1 Treponema sp.
TCTCGAATAAAATAAAAAGCCTGGATACAGATTCTTCGGTTACAGTCACCGCACACGGAGCGCCTTTTATTGTTTTTCTGCCTTACACGGCAAATGTCAGAGTCCAACCGAAAGATAAGTGATTCCGTACATCACAAGAAACAGAACGACGGCCAGAACCAAAGAGGCAAGGTACATGAGAAAGAACAGCAGGTAGCGTATTTTCCTATACACAACCGTCATTACGATGCTCAGGAACAGGCCTGCAAAACTGAAGAGCGCAAGAATGATTGTAAGGATAGAGCACCACTGCAGAAGGAAGCGCTGTGAGCTGTCCAAAAACTGCTGGTAGTTTCCGGAAACATAAAGAATAAAAGTGGTCATGACGGCAAGAATAAGGAACATGGTGGCACGTCCCGTAAGCTTGTAAAAAAATGAGGTATTCTGATTGCCTTTGTCTGTTTTTTCAGTTTTCTTTTTTCTCACTTTTCCGTCCGATAAAATGCATTAACCTCTTTTACAAGGCCCTCAAATATAATATACTTCTTTTCGATAATTTATTCGACACATTTTTACCAATTTTGTGTTTTTTTGGGGATTTTTATGAAAGCTAGGAAATTCTTTTCAACCTTACTGTTTTTGCTGATTGTTGCCGGATGTGTGTTTTTCATCGGCTGGATTCAGTTCCTGATAAAGCCCGGAACCTGCGGCATCATGACCTCCAAGACGGGAGGTTTATATTCAAAGCCGATCATTTACGGAGAATTCCTCTGGAGATGGGAAAGGCTCTTGCCGACAAACGTTACCATCACTCTTTATCCCCTTCAGTCACATGAATATGACAAGAAGATTTCCGGCTCCCTGCCTTCCGCAGATGTCTATGCACGTCAAGTTGAGCCAAAACCAGATTTCTCATACAATTTTGATTTTCACATAAACCTGTCTGTTGAACCGCAGCAGATCTATGATTTGATTAATTCAAAAACGATAGAGAACACCAAGGAAAGTCTGGATCAATATCTGGAAAAATGTGCTGACCTTGCAAGCAATGCCATAAGCGAATGGTTTATCAACGACAAGAACTCTCAAAGCCTAGTGATGCCGACCATGCTTACAGACAATCAGGTCTCCGAGGCACTCAAGAATTTGAGCCGTGAGTTTACAGGAATCACAGTCGTCTCGGTGGAAATAAGGAAAGCCCATGTCCCTGACATAGCAATCTACGAGTCAGCCAAAAGGACCTTCAGTGCCTACGAGGATGAGTTGAATTCAAACTTAAATGAAATGGCAAAGCAGCAGGCATCTATTCTGGCAGAAGCAGACAACGAGATGAAAAGGCTGGAGAAATTCGCATCACTTCTTGAAAAATATCCCCAGTTGAACGAGCTTTCAAAATCTGGTAATCTCGTGGAAATCATGACCCAATTGCGTGGCGACAGGTAACAGGGGTTTTAAGATGTCAGAGAAAAGGCTTTTTAGCATACGGGGCGCAACTTTCTGCGAGAACACAAAGGATTCCATCACAAATTGTGTGGGAGAGATGTGCCGCTTGATTTTTTCAGAAAACGGACTCTCTTCAGACGATATTGTCTCCATTCAGTTTACGATGACGGAAGATCTTGACGTATTAAATCCTGCAACAGCGCTTCGACTGTATAAGGAGCTGGGACTTGACGTGTCAGCAGTTCCTCTGTTCTGTTCCCAGGAAGTAAAGACTGTCGGAATGCTCAAGAAGGTTATCAGGGTTCTTGTGACATGCTACATGCCGTCTGACGCAGGCATTCATCCAGCATACATCAATGGAGCCCAGATACTTCGACCGGATTTAGGTGAGAATCGAAAATGAAGATATGGATAGTTTCCAGGGAATATGCCGGAATTGCAGAAGCGGGCGGGGTAAAGAACGTAGCATGCTCCCTGTCGGAGAATCTGGTAAAACTGGGAAATCACGTGACGCTTTTTATTCCGCTTTATGGCTGTACCGACATAAGTTCTGTAAAGGATTATCTTTGTGTCTGGCATAAACCGGTTCAGGTAAAAGTCGGTGACTCTTTGTGCCATGTCTGTTTTGCGCACGGATATTCGAACGGTGTTGAGATTGTCTTTATCTGCCACAAATCATTCTCAGAGAAGATGGGTGTCTACACTTACACCAGCCATGAACAGACAAAGGATCCTTCCCACATACGGGGTTCTGGCCATCATGACACTTTGTTCCTGAACGTTCTGTACCAAAAGGCAGCCGTTCTATACGGACTGACATGCGACAAAACTGAAGCACCACACATCATACACTGTCAGGATGCCGCCGCCTCTCTTTTTCCTTCGTTCATGGAAAATGCAAAATCGTCCAACCAGAAACTGAAAAAATTTTTTGCACATTCACGCTGCGTCGTCACAATACATAATGCGGGACCAGGTTATCATCATGCCTTTGACAACATAAGCCAGGCCTCATGGTATACAGGAATTCAGGAAGCGGATCTTTCATACGGATTGAACGGATGTCAGGTGGAGCCATTTTTACTTGCGGCAAAAACCTCAACACTCACCACAGTATCACCGCAATATGCAGAAGAAATATTATCCGGTGAAACTGAAACCAGCGGACTTTCAGAGTGCTTCAGGGCAAAAAAGATAGAGATTCACGGAATTACAAACGGAATTGATGTTTCGCGGTATGATCCGTCCGACACAAACATTTCGCTGCTGCCTTATCCATTCAAGCCGGAAAAAAGGGAACTTGACGGGAAGCTTAAATGCAGGGATTATTTTCTTGAGAAATTCGCACTTGAAAAAGCCTCATCCATAGAAGAGGGAATGGAAAAATTCGGATACCTTGATCCGGACGATGAAAGCTGCGTTTACATCGCATACCATGGCAGGATAGTGACACAGAAGGGAATTTCGGTTCTTGTCAGGGCTGCTGAAATACTTATTTCACAAAAACTCCCGGTACGATTCATAATTACAGGACAAGGACAGCCTGAGCTGGAAAAAGCGATAGAAAACTTCGCCATGTCAAATCCCGGAAAATGCGTGTATTTTAAAGGCTACAGCCGTTTCCTTTCCAGATTGAGCATTGCAGCCGCTGATTTCGCCGTATTCCCCAGCTTTTTTGAGCCATGCGGGCTAGAGGACCTGATTGCGCAAATTTACGGAACCATCCCAGTAGCACACGCAACCGGAGGCCTATGCAAGATCATAGATGATGAGACAGGTTTCTTATACAGGAACAATACCCCGGAGGAACTTGCCATGGTACTGCATTCACTTACGGTGATAAAAGTATGCGCAGGAAAAAATATTTTCAACA
>JAGCYQ010000203.1 GCA_017960765.1 Treponema sp.
CACAGCCATATCTTGTTACATCAAGCTCAGCATGGCAGATGGAACAGATAGACGGAGTGTTTATAACAGATCCCTTTGTTTGTGCGAAAAGCCCGGAAGCAAACGAGGAGAAAGGGCAGTTCAATATCAGTGTCTCGCTTACTAAAGAGGGAGAAAAAGATCCTTCTGCAATCATAATCGGCGATCAATATGGTTTTGCAACCGGCATGATCGGGTATTCATCGGGCACGGCACTTGATGTAAGAAACCTTTCTTTCCTCACGGACTCAATATTAAAGATAAGCGGCGAGTCTGAAATACTTTCACTTAAAAACCGCAGCATAAGGAATACCACACTTTATAAAAAAGACTTTGCCCAGATCCAGAAGAATTCTACATTTGTTATTTTCAGTTTATGTTTCATTGTGGCATTGATTATTGCGGCATTGTATGTCGGTGTCATGATTCATCGCTCAAGGGTAAACAGGAGTTCAAAATGAAATTGACGGCATTTCAGAAAAAGATTCTGCTTGCGTTTGCAATATGTGATTTTGTCCTTCTTGTTTTGTTTGCCACAAGCTTTATATTCAAGTCCAAGCGCAACACAATCGAAACCAGGGAAACTGTTCTTTTGAATGCGGCATCGCTTAAGTCTGTGTCAAGCATTGTCATCACGGATGGAAGCTCCGGAGGTGATTCTGTTACCTTGAACCGGAATGATTCCTTCTGGTCGGGAACTGATTCTGTTACGGGTACTGTGTGGCCTGCTGATTCACAGGTGGTGAGGAACCTCATGGATTCTCTTGTCAAGGTGCGTACAGTAAGGGTAAAGGCGGTCTCCGAGGCCTCATGGGAGGATTTGGGCATTGATGAGGAAAATGCCATCTCAATAAAAATACTGGATGAAAACTCAAAGGAGATTTTGTCGCTCTACTTTGGTCATGTTGATTCACTTACACAGCGCATTGCGTTCAGGACATCAAAGGACAGTACTTCTTACGAGACAGATTTTGAGATACGCTCTTACCTGAATGCAAGCTCATCGTTCTGGGCAGATCCATTCTTGTTCCCGGTTTTCTTGAGTGGAAATTCCAGCGTGAACATGCAGTCATCATACAGACACGGAAGCATGTTGCCGATTTCTGCTTTGCCGGACGAGACAATCAATGTCATGAAAAAGACTTTCGAGAACGGTTCAAGGGCTGTTTTCTCTGTGTACGAGACAGATGAGGATATCATCATTGTGCCTCAGTTCTATGCAAGCCAGTCTATGAGTCAGGTTGAGCAGGATGCGGTAAGGAAATGCAATTACAGGTATTCACTTAGTCAATGGACCTATGAGCGTATTCTGGAGGATTGGAGGGATGAATAAGATTTCTTCAATCAGCCTGTTTAACGAGTGGCTGGACCAGTATTTGAATTTTGAGCATACTTCCAAGAAAAATATCTTCTGGCTTGATACAATGCAGTTTTTGTGCAGGCGTCTGGGAAATCCTCAGGATCTGACAAAATCATTTCATGTGGCGGGCTCAAAGGGAAAAGGTTCTGTCTCCGTGATGATCGCAAATATCCTGCAGGCAGCAGGTTTTAATACAGGCCTTTATTCTTCCCCCCATATCCTTGATTTCAGGGAACGTATTTCTTCTCCAAGTGGATTTTTTGATGATGACGTGTATTCAAAGGCTGCAGGTGAGCTTATGCATCTGGTTGAGTCTGTTGTACCATCATCATTGCCGGCTGAGCGTCCTATCACGTGGTTTGAGCTTGTGACTGCGTTTGCCATGCTTTGCTATAAATACCAGAAATGCGACTGGACAGTTTACGAGGTAGGCCTTGGCGGAAGACTGGATGCAACGAACGTAATAAGACCTGAGTGCTGCTGCATAACTCCGATAGAACTAGAGCACATGGAATATCTTGGCGACACGGTGGAGAAGATAGCGGCGGAAAAAGGCGGAATCATAAAGGAAGGTGTTCCTGTTGTCATATCAAGACAAAACTATGATTCATGCAATAATGTATTCAAGGAAATTGCTGGCCAGAAAAATGCGCCTATAATCTTTGCACAGGATTGTGGAAGAGTTTCCTCAATATCGTATAATAAAAACATGGATTCTCTAGGAATGGATATTGTCCTTGAGTCTGAATTGGTTTCAAGGCCCATAAAGACAAGGCTTAAGCTTGTGGGAGAATTCCAGGCGGAAAATGCACTTGCTGCTTCCCTTGCGATTAAGACCGCTCTTCCAGAAATCAGTGAGGATGTGATTGAGAAGGGGCTTTCGGAGGCTGTGCTACCGGGACGCTTTGAGCTTTTGCACGATGTACCGGCATACAACAACATTCCATGCCTGGTGATGGACGGTGCCCATACAGTGTGCAGTGTTGACCATACGCTCAAGACATTTGAATCTGTGTTTTCCAAGGGCTGTGAGGCTCATCTTCTGTTCGGCTGTGCATCTGACAAGGACGCAGATCATATTGCTTCCCTTGTTCCGTTCAGCTTTACACATATAACGCTTACAAAACCCGGTGAAACAAAAAGCTCGGATTTGCCTGCGATGGAGAAGGCTTTTTCTAAGGCAGGGCTTTCGTACTGCTCTTGCACTGATTATGTAAAGGCAATTGCAACGGCATTAAAGAATGCAGATGAACAGAGGGTTCCGCTTCTGGTGATGGGCTCTTTTTATCTTGTTGCGGAAGTAAAAAAGTTTCTGGTCTCTAAGGAATGTGACTTGATTTGAATAACTTACGTAAAAGGACTTGGTGAAGGAGGCTTTTTTTATGACTATAGTTCTAAGTATTCTGATGTATATAGGTGTGTTCGTGCTTGATTATTCATGTATCTGCACGATGAATCCAAAGGTTGCACTGATTGGAAAAACTATTGCGAGCGTTTCTTTTGTTCTGCTGGCTGTTTTCATTTTGTTCAGGAAGGATTGCAAGAAACTCAGGTATAAGAAACTTATCTTTACAGGCTTGTGCTTTGGCTGCATTGGCGACATCTGCCTGAACGTGAATTTTGTTCCGGGAACGGAGAGTGCTTTTTTCCTGATTGGACTTCTTGCTTTTTCCATAGGACACATTTTCTATACATTGGCATTCATTGACCGAAGCCCCATCAAAATCCTTACGTTTGTTCCTGTTCTCCTGACTTTATCCGCTTTTATAACAATCACAAAGGATTTCTCCTCAAGCTTTGACATGGGCTCAATGTTCATTCCGATTTTGATTTACGGTGCCATGGTTTCTTTTATGGCGGCAAAATCACTAGGACTCTTTATATACAAGGAGAGGGCAAAAAAGACTGTGTGGCTTACTGTTCTGGGTGCAATACTGTTCTACATATCAGATTTTATTCTTTTGTTCCTGTTCTTTGTTCCTGCATTCTCTTCAAGAACACCCGGCTACAATAGAGTTGCCTTTATTATCCTAACGTTGGGTAATTCAATAATATATTATACAGGTCAGCTTCTGATGGCATTCAGCCTGAAAGGAGATCTTGAGTAAAAGAGGTCAGCGGATAAATATTCGAGGTACTCTTCTTGTAAGGACGGTTGTGATCTCGTAGGATATTGTGTTTGTCCTGTCTGCAATATCCTGTGCCGTCATGGCCGCTCCATCAGACTTGCATCCGAACAGAACCACTGTATCCCATCGCTTTACGTCAGTGTCAGGACCAAGGTCAACCATGCACTGGTCCATGCATATCCTTCCGCGTATAGGATATTTTTTTCCGTTGATTGCAACCTCAATGCCTGATGTGGAGAAACGTCGGACAAATCCATCGCCATAACCGATCGGAAGAACTGCGATTTTTGTGTCACGGTCAGCAACCCAGGTTCTTCCATAGCCTACACTCATTCCTTTTTTGAAGTCCTTTATCGCGCTCACTTTTGTCGTCAGGGTCATCACTGGCTTCAGCTCAATAGGTTTTCCCTTGCTCTTAAGGTATTCTGAGTTAACATCACCTGCATCATATCCGTAAACGATGATTCCGGGACGTATCATGTCAAGATGCATCTCAGGTAAGTCAAGGCTTGCGGCTGAGTTTGCACAATGACAGATGCCGGGATTAAGTCCTGCGTCTTTTATGCTCTGTATCGCTTCCTGAAATCTCTGGAACTGAAGTTTTGTGTATTCAATTGAGGAAGGTGATTTGTCATCGCTTACGGCAAAGTGGGTCATGGTTCCTTCCTGAACAAGAACTTCTGTGTCTGCTATGTGGCGTGCAACTGTGGCTGCCTCTTCAGGAAGACAACCGATCCGGCCCATACCTGTGTCAACTGCAAGATGAACAGGGTAGGATGTCTTGTTCTGACGTTTTGCTTCCTCTGCAAACAGGTCTATGTAATCATTGTCAAAAACAAATGGAATGATGTCGTTCTCTACGGCCTGCTTTATTTCCTCCGGGTCACACAGGCTGAACAGAAGGACAGGAGCCTTTATGCCGTTTTCCCTGAGCTCTATGCCTTCATCCACCGCCGCAACCGCTAGATATTCAACTCCACATTCAAGAGCGGCACGGGCACATTCAATTGAGCCGTGTCCGTATGCGTCTGCCTTTACCGGAACACACATTTTAGTTCCCGGCTTTGTAAATGCCCTGATTGCGTTTATATTGTGCCTGAAATTTTCCAAATGAATAATAGCCTTTGTAGATCTCATCTTTCCACCCTCGTAAATATTTTAATCAAATATGAATTTTATGCAATAGGAAAAATCGGAATAATGTAATGGGGATAGATGTTTTGTATTGTCACGCGGATTCGATTTTGCTACGCAAAATCCTGTTAGTAGGATATTTGGCTGATTTTAGTTTTCAATAAGATGTCTTCAAATGATAACTTTATTACCACAGAATAAGTCAATACTATTCTTTTAATGAAAAAACGTAGTTTTTTCGAATCCGTGTGATTAAAATCTTAATAATATTGAAACATTCATAGTTTTATTATATATTTTATTCATATCAGTTGTTCCTTTAGATGTGGAAAATAAAATTATATACATGAGGTTAAAAAAATGGCAGATTTAGATTATGATTCAAATAGAACTTTTGCGGCTGCAGTAGAGCGCAGTAAGAAAATTGAGGAAGACATCGTAAAGAATCCGACAAAATACAGGGTTCTTACAGGCGACAGGCCTACAGGAAGGCTTCACATAGGACATTATTTCGGTTCGCTTCAGAACAGGGTAAGGCTTTCTAAGCTCGGAATCCCAACTATGATACTTATCGCCGATTATCAGGTTTTGACCGACCATGATGCATTTGACGAGATAAGCCAGAACACAAAGCAGCTTGTAATTGACTATCTTGCGGCCGGAATTGAGCCAGGTGAGAACGTAATAATCTATCCGCACAGTTATGTCCCGGAATGCAACCAGCTTATGCTTCCTTTCCTGACTTTGGTTACAGAGGCAGAGCTTGCACGTAATCCGACCGTAAAAGAAGAGATCCAGAGCGGACTTGAGAACGGAAAAATGAAAAGCGTAAATGCGGGTATGCTTACTTATCCGATTCATCAGGCATGCGACATTCTTTTCTGCAAGGGAAATGTGGTTCCTGTAGGAAAAGACCAGCTGCCACACCTTGAGCTTACACGTAACATTGCCCGAAGGTTCAACGATAAATACTGCAAGAACCGTGACCCGATATTCCCGGAGCCTCAGGCACTTCTTTCAAAGACACCGAGCATCCTTGGTCTGGACGGAAGCCAGAAAATGAGCAAGAGCCGCGGTAATGCAATCATGCTCTCTGCAACAGAGGATGAGACCGCCGCACTCATTAAAAAGGCAAAGACAGATGCACAGCGTTTGATTACATATGAGCCGGAGACAAGGCCTGAGGTTGCAAACCTTCTTATGATTATCTCCCTTTGTACCGGTGAAGCTCCTGAGGCCATAGCACAGCGCATAGGTGAAGGTGGAGGAGGAATGCTCAAGAGCCAGCTTACCGAGGCCCTGAACGAGACACTTCGTCCTTTACGTGCAAAGCGTGCCGAGCTTGAAAAGAATCCTGATTACATAAGGCAGGTTTTGACAGAAGGAGCAGAGCGCGCCCGTGCAATAGCAATAAAGACGCTTGATGAAGTACGTTCTGCCATGAATATGGTTATTTAATCGCCATTTAACATAAAAAATAAGGGAGTTTTATATGAAAAAAATTGTAGTGTTTCCAGTTTTGATTTTGTTGGGATTTATGCTCATGTCCTGTCAGACAACTGACAAGGCATCGTCTAAAAGCAATGTCTACAAGCCTGGAGAGCTTATTAATGGAAAGGACGGAAAACCTGTTTTATACAGAAACAGAAGTCTTGACATAGCCATTGATATCTTGCCGTCTGCAATCATTCTTTCTACCGATTCCCTTTCAATGTTTGGTAGTAATACCCAGAATGTTGATTTCATAATGAGTCACTATGATTTGACAGGAACAACATTGATGATGGCTGTAGAGGATATGGGCGAGGTGTATGCCAGCCTTGATGACGACACTTTTACCAGGGAATTGATGGAAAATCCTGTTTTTGTCGCAACATATACTGAGCAATTCGCTCAGTCGCTTTCATCAAAAGGTTACACGGTTGAAGATGTGTATGTTGAGGAACTGGAATTTATGGGCGAGGAAATACTGGCTTTCCGTCTTGAAGGAAGCATGGCATCCATGCCGATGGATTATGTCGTGATTTTTACAAAAGTCGGACGATATCTTCGCTGCATAGTCTTAGGGGCAACAAAACATGAGTATGTTCTTGACCAGATAGGCAGGATAGGACATTATCGCTGATTAATTGTGAAATTTTTTGCAATATTTTGAACAAGGCTATTGACAAAGATAAAATAAAAGTATATTATTCTAGCATTGTTTGCCGGTGTAGCTCAGTTGGTAGAGCGGAGGACTGAAAATCCTTATGTCGTCAGTTCAACTCTGACCGCTGGCACTTGAGCCTGGATGTATTTCCGGGCTCTTTTTTTTATGTCCAAAAATCCAATTTAATATATAAACCTCTCAAATCAAATGCCGATAATCATAACTGAGGTGTAATATGATTAGAGGATGGTACATTGGTGCAAGCGGCATGAACGCCCAGCAGAACAGGCTGGATGCCATTTCCAACAACCTGGCAAACGTTGACACGACAGGCTTTAAAAAAGACATTCCCGTAAGCAAATCATTCAGTGAGCTTTTGGTACGCAGAACTGTAGCGGACGGAGTTTATAAGACTTCTCTCGGTTCAAATGATGTGGCTCCGATTATCGGAACAATAGGTCTGGGAGTGGAGACAAACGAGCTTTTCACGGATTTTGACCAGGGTTCATTCAAGAGCACCGAAACAAATACAGACTTGGCTCTTGGTGGCAAGGGATTTTTTGTGGTTGATACACCCGACGGCGAAAGATTCACACGCAACGGTAATTTCCTGCTCGGAAAAGAGGGAATCCTCCTTACCAAGGACGGTTATCCTGTAATGGGCGAAAATGGTCCTATCAAGGTTGAGGATGATAAATTCTTCGTAAACCAGGACGGCATGGTAATCAACAAGGAAAACAATGAGATTGCTGACCGCATCAAGCTGGTTCGCTTTGAAAACGAACGCTACCTGAAGAAGCAGGGAAATTCTCTTTGGAACACCAACGAGATTGCCGGCGAATATCACGTCGCAGAAGGCAACGAAAGGCCAAAGGTGCTTCAGGGATACACAGAGACAAGCAACGTAAATGTAGTAAATGAAATGGTTCAGATGATTGAAGTGAACCGTGCATACGAAGCAAATCAAAAGACAATTCAGACTGAAGATGACATGATGGACACCCTTTGGGACAAAGTCGTTACTGTCAATCTTTAATGTGAGTAGGAGATAGAATATGGTTAGAAGTTTATGGACAGCCGCCACCGGAATGAACGGTCAGCAGGCAAATATTGATACAATTTCAAATAACCTTTCAAACGTAAACACAACAGGCTTCAAGCAGCACAGAGTTGAATTTGAGGATCTCCTGTATCAGACAAGGAAACTTGCCGGTACTCCAGCTACTGAGGATACGATTACACCTGTGGGAGTTCAGATGGGACATGGTGTAAAAGTAGGTGCAACCCAGAGAATTATGTCTCAGGGATCACTTCAGGCAACTGGAGTCGACACGGATATCGCCATTGTGGGAGATGGTTTCTTCCGTGTACAGCAGTATGACGGCAGCTGGGCATACACAAGGGACGGTTCATTCAAGGTAGACTCAACAGGTCAGCTTGTTACTGCAAACGGACTTCGTGTTGTTCCTGAGATTATTCTTCCGGAAGGATTCCAGCTTGAGACACTTGCAGTTTCAACAACCGGTAAGGTAACTGTAAAAGTTGACGGTGGACTTGATCCAGTTGACGTGGGACAGCTTGAGCTTTACCGCTTCCCGAACTCAGTTGGTCTTGAGAATGTAGGGGATAACCTTTACAAAGTAACCAACGCTTCAGGTGATGCAATTGCTTCACGTCCTGGTGTTGACGGAATGGGAACCACAAGGCACAAATTCCTGGAAATGAGCAATGTTTCTGTCGTAAACGAAATGGTCCAGATGATTGTTGCTCAGCGTGCTTATGAGTTCAACTCAAAGGCAATTCAAACCAGCGATAACATGCTTCAGACAGCAACAACTCTCAAGAGGTAATAAAATATGGCAGTTCAGGGAATATCAGGATTAGCAATTACGGGAACTCTCTCTAACGGACAGCAGACAATTCAGGCCGCACAGGAAAAAGCTGACGAAAGCCGTTTTATGTCTCTGATTCAGGACATGACACGTGATAAAAATTCTGATACCCAGGCTGTCACTGAATCTGTGGAAACAGTCGCCTCTTCTCAGGTTGCCTCAAATCACAGGCTGAAGGGTGACTACACAGAGGGTTTCTACAACTATTATACATCAGAAAAAGACAAGAACGCTGCACCACAGGGTATGGCGGCAAATACCGTTAACGCACAGGGTAAAAAGCCAACAATCGACCGTACGTCAGAGCTTTATGCACAGTCAAAGGAGCTTGAGAACTACATGATGAAGATGATGCTTTCTTCCATGAGGGACACGATTCATCATTCAAGCCTGTTTGGAAAGGAAAATGATTTTGCACGCGAGATGTACGAGGACATGCTCTATGACAACTATGCCGAGGCATTGACAAAGAACACTAACTTCGGTCTGGCAGATCAGATTTATCTTGAGCTCTCTGGGTTAAAGGCATGATTTCATATATAAAACGTAACATCTATTATCGCACAAAAGATTTGTCCCGTAATTCATCAGCAATAAAAAAGCTGCATAATACAAAATAACAAAAAGCTGACGTCAAATTTATCCTCTTTTTTTACAATTTTCCCTTTTATAAGTAAAGAATTGCACATTTTGGGATATTGTGATATAATTAGTATTTATGAAAGGGCAGGATTTTATTCTTCCAGAAAATGTCAATGGCATTCATATTCACTTTGTAGGAATCAAAGGTACCGGCATGGCGGCTCTTGTGGAGATACTGCATGAGCGTGGTGCCCTTATAACCGGTAGTGATGTCTCTGAGCGCTTTTATACTGACGAGATACTGGAGAAACATTCAATCAAGGCACTGCCATTCTCTGAGGAAAATATCACGGACGACATAAAGTTTGTTGTCTATTCAAGCGCATACTCAAAAGAAACCAATCCTGATTTAATAGCCGCAACAAAAAAAGGAATCCCGCTTCTGCTTTACAGTGAGGCTTTGGGGGAACTCTCACGCACATGTTACAGTGTCGGTATCTGCGGTGTCCATGGAAAAACAACAACTACAGGTTTAACCGGAACAATTTTAAAGAATCTTGATCTTTCGTCCCAGGTACTTGCGGGAAGCATAATCTCTTCTTTCGGGGATTCATGTACAATGACCAGCAGGAATGTCAAGGCAGAGAGTCCTAAGTATTTTGTAGCCGAGACCTGTGAGTATCAGCGGCATTTCATGGCATTCCATCCGAGCAAAATAGTGTTGACTTCAGTGGAGAGTGACCATCAGGATTATTATCCAACATATCAGGACATAAGGAACGCTTTCGTTGACTATATATGCCTTCTTCCACAGAACGGCCAGCTGTTCTATTGTGCAGATGATGAGGGAGCAACGGAAACCGCGGGCATTGCAAAGGAAAAAAGGCCTGACATTCAGATTATTCCCTATGGAGAAAAAGCACAGGGTGAATATAAGCTTGAATTCGGTGAGGTCAAGGGAGGAAGACATAATTTCTCAATACCCTCAATAGCAGATTTTGCAATCTCAGTTCCAGGTGACCACAACGTAAGGAATGCATGCGCTGCAATAGCCGTCTGCTGTGAGCTTTTAAAGAACGAGGGAGAGAAACCCTTGGACCACCTTAAGCAGATTCAGGAAGCGCTTCAGGCTTTTGCGGGTGGAAAGAGAAGGAGCGAGGTTGTCGGACGTGCAGTTACTCCTTCTGGAAACAAAGTGATCTTCCTTGACGATTACGGCCATCATCCCACAGCGATTAAGACCACTCTTGCAGGATACAGGGAGTTTTACAAGGGATTCATGATTGTGGTGGATTTTATGAGCCACACATACACAAGGACAGCCGCCCTGCTTGAGGAATTTGCCGGAAGCTTTAACGATGCCGATTTCGTAATAATAAACAAGATTTATGGCAGTGCTCGCGAAGACGGGTCAAAAGCCAGCGTAACAGGTGAAATTCTTGCTGAACATGCCAAAAAATACCACAAAAACGTGATTTACGCCGGGGAATTTGATGAAGCGGCTAAAATTGGTCAAGATATATTGAATAAAAAGCCCCAACAGGGCTATTCAGAAGGCTATCTTTTTGTTACAATGGGAGCAGGAGATAACTGGAAGGTAGGCTCTTCTATTTTAAAGGCATTAGAGTCTGGTCAGGAGGTGCAGTAAATTGAACAGCATGACCGGTTATGCCTATAAAGAGGCCGTGGTTGAGGATACCCAGATAAGCGTTGAGATTAGGTCCGTTAACAGCCGTTTCCTGGATCTGAATGTCAACCTTCCGTCTTTCCTGAACATACTTGAAAGCCGTATCCGTAAGGATATTGGTCAGGAGGTTGTTCGAGGCAAGGTGGACGTAAGCATACGTGTAAGGGACCTTACTTCCAATGCCGTTATTGTCGCTGATCCAAAGGCGGCCCTCATGTACAGGGATGCTTTTGTCTCGGTAGCAAAGGCCTTGGGCAAGGATGCACAGGACATTCCGCTGGAGCTAATAATTCAGCAGGAGGGTGTCCTGAACGTCAGCCATGAATACGATGTCGAGTCGTACTGGCAGAAGATACAGACTGTATTCAAGCCGGTGTTCGCTCAGTTCGTGGAGGACAGGAAACGGGAGGGTGAAAACCTAAAGGTAGATTTGCTTCATAAGCTGGATGTGCTTGATGAGTGTGCATCGTTCTTTAAGGAATGGCAGCCCAGGATGGAGGAGCGGTTCAGGGAGAACATTACAAAGAAATTCCATGAGCTGCTTGAGGATCATGTGGATGAGAACAAGATCCTGGAAGAAACTGCCTCGATGCTGGTCAAGTATACCATAAATGAGGAGATCATCCGTCTTCAAAGCCATCTAGTGGCTTTACGCAAGGAAATCACAGATGACCCTGTGCCAGGTAAAAGAATTGATTTTATCTGCCAGGAAGCCAATCGTGAAATAAATACCATCGGAAGCAAGAATCAGTTTACTGAGATTGGTTCTATGGTTGTACAAGCAAAAGATGCTCTTGAGAATATCAGGGAGCAATCAAAGAACGTAGAATAAAGGAGAAACAATATGTTCTGTTCTAAGAAAATGAAAGTGATTGCCGGAATTGCTTTTGTATTGTCACAGACCTTGTCTGTGTTCGCCGCCGACCCGTTTGCTGAATATAATGTCAGCGACAGTGACATAGCCGGGTATTTCTTCTATGAAGAAGATAGTGCTATCGAGTTGGCTAGTGTTGATGGCACATTGACAGAAGTCAAGAATGTTGAGGATGGAGAGGATATTCCATATTCAGAATACCGTGCATTTACAAATTCTGACATCTCAATGGTATACTATCCATCTGCATTGTCTACAGCAGATACAAAAGAAGGACGCCTTGAGCTCGGAGGCCAGCTGTTCGCATTCACAACAGATCCTGCTGATGACATCGCTTATGACAGCAAGTGGTATTCATTCGACGCAGATGATGCTAAGTATCTTTTGACTCTTGCAAAGACAGCTTCTGAGGAAGATCAGGTTTATGCATACGTAATCTATGACATCACAGATACAGATGATATCAAGCTCTACTACAAGAAGACTCTCTCACAGTCAGGTGAGCCAATCGTCGGCAAATACAAGGGTGAGCCTGTATTCGTAGTAGTTCAGGAAGGTGACCTTTCTCCTTATGTAGCAGAGGCATACGGATTTACAGCAACTGGAATCCAGAAGGTTTCAGAGGACTATTATGCATTTGACTGGTCTTCAGATTCAATCATCCGCGCTGCAAAGAGAACAAGCCCGAATGACTATTCTGATGATGACTATATCGAGACAATCGGTACAATCACAGACAAAGAAGACAACACATACCTCTTTGTATTTGACCGCCACCTGAACAAGGGCCACACAAGGGCAACAAACAGCCTTTTGGTATTCTACGGTCAGAGACTCCTTGGCTACTATCCGACAATCAACAAGATTCCGGTTATCGCAGCTGTAGAGGCTAAAGAAGGTGAGGAACCATCAACAGAAGGCTCAACAATCCTCTTCTGGCCAAAGGTTTCAGAGGAAGAAGGCAATGCTGTTGACTTTGCAGATGGTCTTCCACGCTCAATCTACGTAATGGAAGATTCACACAATTTCGTTCAGTACTAATCTAACAGACGTTTTACTGAATGAATGATCAGGGTGCCAGGGGTTATGATTAATTCCTGGCATTTTTTTTAATTACCACGGGTCCTAGGAGATGAATATGGTTTTGGATGAATTTTATGTTCCGGAGGGCAAGGAAATCAGGATTGCCATAAGCGGAAAATCAGGTTGTGGAAATACTACTGTGAGCTCTTTGCTTGCGGAAAAACTGGGCATCAAGCTGATCAACTTTACATTCAGGCAGCTGGCAGCGGAGAAGGGAAAAACTCTTTCTCAGGTAATCGAGAATGCCAAGACCGATGACTCTTACGACATAACGGTTGACACAAGGCAGGTTGAGCTTGCACGTGAGCAAAGCTGTGTCCTGGGAAGCCGCCTTGCAATATGGATGCTTAAAGAGGCAGACATCAAGGTTTATCTTTGGGCTGATGACGATGTAAGGGAAGGACGCATTCTGAACCGTGAGGGCGGTGATATTGAGGAGATCAAGGCCTTTACCCGCATGAGGGACAGCGAGGATTCAAGACGCTACCTCAAGCTCTACGGAATTGACAACAACTCATATGACTTTGTGGATTTAAAGATTGATACAACGAAGTACACGCCGGATGAGATAGTCTCCCTGATCCTGCAGAAGGCATTGGAAAAAGGGCTTGTGCAAAAAAAATAAGGCATCCTGAAAAAATCAAAGAGATGATTCCTTAGAATGCCTTTGCTTAAGATTATAGATTTGGATTAATACTTTTTGTCGGCGTAACCGATCCAGCCTTCGTTTTCGATGAGGGCTTTCTCAAAACCTTCAAGTGTGAACGGATAGCTTTTTGACAGGCTTCCGGCAATCAGCTTGACTTTCCATGTGCCGTCCTCTTTCTGCTCAATCTTGCACTGGGTGTCCTTGCTTGCGAATGTGCGGAACATGTCGTCGATATCCTTTTTGTTCATGTCCAATGCAAGAAGGCCGCAGTTGTACATGTTCTGTCTGAATATGCGAGCGAAGTTTACAGCGATAACCGTATAGATTCCGTTGACTTCCAATGCCCATGGAGCATGCTCACGGCTAGAGCCACAGCCAAAGTTTTCCCTTGTGATGATTACCTTTTTGCCGCTTACATCGGTCTTTGGATTAAAACCGTCAAGCTTAAGATCCTCAAGAAGATAGGGCTGCAGAGCCTGTTTGGTATTCTCCGTCAGGTATTTTGCAGGAATGATCTCGTCAGTGTTGATATCTGAACGATCCAGGAAAAGAACATCTCCGCCAAACTGTTTCATTTTTTTCCTCTTAATATTGAGCTTCCCGGACTGTTCATCCAGAGAAGCGTTTATTTATGGACCGCACCAAGGCTGTCCTTTTTCCGATATAAAAGACTGAAAATCAGCCCTTATAAAGCTCCGAATTTGTAATGGTACCAGCTATTGCAGTTGCCGCCGCACTTGCAGGGCTCATCAGGTGAACCATTCCGCCTTTGCCCATGCGTCCGTTGAAGTTACGGTTTGTTGTTGATGCACAGACTTCTCCTTCTGCAAGGACACCGTTACTCATGCCAAGACATGCGCCACAGGTCGGGTTTGTCACACAGAAGCCTGCGTCCATGAAAATTGAAATGAGTCCTTCGTCAATTGCCTGCTTGTAGATTTTTGGTGTTGCAGGAGAAACGATTCCGCGTACACCTTCTGCAATCTTGTGGCCCTTGAGTATCTGGGCTGCAATACGCAGATCACTGATGCGTCCGTTTGTACAGCTTCCGATGTATACCTGATCGACTTTTGTTCCCTTCATCTCTGCGATGGTACGGATCTGATCAGGCTTGTAGTTGATTGTACAGATCGGTTCAAGTGTTGAAAGGTCGAATGTATAGACTTTCTCATACTCAGCGTCCTCATCATCTATCCACTTGCTGTATTCCTTTAATGCATCTTCCTTGCTTGCCAATTCGTCCTTGATGAACGGCCACAGGTATTCAACGGTCTCCATGTCTGGGAAGCAGATTACGCTTGTACCGCCGGCCTCGATTGCCATGTTGCAGAGGGTCATGCGCTCTTCCATAGTGAAGTTATCCACTACAGGTCCTGTGAATTCCATTACGCAGTTGGTGGCACCGTTGACTCCAATCTGACCGATTATGTAGAGGATGACGTCTTTTGCATAAACGCCTTCCTTGAGTTTTCCGTTAAGGATGAATTTCATTGACTTGGGTTCCCTGAAAGAGCATACACCCTTCAAGATTCCTACCTCAAGGTCTGTTGTTCCCACGCCTGCCGCGAATGCACCGAATGCTCCGTGAGTACATGTGTGGCTGTCTCCCATTATTACTGTAAAACCAGGGCGGACATAACCTTTTTCCGGGAAGATGGCATGGCATACACCGTTGCTTCCGATGTCAAAGAAATCCTTTATGTCGTTGCGTTTTGCCCAGTCACGGAGGATCTTTTCCTGCATGGCGCATTTTGAGTCTTTGGCAGGACTTACGTGGTCAATGACGGCCTTGATTTTTGTGCTGTCAAATACCCTGTCCATATTCCTGTCTATCAGGTCGTTGATTGCAATAGGTGTCGTAATCTCGTGGCAAAAAACACGATCAAGCTTAAGGATGTTTGTGCCTTCAAACGGTTTGTCCACCAGGTGTGAATCAAATATTTTTTGTGCTATTGTTTTTCCCATATTCTACCTCTTTTCTCTGTATACAATTGAATAAAGTATATGAAGTATTTTGAGATTGTTCAAGTGGGACGGCGACATCAAATAATAGTTTTTAGAGTTTGCCGTATGTTTATGATACAACATTTTTTGGACTGCCGTTTATAAAGGAGCGGAGGTTGTCAACCACCACGTTAAGGAGCCTTTGCCTTGTTTCTGTGGCTGCCCATGCAATATGAGGCGTAATCAGGCAGTTTGGGGCACCGAAAAGCGGATTGTCGTATTTCATCGGTTCCTCAGACACTACGTCGCAGGCAAAACCGGCTATTGTTTTGTCCTCCAGGGCATGTCTTACAGCAATCTCGTCAACAAGTGCTCCTCTTGCTGTGTTTATCAGGAAAGCGGTCTTTTTCATCATGGAAAGGGCCTTTTCGTCAATCAAGCCCTTTGTCTCCGGGGTAAGCGGGGAGTGCAGAGAAAGGAAATCCGATTCCCTGAGCAATGTCTCGAAATCACATGGATTCTCTATGTCCGGTTTCTGTGTGCGGGTGCAGGTGAGTATCCTCATGCCGTATGCCTTACCGATAGCGGCAACCCTGCGTCCGATGTTTCCGTATCCGAAAATACCCAGGGTTTTCCCCTCAAGCTCGATCAGGTTTGTCTTCCAATAACAGAAATCCGGGGCAATGCACCAGTCTCCCTTCATGACTGAATCTGAGTGAAGCTGTGTGTGACATGCGAATTCACTTATAAAGGCAAAAACAAGCTGTGCTACTCCCGCAGTTGAATATGCAGGGACATTGGTCACTGTGACATTGTGCCTTCTACATGCCTCGAGGTCGATTATGTTGTAACCGGTTGCCTGAACGCCGATATAGCGAAGGGAAGGGTATTTTTCAAGTATTTCTTCTGTGATTGATATTTTGTTTAATAAAATGGCATCTGAGTCTGCGATGCGTTCAACTACAAGATCAGGGGAAGTACGTGGATAGACAGTCAGCTCTCCGAATTCTTTAAGTGCTTCCCAGGAAAGATCACCCGGATTAAGAGCATTTCCGTCAAGAATTGTAATTTTCATTATAAATCCTAAATAACGAAATATAAAAATGTAAA
>JAGCYQ010000204.1 GCA_017960765.1 Treponema sp.
ATTACACAACGGACGCAAACGGAAATCCATTGCCACAGTGAAAAGAGGAAACTGAGCGCTGTCTTTTGGAATTCAAGAACGAGACACACAACCACCCGACAGAAATCGAGCCTTTTGGTGGAGCCGCAACTTGTATCGGTGGTACAATCCGTGATCCACTTTCTGCCCGCAGCTGGGTATATCAGGCCCTCCGTGTTACAGGTGCCGCAGACCCGACAGTGCCTCTTAGCGCAACATTGCCAGGTAAACTCCCGCAGATGAAGCTTACTCGTGAGGCTGCACAGGGATTCAGCTCATACGGAAACCAGATCGGTCTTACCACAGGACAGGTCGCAGAAGTCTATCACCCAGGATTCCTTGCAAAGAGGATGGAGCTTGGTGCAGTTATCGCCGCCGCCCCGGTTGATCTTGTATTGCGTGAAACTCCGGAAGCAGGAGACATCATCATTTTGCTTGGTGGTGGAACAGGCCGTGACGGAATAGGAGGAGCCACAGGTTCTTCAAAAGTCCACACGGAAAAATCAGTTACAACAGCCGCCGCAGAAGTCCAGAAGGGAAATGCGGTTGAGGAAAGAAAAATACAGAGGCTTTTCCGTAACAAGGACGTGTGCCTCATGATCCGCCGATGCAACGACTTTGGTGCCGGTGGTGTCAGTGTTGCAGTTGGAGAGCTTGCCCCGGGACTGGACATAAATCTTGATGCCGTTCCCAAAAAGTACGAGGGCCTTGATGGAACTGAGCTTGCCATCTCCGAAAGCCAGGAAAGAATGGCTGTTGTCGTAAGAAAAGAAAACGTAGACAAGTTCATCGCTGCGGCAAATGCAGAAAACCTTAACGCTGTTGTTGTCGCAACCGTTACCGATACAGACCGCATGGTCATGAAGTGGCGCGGTAAAGTCATCGTTGACATCGACAGAAGCTTTATCGATACAGCAGGAGCACCACACGAGGCAGTTGCAGAAATTGAATCTCCTGAGGCCCCTGAAAAATCACCTCTTGTACGTCCGCTTGAGTCAGTTGAAAAAATCCTTACAGGCGAAGGTGATGCCAATACAGTCCACAAGGCATGGATAGAAAACATGAAGGATCTTGCATGCTGTTCTCAGCGTGGCCTGGGTGAGCGCTTTGACGGTTCAATCGGTTCAGCATCTGTTCTTATGCCTTATGGTGGAAAATTCCAGTGTACTCCGGAAGCTGGTATGGCGGCCCGCATTCCTGTTATGTCTCCGCGTGAGACTTCAACTGTCAGCCTTATGACTTACGGATATGATGCCCGTGTTGCACAGTGGAGTCCGTGGCATGGTGCTCAGGTTGCAGTTCTTTCTTCCCTTGCAAAGATTGTTGCCATGGGTGGAAAGGCAGATTCATGCCGCTTGAGTTTCCAGGAATTCTTTGGACGTGCAGTAAGCGAAAAGACATGGGGATATCCTGCCGCTGCATTGCTTGGTGCTCTTGAGGCTCAAAAGGCCATGGGTACAGGAAGCATTGGCGGTAAGGACAGCATGAGTGGTACATTTGAAAACCTGAACGTACCTCATACATTGGTAAGTTTTGCCGTAAATACTGATACAGAAAAGAATGTCACATCCGGTTCATTCAAGAAAGCCGGAGACGGAATCTATCTGGTTACAGTTCCTTATTCCGAGCAGCTCGCTCCAGATTTTGAGACATTTGCCGAAAACGCACGCGTACTGAATAAACTGAATTCCTCAGGAAAAATCTCTGCGATGTATCCTGTTGGTCCTGGTGGTATTGCAGAAGCCGTAAGCAAGATGGCAATGGGCAACAGGGTTGGTGCTCAAATCGACACGATATGTGCAAGTGCAACCGCTGCAAACCTTGACATAGACGTAAGTGCAAGGGATCTTTTCACACCGCTGTATGGCTCAATCCTTGTTGAAAGCGATGATAACCTTGAGCTGAACTCAGAATTTGTGGAAGGAACTGTTACAAAAATCGGCGTCACCACAAAGGAAGCAACAGTCAGCGTATACGGAGCAAGCATTCAACTTGAGGAAATTGAAAAGGCATGGGAAGAGAAACTTTCCGTGGTATTCCCTCCAGTAAGCTCAACAGAAAAGCACGAGGCACTTCCTCACTTTGCACTGGATGAACATGAGAGCCTTGTCAAAGCAAGAAGGTCATTTACAGTAAAAACCGGAAACGCAAAACCGCGTGTAATCATTCCTGTATTCCCGGGAACAAACTGCGAGTACGACATGGCACGTGCATTCAACTTGAACGGAGCACAAACCAAATTCCTCGTATTAAGGAACAGGACACCGGAAGAGCTTGCACAGAGCCTTGACGCATTCAAGAGTGAGATAGAGAAGAGTCAGATTCTGGCATTCTCGGGCGGATTCAGCCTTGGAGATGAACCGGACGGATCAGGAAAATTCATAGCTAACATCATACGCGAGAAACGTATAGCCGATGCAATCATGAATCTTCTTAAGAACCGTGACGGTCTTGTTCTTGGAATCTGCAACGGTTTCCAGGCATTGATAAAGACAGGCCTTGTTCCGTTTGGAGAAATCCGTGAGCCAAGCGCAGACATGCCGACCCTTACGTTCAACACAGTGGGACGACACATCAGCCGTGTTGTAAGGACCCGCATGGTAAGTGCAACAAGTCCGTGGGCAATGCATCCATCAGTGCTTGAGCCTGCATGCCATCTTGTTCCGGTAAGCCATGGAGAAGGACGCATTATTATTGAGGAATCTCTTGCCAAAAAGCTTTTTGAGAACGGCCAGGTATTCACACAGTACATCAAGCTGATTGACGACCATGGAATATATCCGACAATGGACGAACCGGATAACCCCAACGGAAGCATGTATGCAATCGAAGGTCTTACAAGCCCCGACGGCCATGTTCTTGGAAAAATGGGTCACAGCGAGCGTACTATGGGTAACGGCAAGAACGGCAGCGATTCAAGCCTTATCAAGAATATTGCGGGCTTCCCTGCACAGCCAAAGATTGAAAACTCATGCCAGAACATCTTTGCGGCAGGCGTCTCATATTTTAATTGATTTTATGGTGAAAAAAATGAAAAGGTATTTGAATAAAATTGTAATTCTTTCTCTTGTCCTGTTTGCCCAGGTTTTCATTTCCTGTGGTGCAAAATGGACGAATGATTTTGAGGAAGCGAAGAAGCTCTCTGCAAAAAAGAAACAGCCGATTCTGCTTTTCCTCAATTCGGGTGACACTGCTGCCCTTGATTTTAAGGCTAACTTTCTGGATACAAGGGAATTCATTTCGGCCGCAGGAAAAAACTTTGTGCTCCTTTCTCTGGATGCCGTAACGGAAGAAGAGCAGAAGGTGGATGAGATTCTTTCTTTGGTGGCGGATTATTCGGTTAAGGAAATACTTCCCCTTATAATTATCAACAAAGACGGTTATTATGTGGGACGAATAGAAAAGGCTGAAAAGATTGAGACAGTTAAAGAACTGACAGAACAGCTTCTCCTGGCCACACCGGATTTCAACAAAGTCGAGGAATTGTCTGCCCTGATTAACGCAAGCAAGGGAACTGACAAGGTAAGGGCAATAGATGAGCTGTTTGAATACACCGATGAAAACTGCCGTCGTCCTTTGCATGCCCTTTGTGAGCAGGTACTTGCTGAGGATGCGGGAAACATTACGGGGCTTCTGGGAAAATACGAGCTTCAGATAGTTTTTGATCAGGTCTATGACATGCTGACTCCTGTTACAGTTGACGAGGCGGCAGAGCGTTTTGTATCTCTTGCCAAGACCGGTCATCTGGATAACTCACAGAAATTTGAGGCATATTATTATGCGGCATATCTCTATCCTCTTGTGGGAAGCTATGACTACGACAAAATGCTTGAGCTGCTGAACCTTTCCTATTCTGTAGATCCAAGCAACCCCAATTCACAGGAAATAGCAATTGCCATTCAGACCATAGAATCCATGAAGGACTATAATGAGTTTTCTTCACAGACAGAGGTGGCCCCAGAGTAATGGATCCGGACGTACCACCTTCGAATAATATTTTAATTCTGTCGATTATTGCCGCAGTGTGCATTGTTCTGTCCATGACTTTTTCTGCAACAGAAAGTGCATTTCTTGCGGTGAACAAACTCCGTATTCAATCCTTAAAAAACAACCGTAACAAGCGTGCCATGAGGGTTTGGCATTTGCTGCAGGATAAAGAACGCCTGATCAACACGCTTTTAGTCGGAAACAACATCGTAAACATAATCATATCATCTATCTTTGCATACATCGCCCTGGATTTTTTTGGAAGTGCGGGAGTCGGTATTGCCACCTTTGTTGCCACAATGGTACTTTTGATTTTTGGAGAGATAACGCCTAAGACCATTGCCACCCATCATCCCGAGGCCATTTCATTTTTCTTCAGCGGATTCATCTATGTCCTGGAGTTTGTGCTTTATCCCCTGGTGGTCCTGTTCACAGGTTTTTCAAGGGCATTTCTGAAACTGTTTGGAATCAACACAAAGGAAAAGAAGATATCGTTTACCGAGGAAGAGATAAAGACATTCATAGACGTGGGAAGCGAGCAGGGTGTAATCAACAAGAATGAAAAGACGATGATGCACCGTGTATTCAAGTTTACCGATCTTGCGGCCCGGGACATAATGACGCCAAGAAAAAACATAAAGGCAATTCCTGTTACCGCCACTTACACCGAGGTGATTGAACTGTCGCAGCGTTTTTTAATCTCGCGTTTTCCGGTTTACAAGAATGACATTGACGACATCGTTGGAATACTGTACATAAAGGATTTGCTTTTTTATAAGCTCAAGGACATAAACGAATTTTCCGTTCAAAAAGTGATGAGGCCACCGCTGTTCATTCTGGAGACAAAGAAAATGTCGGGAATACAGCAGATGCTCAAGGACAATCATCAGAGCATGGCAATTGTAATCGATGAGTATGCCGGAACCGACGGAGTTCTGACCAGCGAGGATATTGCACGCGAGATATTCGGACCGATTGCTGATGAATACAAGCCCTATGCCCGCCGTGTTGAGGTTGTGATAAAGAATACGGATCATTCGGAAATTGAAGGTCAGGCCCGCCTTGTGGATTTGAACGAGCAGCTGGGTATAAAACTGAATTCTGAGTACTGTGAGACAATAGGTGGATTGATAGGTGAATGTCTGGGTCATATCCCCACGGAAGAAGAGTCGATACAGCAGCAGGGATATATTTTTACTGTACTGAAAATGGACGACAAGCGTGTTGCAAAAATCCGCATTCAAAAAATAAAGCAGGAGGAGGAAGGCGATGAATAAAATTATTTATGTGATGATTTCCCTTTCTGTTCAAATATTGCTTTTGTTTGCCGGAGCATTTTTTGCCTCATCAGAAACTGCATTTACTTCTCTTTCCAGAATCACAGCCAGGCAGATGCTTAATGCCGGAGAAAAAAACGCAAAGAAAGTTTATACCTTGCGAAAGAATCTGGACAGGCTCATTTCAACTGTATTGATAGGAACTAATCTTGTAACGACCTTGATCTCATCGTTGACAACTGCATTTACGATAAGGTTTTTTGGTGCCTCTTACGTCAGTTACGGTACAGCGGTGATAAGCATGCTTGTGATTATTTTCAGCGAGATTATTCCAAAGACTGTTGCCGCAATTCAACCCGCAAAGCTTGCACAGGCAAATGCCCCTGCGATTTCATTGATACAGAAACTTCTTTTCCCCATTGTATGGGTGTTCGACCAGCTGTCACATTTCCTTGATTTTATTGACAGTGTTGTAATAAGGAAAAAACGCCCGCTTGTTACCGAGGATGAGCTGAAGACACTTCTTGCCCTTGGAAAAAAGGAAGGCACCCTTGAGGCAGATGAAAAGGAAATGCTTGACCGCATATTTGAATTCTCTGACCTTGAGGCAAAGGACATCATGCGTCACCGTTCACTTGTTCAATACATCGACATCAGCTTTGATCAGGAGCAGGTGGTTGATGCATTTGCACAGTCAGGATATTCACGTTTGCCTGTAATTGACGGAGATCCGGAGAAAGTTCTGGGAGTGCTGCATTACAAGTCCGTTCTGTTTGCTTCTCCTCAGATTAAAAGCAGCAGGGATTTTGTTCGCATCTGTATGAACCGTGTCCTGTTTGTGCCGGAATCAATCTCCACCGTTGACCTGTTGAGGATGTTCAAGAAGGAAAAGGAGAATTTCTCCATCGTGGTGAATGAATACGGAGAGACTGCCGGAATCGTTACGATGGATGACATCCTGCGTGCGGTGTTCGGGCGCATTACAGATGAATATGGCGAAAGTGAGATTGCCCCTGAAAAAAGGATTACAGTTCTGGGCACAAGGGAATTCATTGTTCCGGGTGACATGAAGATTGAGGATGTAAACGATGTCCTAAAACTGCATCTGGACAGTGAGGTTTATACGACTCTTGGCGGATGGCTTCTTGAAAAATTCGACGAGCTTCCATCGATTGGAGCAGTATATAAAAATGCCGGGGCTGTCTTTGTGGTGGAAGATCAGGCTGCCCGGCGTATTCAGAGTGTAAGGATAAAGCTTTAATCTATGCCTGTTTTACAATATCTGCAATTAAACGTGCTGTGGCATCTATTCCCAGGAGTGAACTGTTGATCAGCAGGTCATAGTACTCGCGTTTTCCCCATGTCTGCTCGGTAAATGTGCTGTAATGATTTGCCCGGTGCTTGTCCCTCTGCTTGATTTCCTTTTCTGCGGCGGCAAGGTCAACACCCTCCTGTTCCATAAAGCGATGAACCCTGTCTTCAAACGGTGCATAGACAAAGACATTCATCAGTTCTTTTTTATCGATTTCCTCACAATGTTTTAAGATGTAATCCGCACAACGTCCCAGGATGATGCAGGGGCCTTTTTTGGCAAGCTCCATAATGACGGTCCTCTGCGCATTGAACACCTGATCCGGTAAGGGCAGTGTCGGTTTTGTGGAAATGCCGTTGGACATTCCTGAGCTGTTGGGAACTGTACAGCTTGAGCTAAGCAAAAGATTATACATGAGGCCGGAAGATATTTTCTGTTCATTTGACTTTATGAATTCCGGCGACAAACCGGATTGCTGGGAAGCTAATTCAATCAATTCTCTGTCATAAAACGGAACATCCAGTATTTTTGACAGAAGCTCTGCTATAGTATGTCCACCGCTGCAAAATTCACGGCTTATGGTTATTATTTTTTTCATGGGCAACCTCCTTTTTGGATAGTCTGTATTTTAATTATACCACAAGTATTTTGAATTTGCAAAAAATCAATTAAAAAGAGTATTTATATCCAAAAGAAAAATCCCATACCTGCAGGTCGCCACCCGAGTGAGAGCTGGGATATGCCGTGTAACTCTTTGCACCATTGCTGCTGACATAAGTTATTCCGTCGGCAATTCCTGTTGACAAGAATCCAACCTTGCCATAGATGGAATTATGCGGATTGATCTTGTAATTCAACACAGCAGAAAATTTACCTCCGCTGAAAAATGAATTCATGTCATCAAAAAAGATCTTGTTCCTGAGGATATGGTTATCATAAGATTTGATTGCGATAAAAGGTGAGACGGCAACCGAGGCGTCCAGAGTCAAAGAGCTGCCCAAGTTGAATGATGCGCTTAAACCAATCCATGTCATGTGATAATTCCGTTTTAGGCTTATCACCTCAATGTTTTTTGACCGGTTGACAGGGTAATTGTGTCCGCTTGTGGTGTACCAGCCGTAGTATCCGTTTTCCTCTGTGTAGTCTTCGTCGTAGTAGAATCCTTTAAGTCCCCATGCACTTTGATATGAATACTGATAGTCATATCCCAGGAAAGGAACCAGAGAAAACACGGGATTAAGGTTAAATCCGTAGGCCAGCTGGAATTGAACAGAAAACAGGGTATTTGTTGTGCAGAGGCTTTCAGTGTATTTGGTTTTTATGCCTGCTATGGCATCCGTGCAGTTGGGAAAATCAGAGACATTCATAAAGTCAGAATCTTCCATGGTTCCCGATTCATAAGGAATGGCAACGTTGGCTTCTGCCTGAATGCGGAGGCTCTTATATCCCGCTCCCCCAACGAGGCCTGCAACAAAAAGCGGTTTTTCATCCCATTCAAGATACGAAAGTACACGGTCATTGGACAAGGGCTCGTAGACATATTCACCTTGATGTCCTGTCTTTACGGTGAGGTAAGCACCAAGGTCAAAAGAAAAGGGACTGGCTGACTCCGAATTTCCCTGAGCTCCTGCCAAAAATGGAAATGAGAGAAAATAGAAAATAAGAATGACGTATCTGTTTTTCACTGTTTTTCCAGCGGGTCTTCCCCAAAGAGTTTTGCAAGCTGTTTCCGTGTTGCATCCATGTCCTTTTGATATGGAGCAGTAAATGTGAGCTTTTGTCCGTCAACGGGATGCTCAAATGAAATTGACCATGCATGCAGGGCAAGACGTTTTAAGAGAGGTCTCTCTTCTTCCGCGTCTCCGTTCCATCGTTTTTTTATGTCACTTAAACGGACAGGCTTTTGGTTTCCTGAATACAATGGGTCGCACACTATGTTCACGCCGTTCTGCTGCAGGTGAATCCTGATCTGGTGAGTGCGGTTTGTGCGGGGTATTGCTTCTATCCATGAATAAGGTCCATCCGTGCAAAGAAGACGGTAATCTGTTATGGATACCTTTCCGATTTTCTTGTTGACTGTAGTACGGTGCCTCTGATCTCCGTCGGGTAAAAGCTTCAGGTCCACATGTAAATCCTTCCACTGCGGTCGGCCGTATACAAGACAGTGAAAAACCTGCTCAACCTTACCGTCCTTGAACTGCTGTAAAAGTGCCGCCTGAGTATTTTCGTTACGGGCATAGAGGACAAGGCCACTGGCATCTGTGTCGATTCTGTGGACTGCAAAAAGTTTTCCGAATTCATCTTGTGCCGCTTCATCAAGACGTGGGGATTCTGTGTCGTATCTGTCTGCAGCCGTCAACCAACCGCTTTTTTTATTGAGGATAACAATTTCTGAATCGCTGAAAACAGTTGAGTATTCTGTCATAACTTTAAATATACATGAATTCAGATAAAAATTCTAGCTTGTGGAATCTTGTGTTTTTGTTATTTTTTATGTAAGGTATATTCATGAAGCAATTGAAGATTAATCAGATTGAACACAAAAGAATTCTTGGCCGCAATTCGTATGATGATTCCAAAGAGGATCTTGCACTGTTCTGGGGAGGAGCGGCCCTTGAGGTCAACGTAAAGGCCAGGGAAGTGTGGGCCTGCATCTCCGCAGATTACGACAATCTTGAGATATGGCTTTGCGTGGAAATCAACGGAGCGCAGATAAGCCGTTTCATTCTAGAAAAGGGAAAGAAATGGTATTGCCTTGCCCGAAACCTTAATCCGGAAAAAGAAAACCTCGTTACGATAATA
>JAGCYQ010000205.1 GCA_017960765.1 Treponema sp.
TGAATCCATAACTGCGCCGACACCGTCCTTACCGCGGACTTCGTGAATCTGGTGAATCTTGTTGGAATAAAACAAGATACGTTCTGACAGAGTTGTTTTGCCAGAGTCAATGTGGGCGCTGATACCGATATTACGTACCTTAGTAATATCAAAGCTCATATTGTTTACCTCTCTAAAAAAAATTCAGGTTAAAAAAGAAGAATGGAGAAAACCCATTTTCTATGATTGATATAATATAATAGAAAACGTCATTATATTCAATAGGAAAGCAGAAAATTTCAACGAATTCATATATTTAGATAAAAAAAGGATGCCGTCCGACACAAACACATGCCGAATGACATCCTGTTAAATCAACAGAAGATTTCTGATTACAACTTAAAGCTAAGACCAGCCCTAAGCCAGTTAAAGGTACCGCCCTCCACATTCAAGCCAAAGGAATCAGTAAAGAAGAAATTGACTCCTGCATAAAAATCGAAGGTCCAGTCCCAATTACGGGCGTAATCTCCCATATACATAACGATACCGATTCTGTTTCCGGCATACAGATCAATTATCTCCGGCGGAAGCTGGATGTGATAGGCTATGTCACCACCAGTATAAACCCTTGGGTAAACAAATCTCGTGTCGTCATAGATGTGACGATAACCATAGGAATCAAAACCGACGTAACCACCGGCCGTGAACGGAAGCTTCCAGATGTAGAAGGCATAGTTGAGGCCAAGCTCCACATATGGAACAGTCCACCTGCTGTCGTAATAAGAAGCTGAAGGATGAGGATTTTTAATCCAGCTACCAAATCCTGTGTCAACATGCAGAACCAGGTCACCCTGATCAAGACCGCCGCCATAGTTGCACCAGCACTGAGACCAGTCAAATGCAAAAGAACTTACGCTTCCGAAAACAAACAAAGAAACAAAAAGTACAAGAAACTTTTTTTTCATAATAAAAACTCCTTTTTATTAGACAATTCTTTTATAAATATTTACACTGGAGATAGCCGGAGTCGCCCTCCATCGCCAAACCTCCTGTTTGCCACTTCCAGGCCGGCTTCAGTCGCTGTCGGCTTCATCCCTGAAGCCTTTTCACACCACCTGGCGTGCGCTCCTTTCGCTTCGACTCGTTTTTTTGGTGACAAACATTTTTAGTTGTAAAAAATTCCACTGGAGATAGCCGGAGTCGAACCGGTGACCCTTTGATTGCGAACCAAATGCTCTACCAACTGAGCTATATCCCCGAACTAATAAATATTCTAGCACTTTTTTAATTGTTCTACAATAGGTCATTTTGTAAGGATCATTACCCAGTAATATCTGTATGTGGAATCTGCGTCATAGGCCCTTGCCAACCCTATTTTGGTGAAATCTCCCAGCATGTTCCTGCGGTGGCCCTGTCCGTCATAATCCTCATCATCTTCTTTCCACTGATTGAAGGTCGCGTTTCCACCGGAATATCCTGCGGCAATGTTTTCGCCACGTCTAGTCCATCTTATGGAAAGGTCTTCTAAAACCGTACCGCAGTTACGTCCGTCCGGTCTGGTATGACCCCAATTTTCGACTATTTCCCTTGCCCTGATTTGAGCCGCCCTGCACAAGTCAGCGTCCAGGGTCAAAGTTCCAAGCCGTCCCACAAGATTAGTCGTCGTTGTGTTGTCTTCGTTCCAGTAATATGCCTCGTTTCCCGTGCGGAAAGCATTTGTCAGGTTTAACACATCCTGAATATATGATTCGGTCTGAGTTGAGACAGATATATCAGAGCCGCCTGAAGAACCGGAAGTACCAGTGCCACTGGATGAACCCGATGAACCAGAGCCGCTGGACGAACCGGAATTGCCAGAGCTACCGGGACTCCTTCTCTCACCAGTCATAGTACCGCAGCCAAACACAAGGAAAACACCCAAAACCAGAGCAAAACAGAAACCAAGCTTTTTCATTCAAATTCCCCCATCAATTCATCTATATAAATGTATAAAAAATAAATGTATAAAAAAATGATAACACAGAAACCCATGACTGTAAAGGAATAATAATTGTCGTGACACAAATAAAAAAAACTTGCCGAAAAACGCTTTTTTTAGTATCTTGTCTTATACGAACAAATTGCCGGTGAACCACTGCCGATTTACCGGTTTTATATAGGAGTAAACGTAAAATGGCAAAACAGTTGATTTACAATGAAGATGCCCGCAAGAAAATGTTGAGCGGAGTTGAGCAGATTGCCCAGGCTGTAAAGGTAACCCTGGGTCCGTGTGGCCGCCTGGTCATGCTGGACAAAAAGTATGGCGCACCAACAATCACAAAGGACGGTGTTTCTGTTGCAAAGGAAGTTGAGCTTAAGGATCCTTTTGAAAACATGGGAGCACAGCTTGTAAAGGAAGTTGCCTCAAAGACAAATGATGTAGCCGGAGACGGAACAACAACAGCTACAGTTCTTGCCTATGCCATCGTCCGTGAGGGCCTCAAGGCAGTTTCAGCAGGAATGACACCTATCGAAATCAAGCGCGGAATCGACAAGGCAGTTGCCATCGCCACCGACGAAATCAAGAAGAACTCACGTGCAGTAAAGGGCAACGAAGACATAACACATGTTGCAACAATCTCTGCAAACAACGACCCGGAAATCGGTAAGATCCTTGCAGAGGCCATCGAGAAAGTAGGAAAAGACGGCGTAATCACAGTAGAAGAATCAAAGAACATGGACACAACCGTAAAGACTGTAGAAGGTATGCAGTTTGATCGCGGCTATGTATCATCATATTTTGTAACAGACCGTGAGCGCATGGAAGTAAACTACAACGATGCTTACGTGTTCATCTACGACAAGAAGATCTCCACAATGAAGGACATCCTCCCGCTTCTGGAAAAGGTAGCACAGACAGGCCGCCCGCTCCTTATCATCTGTGAGGACATGGACGGAGAGGCTCTTGCAACATTGGTCGTAAACTCTATCCGCGGAACACTCAAGTGCTGTGCAGTAAAGGCCCCTGGATTCGGCGACAGAAGGAAGGAAATGCTCCAGGACATCGCCATCCTAACAGGTTGAAAAGTAATCACGGAAGACCTTGGACTTAAGCTTGAGACAACAGAAATCGCAGACCTTGGACAGGCAAAGAGCGTAAAGATCGACAAGGACAACACAACAATCGTAGACGGCTCAGGCGACAAAAAGGCCATCGCAGCCCGCGTTGCAGAAATCAAGAACCAGGTTGAAAAATCAACATCAGACTATGACAAGGAAAAGCTCAAGGAACGCCTTGCAAAACTGTCAGGTGGAGTTGCCGTAATCAACATCGGTGCAATCACAGAGACAGAGATGAAGGAAAAGAAGTTCCGTGTCGAGGATACACTCGCCGCTACCCGTGCCGCCCTTGAGGAAGGTATCGTTTCCGGTGGTGGACTTGCACTCATCGAAGCCAGCAAGGTACTGGACGGAGACGCAGCAGGTCTTGTTGGAGACGAGAAAGTAGGTTTCCAGATCGTAAAGCGTGCACTTGAGGAACCGATCCGCCAGATTGCAGACAATGCAGGTGTTGACGGTGCAGTTGTTGCAGACAAGGCAAAGAATGCAAAGAAGGGTGTAGGATACAACGCCGCTTCCGGTGAATGGGTAAACATGATGGAAGCAGGTATCATCGACCCGGCCAAGGTAACACGCTGTGCACTTCAGAACGCCGCTTCAGTTGCAGGCATGCTCCTCACCACAGAATGTGCAATTACAGACATTCCAGAGCCACCGGCACCAGCTCCAGCAGCTCCTGACATGGGCGGAATGTATTAATCCATAGCCTGAGACAATCAGACAGACAACCGCAGATGACGTTAAAATGTTTTCTGCGGTTTTTTTATTTTTAGTCTTGTATTTCCATTGTTTTTTTCTTATATTTTAAGTATGAAGTTTTAGTTTCAAAAAGGAGTAGCTGATGGATCAGAACAATCATGCAGCTGGTGCTGTAAAAAAGGTTTTCAAGCCTTCCAACCTCATAACAATCATAATAGTGATTTTAATCGCAATATGTGCTTTCTCCAGTGCATTCATCGTGGACGAATCACAGCAGGCAGTAATGACGCGTTTCGGGGCATATACAAAGACGCTTGGTCCCGGACTTCATTTCAAGCTGCCGTTTGGAATCGACAAGAAATACATCGTTGACGGAAACCAGATCATCCGCACAGAGCAGTTCGGATTCCGCACGGAAAAGGCTGGCGTCACAAACCAGTATCAGAACGGAATCACATCTGAGTCAACCATGCTCACGGGAGACCTTAACATAGTTGATGCAGAATGGAGCATTCAGTACAAGATCGTGGATCCAAGGGCATGGCTTTTTTCAGTTGAGGACAGGACGGACACAATACGCTCAATCAGCCGCTCAGTCATCAATGCGCTTATCGGAGACAGGGCAATCCTCGATGTAATGAGCAGCGCACGTTCAACAATAGAAAACAATGCAGTGGTAAACATGAATGATCAGTTCAGGAAGCTGAACATGGGCATCACAGTTACCGCAGTTAAATTCCAGAACATCATACCGCCGGCAGGAGTCCAGGATGCATTTGAGGACGTAAACAAGGCAAACCAGGACATGAACCGCTTTATCAACGAGGGTATGGAAAGATATTATGCCGAGATTCCGCGTGCAAAAGGTGAGGCAGACCGTCAGATTCAGGTAGCCGAAGGATATGCCGCAGAAAGAATCAACAAGGCAAAGGGAGACGTAGCAAGGTTCAACTCTGTGTACGAGGAATACCGCAAGGCACCAAAAGTCACACGTGAGCGCCTCTATCTTGAGACAATGGAAGAGCTGTTCAACAGTCAGGACACGGAAAACAAGCCTGCACTTATCGACGGCGAGCTGGAAAACTTCCTTCCAATGAAAAACCTGGGACAGTAAGGAGTAAAAAATGAAAAAGGTATCTAAGTTTTATATATTGTTAGGAATCGTAGCCCTGCTTGTCATTCTGTTCTTTGCGGCAGGCCCCTTCTACATCATCAACGAGGGAGAGCAGGCAGTTGTCTCAAGAATGGGACCGATCGTTGCAACCAGGACAGAGGCAGGAATCTATATCCGCATTCCGTTTATCGACACGGTTACACGCTTCCCGTCAAAAATACTCTCACTCAACGGCGACACTGAGCGCATACCTACAAAGGAGAATCAGTTCATCGTAGTGGACACAACAAGCCGCTGGAAAATCGCAGACCCGGCACAGTTCTACCGTTCATTCAAGACAGTTGAAAGCTCATATCCAAAACTCAGCGACATCATAGACTCAGCAACACGCACGGTAATCACAAGAAACCGTCTTAGCGAGATAGTACGCAACAGCAACATCATAAACGAAATCCAGGTTGACGAGACAAGTCAGATGGAAGGCATTGATGATTCTGTAAGCGAGGAACTTTCGGCCATCACGGTCGGTGGAACCAGCAACGAAGTCGTAACCAAGGGAAGGGAAAAGCTGTGCCAGGAAATGACCGAGGAAGCACGCAAGAATGTTGCAGAATACGGAATCGAGCTGATCGACATAGTACCACGCCAGATTAAATACTCAGATGAACTTACCGAGTCAGTTTACAGCCGCATGATAAAGGAAAGAAACCAGGTTGCACAGCAGTACCGCTCAATCGGTGAAGGACGCCGTGCAGAGTGGATCGGTAAGATGGAGAACGAGAAACGCACAATAGAAAGTGAAGCCTATCGTGTAAGTGAGGAAACAAAGGGAAAGGCAGACGCAGAGGCCGCCGCAATCTACAACGAGGCATACAGCCGCGACCCCGAGTTCTATGAATTCTGGAAGAGCCTTGAGTCATACAAGTCAACAATGGATTCCTTTGACCCGACATTCAGCACGAACATGGATTACTTCAAATACCTTTACGGACCAAACGGAAGCAGATAAACATGGGAAAGCAGACAGTATTTGTAGAAGACAGGATAATCAAGTTAGACACCTCTTTGACGCCATCGAGCTATGCAAAATCGATAAATGCAGAACGCCTGACCGAAAAAGGACGGCTTGCCCGAAAAACATCAGAAGGCTGGATGTTTGAACCCTGGGGCTTCACAGATACTGAGGTCAAGACCCACACAACAACAATCTCCGGAATTGAACGCAAGGCTGGTGAAACTGTAGTTTTACACGCAAGAGGTTTTTCCGGTACAACGCTCAAAGACCTGCTGGACATGGAGTCATCCAAGGAACTGAGTGACGGAGAAAGATCCCGAATTCATCTGGCGGGTGCTGCAGTGTGCTCCGCAATGGAAGCCGCGATACAGCAGAAGGAGCCGGTAGAGAATACAGGTGCGGGTGGAATTGTCGTCTCCGATGACTGTACCCACGTCCTGTTCCTGCCGCTGATCCACTTTGAGTCCTCCACCATGTGCACTGGCGAAAAGGAATACTCAGCGCATCAGGGATTTTACATTAACCCGACGCTCACCGGTGATGCAGCCATTCACTTTACGCAGTCCGTCATAGCATATCGCCTGCTTACGGGAAAACTTCCTTTTACCGAGACAGCCCCGGACAAAAGGCACATGGACATAATCGATGCAAACTACACTCCCCTGTCAACTTCTGTCTGGGCATTGGACGAGACTCTGGCATCATTTGTTGACAACAGCCTTCAGCGCAAGGCCCTGGTCAGAAACAAAAAGACGGGAAAGAAACTTGCCTCTTCCCTGGCAGACAAAATCACTTCGATTATAGTTGAAAAGGAAAAGACGGACAGTGACGATGAACCAAAACACGAGGGGCTTGGACTTGCATTCCCGCTTGAGTCACTTTACAGAGAGCTTGGCCTCACAGAAAACGGAGAGATACCTCCGATGGGAAAACTGAATCCCGTCATCAGGAAATCAAACATATCCCCGGAAATCTTTGAGCAGAAAGGCAAAAAACGTGAGGCTTTTTTCCAGAAAAAACTCAAGGTCAAACGTTGGCTCCGATCAGCAAGAATTCCTCTGTTGATAAGCGCAGGTGTCATCATTGTCATTTCAGCCCTCTTCATATCAATCGCAAGCGGACATTCAGAAGACCCGACATCCAAGGGACTTACATCAACACAGACAATAGAAATGTTCTACAGCGGAATGAACACATTGAACAGCACTGCAATGCATGAGTGTTCAACTGGCGACAAGGCATCCGAACTTGAGAACATGGTTACGACAATGTATGTCACCGGAAAAACGGTAGCCGCATACGATGCGACAAAAAAACTCGTATCCCCCGCAGAATGGATCAACTTCAACCATGACGGACATTACACTATTTTCGGACTGGCAGATTTTTACATACAGACAAGCAAGGGAAGCCTTTTCTTTAATGCACCTACAAAAAACACAAAGCCAAAGACAATCACAGATGACGGTGACGGAAAGCCTGTAAAGAACGGCGACATAAAAACAATACCGGTCAGCTACATCATGCTCTACACAGAGGGCACCGACTCAAATACACTGAATCTTAATGCAGTCTACCACAATGACACCGTTACACTGGAATTCAGAAAAAACAGATGGATCATCACCGACATTCAGGAGCAGACAGACTCACCAATCACAACCGACTATGAGGCATTCCTGAGCGCTTACAAGAAAACATATGAAGGCAAGGACACCAAAAAAGAACCGGTTGTCACGGCAAACGAACTGCGCACAACATACCCGTGGATCTCAGCAAACAGCGAGATTCTTGAGGCACAGCAGAAAATGCTCGATGAATCCCTTGCCCTGCAGTTCCTATTCTGACATATTTACACTTTTTGTCATATTGACTAAAAACACAAGACATTATATACTTTCCTCAGTTGAATTACAGAGTTTCCCCAGGAGAACAACATGTCAAACTACACTTACAATGTCGAAAAACAGCACGAGAAAGGCAAGCTTCATGCCATCGAGAGAATCAACGCACTTTGTGACAAGGACAGTTTCTTTGAGATCTATTCTGCCGCCCGCCACAACTGCACCAGTTTCGGTATGGACAAAAAAGAAATTCCCTACGACGGCGTTATAACAGGTTTCGGTAAGATCAACGGTAAGAAAGTTGCCGTCTATGCCCAGGATTTTACAGTTCAGGGTGGAAGCCTTGGAAAAGTCCACGGACAGAAAATAGCTGAGCTCATCAACAAAGCCATCGAAGCACGCTGCCCTGTTATCGGTTTGAATGACTCAGGTGGAGCACGCATTCAGGAAGGTGTTGATGCCCTCTGCGGTTACGGTGAGCTGTTCTATCAGAATGTAAGGGCCTCGGGAACTGTTCCACAGATCAGCATAATTGCCGGTCCATGTGCAGGCGGTGCAGTTTATTCTCCAGGAATCACGGACTTTATCTTTGCAGTTGACAAAATCAGCCAGCTCTTCATTACAGGTCCAAAGGTCGTAAAAAGCGTTCTTTCAATGGACATCACGGCAGAAGAACTTGGTGGAGCAGAGATTCATTCAACAAAAAGCGGTGTCGCACATTTCCGCTCATCCACAGAAGCAGAGTGCTACGAGCAGGTAAGGAAACTTCTTGACTACATCCCGCACTACTACGGAGAAGAAATAATCGCCGAGGCAAAATTCAAATACGACGAAAGCAAGAAGACAAAGAAAATTGCAACAGTACTCCCGGAGGAAAGCAAGAAAGGCTATGACATCAGGGAAGTGATTGACTGTGTGGTTGACGATGATTCATTCTTTGAGGTGATGAAGGAATTCGCCCAGATGTCAGTTGTCGGCTTTGCAAAGATTGAAGGCAAGAGCGTCGGTATCGTAGCGAACAACCCTGCGACATGGGGAGGCCTTCTGAACTGTGACTCATCAGATAAAATCGCACGCTTCGTACGTTACTGCGATGCATACAACATTCCGCTTGTAACATTCGTGGACGTACCGGGATTCCTTCCAGGTCCAGACGAAGAGCAGAAGGGAATCATCCGCCACGGTGCAAAAGTGATCTATGCATACAGCGAGGCAACAGTTCCCAAAGTAAGCGTCATCACAAGAAAAGCATACGGTGGTGCATACATCGCAATGTGCTCAAAGCATCTTGGTGCAGATTTCGTATACGCATGGCCAAAGGCAGAGATCGCGGTAATGGGTGCAGAAGGTGCATTGGGCATCCTCTATGCCAAGGAAATGAAGGATCCTGCACAGGCTGACTTTGTTGCACAGAAATCACAGGAGTACAAGGACACCATCATGACTCCGACAATCGCCGCTGAACGTGACTACATCAGTGCGATAATCAATCCAGAGGAAACAAGAGACCGCATAGTAAAGAGCCTTGACTTCCTTTCAAACAAAAAAGAGAACAATGCTCCCTGCAAAAAGCACGGAAACATTCCACTTTAATAATCATGGCCTCCGGAATCCACAGCGAGCAAATTCCGGATGCCCTTTTCTTTCCTATAGTCAATTACCTTGGATTGATGCAAAGAAACGCTTTTCCGATCTTTTGAAACACGATTCCATAGATAGGAAATCATCCTCAATTCTTTTTTGTATTTTACAAGATTTCCTGGAACCAGATCACAAATTCCAAAACGCTGTTTTCCAGACGTTGACTCCCACAAGGATTGCCGTGAGCGAATCCTTCCCTTCACTTTCATAATTTAATTGCTCCAACTTTTTTTTTATTCTTTTACTGATAAACCCTATAATAAAAAATTATCGGCCCGGAATTCAGTTTTATTTATATGTATCTGGATTATTTTGAAATTTTTTTTTCATTTTAATTTTTCCGTTTTATATAAAATATCCATATTTTTCATCTATTCCAAGAATGGCGTTAATGCACACTGATTCACTTTCCTCACCTGGA
Organism: Treponema sp.; assembly: GCA_017960765.1. Taxonomy (GTDB): domain Bacteria; phylum Spirochaetota; class Spirochaetia; order Treponematales; family Treponemataceae; genus Treponema_D. The sequence goes on from JAGCYQ010000205.1 coordinate 9,813, forward strand.
TATGTCTCAAGAATCTTTATTGAAAAAGCATCACCAGGGGAAACTGATATGTATTGCGGCTCCGGTGTATCTGCAAGGAGAACTGAATAGCTTTCTTTTGTCTTTTCGTCTGTAATTTCAATCGACTTTACCCTTGAATACTTTTGATATAATGACGGATCATCAAAAGAAACCAAACCGCTGAATAATAACAAAGCAGAAATATTTGTTTTTGATTTTATTTGTATATCCGGTTCTTTTTCATCTTTGTTGACATGACATCCCCAGCTTTGGACACCATCAATATTACTCAATGCATCTAAACCGGATAATTCAGGCTCCGAAATCAAATCAGACGGTGTTGAATATGACAATTCTGCTTTATATCTGTTCTCTGACATTGCATGAAATGAATTACCATGAAATATCAGTTTATTATTTTCATCTAACAAAAAGCAGAAATATTCATCGCATAGCAGAATGTATTTTTTCTCATTAAGCTTTATGCAAGGCATAACAGATTCTTCCGACACGTCTATGTCATCACTCATCTCATTTCCTAGAAAATCATATCTAAATTTATAATTTTCCGTATCCATTGAGAAGTATTTATTTTCTGCTGAATAATAATCTATTGTCTCTGTATCGTTCATAACATCTCTTCTCATATCAGACCAACTCAGATAACTAGGCTCATACTTCTCCAGGGTAGAAACCCCTGTATCTAAGTCAACAGACACAACACAATCAGCCGACATTGAATTACTTGTAATCTGTAAATGCCCATCCGTCCGCATTGTCACAGCTGAATCATAATAGTCAGCATACAAAGCCGTTCTGATTGTTTTAACTACACCTTTAGTACTATTTATCAAATAAATATAGAACAAACACTCAGCGCTTTTCCTAACAGCTAATATCTCGTTTTCATTTCTTCCATCCATCAAAAAATAACCGGATTCCGGCTCTTCTTGTTTCAAAAGGATTGTTTCAACTCCTTCAGATTCCAAAGTTACAATACATTCATGGGGATTAAGATATGAAACAACACGGACTTTCTCACCACCTGGAAACGTTTTCTCTTCTCGTACTGTATAATCTTGATAATGATATTCAGGCTTATCTAGTTTCTTAGCCTTTTCGTTCTCCTGCTCATAAAGTGACAACTGTCCTTCATTAACTTCTGATATTCCATCTTGTCTTTTTTGGCAGGAAACAAAAAGTATCATACATCCAATCATAAGAACAAACCATTTTTTCATCAATCTTCCTCCAGTTTACTCATATATCATCAAAAAGCATTTTTCTTTACAACAAAGGAAACCATTCCTCAATTGTCAATTCTTTACAGTTTATGGCCAGCCTGCATAATGTCTCTGTTTCATACACTTCATTGTCAGTTGTTAATGCTACACCTTTTAATGAAGCAGGATAATCAATAGTTTTACCCGAAAGCCCAAGTAATCTCTCGTTGTAGAAATCGTTACCTGTCCTAAACTCCCTGTCCCCGGCAAATTCCTGACCGCTTGAATTTAACAGACCCTTCTCTTTTGTATAGCTATCCAACAACACTGTATCCCCATCTTTTATTGTGCCGTAGTAATACAATTCACTTATTAATGGATTTTCTTGATAATAGTCTATCATACACTTTATATACACTTCCGAAAAAGTCTTTTCTATTTCTTCCCAATTTCCTCTTCCATAATTATCCTCAATCAATGATATTGGCTTCCCAGAAACAGCGTCAAAATCAAGCACCTCGGCCTTTCTTTCACTTCCTTCATCTTCAAAAGCTATTAAAGATTCATTTTCGGATTCATCAACTTGTTCAACAACAGCTTCCGGCTGCTCCTGAATATCCTGTATTTCCTGTATTCCATGAGTAAGATCTTCATTGTTTTTTTTGTATTCTGTTGTAGGCAATCAAAAAGATTGATACAGCCATGATAAGAAAGAGCTTGATTTAAATTTTATCCTCCAACGCTTCCCTCACAGTCAGGTGGATAACCTGACTGTTGAGAGTTCTCAAATGCCATGGCTCTTAATTAGATTAGTATCTAAAAACTACTTCTGTTCACATAATATATCCCAGAAATGACAATATCCTTATATTTTGTCCCTTTGTACCAATCAAGAATTTCAACGGTCAGTCCGTTCTTTTCATCAAGACGCATTGTTTTGGGAAGCTCTATAACCTGATAATTTCCAGTGTCTTTCAATTCATAATCAAATGTTACATCACCATAGCTTAGTCTGATTGTTTTGGCACGAGCATTTTCCTTATACAGTTTTTCTTTTCCCGGATATACAAAACCGTTAACTATTATTATTTCATCAATAGGAGAATAATTAATTCTTTCATTACGCCACATGGCAGTACCTACATTGATTTTTTTATTCTCGGATGATTCATTAACTGCCCATGGATTGTCAGTCAATCCAAAAAACTCTTCTGGCACAAAATCAATTACGTTTCCTTTTTTTCCTTTTTCAGATACATAAGTTCCTGCTTTATTAAATGAAAATGCTTGAAGCATGGGCATAACATTATCATTGTTCTTTGCAATTTCTCTATTATATGGAATTTCCCAAAGACCGTATTCATATTTTTCATCATCTTTCTTGAATAGTGAAACAAATTCCCAACTTCCAACAATGCAGTTTAAAGCTATATATTCCGCATTCTTATTTGAAATGGTATGATATCCATTGACAGCCTTGATCGTACTTTTAATTTTCTTATCATCTTGTATTATGTAATTATCATGAATCGTAATGTTTCCATATTCCGTTGGATAATGAAATTCTACGCCATACGGAAAATCTTGTGCAAGTAAATTAACTATTACTGTTACTGAAAGTAATAATACAAAAAGTATTTTTTTCATTTTAATTTCTCCTTGTTTATTTTTCTTGAATTATCAAAATCATAAATCACACCCGCGATAACATCATCTTGTTTCATCCCCCACCTTCTAACTGTATCATGATAACGGATGTCATCTTCATAAGGTAATATAATACATTGTTTACTTCTAGGAACATTATAATCTTTAGTTGCCTTATTACTATTTTCACGATTAGAATGAACAAGTCCTCTACCATCTGATAAAGGTTTTTCAGTATAACCATTTGAATCAACTTTTCGCCCATCTAATGTTTCTCCATTTATCAGTATTGAAGCAGGTCCTTTTGCAATAGAAGTATTAGTAAAGAGTTTTACTTCAAAATCACCAGGAGCCAGAGTATCGTTATAACAAGGTTCAACGTGTTTGCCATATCCATCTGTGGATGGGTAATTTGCAACACTTTGAACATATTTGAACACAACGGTTTCACCTGTCACTTTATTTTTTAAAAATGCAATATCCAAGTAATAATTTTTTGGTGTATTTCTATTTTCAGAGATATCATAGCTTCTAGTATCCCTTAAAACAACGAACTCTATATCTTCAGGATCAACATTCCAATATTCCGAAGGCATTCCCATTCTATAAATACTATTGTTCTCCAACCCCCACAAATCCACAAAATTCACGGGGTCGCCGGAGCAATAGCTGTACCAGTTCATGCCGTCGCGGATGGGGTCCTCGGTTGTGAATGTTGCGGTGTTGGGAGTGTAGTCCCTGAAGCCGAAGTTATATGCTTCTGCAACTGCATCATATTTCTTTCCGACAAAGCCGTGGTCAAGTCCGAGTGTTGAGGCAAAGCCTATATCCTGTGAAACCTTTCTTGCATCACTGAAGAACATAGTTCCGTCCATATCGTAGGTCATTTTGCCAACCTTATTTCCATTGCAGTCGATTACGGCACCGATGGAATTCCTCATGTCGCTCATGAATGAATAAAGTCCGCTGGATACTCCTGATGAATATGAATAATTCCTGTTCCTCTGCCCCAGAAGTTTGCCGTTGGCATAGATGTAGAAGCGGTCAAAATCACAGGCAGCACTTATGTTATCCTCGTTGATGCCTACGCTTCTGAATCTTACGGAACCAGCCATTGAGTTGTCTGCAAAGCTTTTCTCATATCCCTGTGCTGAGTACTGCCATTCGTAAAGGGGATTCATATCAAGTCCGTCATACAACGTGGCACTTCCATCCGTAATGACACGGCGGCCTAAGGCATCATATCTGTATTCCTCAGATGTTTTTGTACCGTCAACTCCAATTGATTCAAATTTCAGCGGGCGGTTGTTCTGTCCATATGACCACTTCTTTTCACCCAGAATGCTTTTCTGTGAAATTAAGTTTCCGTTGGCATCATACTGGAATGTCACGGCTTTATTTCCATTGATCTTTACAAGACGGTTTTCTGCATCGTACTCATATTCAAGCGTTCCCGTAGGTGCAGTACATTTCGTCCTGTTGCCGTTAGCATCGTATTCATATTCCTGTGTCCAGACGGGATTATCACAATTCAAACGGAACCTGCTCAGGCCTGATTTTTCCAGAACATCCTCACAGGCATTCCTAAGCTCCGGGCTCAACTGTATTTTCTGTCTTGAATATTCTTTTGCTGTCTTACCGCATTCCTCAAGTTGCCGGGCAAAATTTTCTTCCAGTTCTCGCGTATATGGTAGCTGTACTTTTTTAACACGGCCTCTGCCGTCATACTCAAACACTTTTATAAATCCTTCTTCGTTTATGGAACATGCTATTTTTCCATCTTCATCATAAACCAAGGCTTCTAAAAAAATCAGTGCACCGTATGCGTCATAACCTGCTGTAGATATAAGGCGACCGATTTCATCATATTTAAATTCTGTTTTTGACTCGGACGAATCCTGAATCAATATTTCATTTCCAAATTCATCATAAAAAATATCAATGTGATAGTCAAGACCATTAATACTAATTACTCTGTTTTTTCCATCATATTCATATTCAAGTTTTTCATCCTCTGTTTCCAACGATACTCTTCTGCCAAGACTGTCATACGAATTATACAGACTCTTGTCACGGAATCTGAATTCTGAAAGACGCTGTCCCATGTTGTAATTGAAGGTCTCACTTATACCGTTTGACTCTGTACGCACAATTGAACCGGCAGCATTAAAGAAAGTTTTCTCAGAGCTTCCATCCTGATATTGAATCACGTATGCATTCAAGGCTCCTGACTGTGTTACCTTGTAGGTTTGACCGTTAAAATCCGTAACCTTCATCACGCCATCTTCATCATCATATTCCACAGACCTGATCTTTCCACTGCGGTTTGTTTCCTGAACCATACGTCCATAACCGTCCGTTTTCTGAACATAGCTGTTGCCCTTTGCATCTGTAAATCTTGTCATTCCACTCTCATCATCGTAAGAATAGGACATTACCAGTTCTCCGCTTTCATAATATTTTTTCACGCGGTTTTCTTTGTCATATTCATATTTCTTTTCCGGCATTCCTCTTTCTTTTGCCTGAATCAAGTTTTGCCCGGTTGGGTCATATTTATATTCGGCATACAGACCAAGACCGTCTTCAATTTTAATGACATTAGCTTTTGCATTGTAATAATATTTTTGAAATCTGTTTCCCTGTTTTATTTTTGACACAAGACCAAAGGCATTATAGGAAATATAGACAGGAGCATCGATGCTTTGTATTTCAATGCATTTACCATCCTGGTCATACTGATATGAATTACCTGTTTCCATTTCATATATGACCTCACCCCAGACATTCAGTTTTACAGCCTGCTTTTCATCACCGTTTTGAGCTTCAACCAGCCCGTTGTCCTTGTATTCAATTCTCTGTTCTGAAATTACATTTTCATGCTCATCGCTAATCGAACAGAACTGAGTTCTTCCATACAGATCAGATGTTATTTCCTTTTTGCCACGGTTTGAGATTACTTCGACTTTCTTCTTTCCGTCATTTTCCTGATACAAATAATCCTGAATGAATCCATTTTCAGTAACTGAATGAATCAGTTTTCCATAGTCATCGTATTCGTACTTTTCTCGTTCTACCTCTCCCATTTGAACGGACGATATTTGCCCAGATATTTTGTCATATTCATAGTGGAGGATGCCGCCTGCCATGTTTTTCTGCTGCACAAGATATCCACCCGCAGAATATTCATTTTTAATCTTCCAGCCGTCAGGACCTCCGCTTTCCATCATATTTCCATCGCGGTCATAAATGGCATAGCTTGAATTTCCATTTTCATCAACATAAATTATTTTTTTATTGCCATCAATAAAACACTGCCTTATCTTTCTTCTGAATATTTCACCAGCAGCATTTCCTTTGTTATCCACAAAACAACATTCATAAGATTCAGGAAGTCCATCCTTGTATTTATAGGAATACTTTATCCCCGCTCCATCCTGATCAACAGCATCACCTTTATTCCAATAGATTACCGAAGCAGTTTTTCCTCCTGCAGTATATTCATAACTTACCGAAAGCACTTCATTTCTTTTTGCCTCAGCCGCATTTTTACCATATCCTGAATACACTCTTTCAAGAAGATGCCTCTGGTCATATTCATAACGATAGAATCTTGTATTGCCATCATTCAAATCTGTTTCCAAAACCGAAACCAAATCCTCACGATTATTGTATTCATATACTGACAGTAATTTTTCCGGACTTGTAACAGAAACCCGGCTGCCATCAGCACTGTATGAATATGTCCATCTACGGCCGTCGTTTGTCACATACGAATCGAACTTACCGTTCGAGTTGTATGAATATTTTCCGGTTTTATCTGATACCAAAAGATATGTCTCTGCTTCATATGTATAACGGTTATCCGCATACATTCCTTCCGCTGCCACTATCTGACCTGCTCCATTGTATTCAAAACGCTGGACACAGACATCATTCCTCAAGACTTTTACCAAAGACCCATTCTCATCATATTCATATTTTGTAATGATGCCATCACGGTCCTTATAAAGTGCCACCAGATTGAACGGCTGCTTGTACTCCCACAATTCCTCTGACCCATCCGAATAACTTGCCAGAACCATATTACCGTAATCATCATAGGAATAATTTATTGTTCCGTATTCATCAGTTTTGGAAGAGACCTTTCCATCCTGCAAATATGTCCTTGTAACTGTAGTACCGTCCGGCATTTCCTGCATCGTGATGTTGCCGCCGCTAAAAGCATAATGGTATGTATTGCCATCTGCATCCGTGTAAGTCATTTTCCCTTCAGAATAATTTCCATTGAATGTCTCGGTCGCTCCACTTTCGTCCTTTACATTGCTTACACGCTTTTTTCCACTGTCACCTTCAATGGAATATTTAATTCCAATATAACTTCCATCCGGCTTGATGATTTTAACTATATCTCCATCATCATCATATGCAAACCTGAATATTTTCCCATCATAAATCATTTCAGTCAGGTTATTGTTTCCATCATAAGAATAAGTTCTTTTTTTCCCTGACCGTGTATTTGAAACAGAGATAATCTTGTTTGATTCGTTATACTCAAATGACAATATCTTCTTTTCCCTATGTTTTATGGCTTTTACACTGCGTCTTCCTGCGACCGGGGCATTGTATTCAAACTGTATTGAACTGTTGTAACGGTCCTGGATTTTTATCAGCTGGCCCCACATGTCAAAATGTTTTTTCGTACCATCCAGATAACATATCTCAAGCTCATCCTCAACTGTCTCTGCCCACTTGGACTTATCACCGCACAACACGTATTGTCTGACCTCGCCAACATACTGAAAGACATTCTGCGAGCCATCTTCATCAATCAGAACAAAACAGTCGGCTGGCAGCTCATCAACAATCTGATTCATGCCATATTCAGTATATTTGTTTTTCTCGGTAACAGTCCTAAGGTTTTCCTCCATAACCGATATTTCATCATTCAACGCATTTACAAGTGACCTCAAGTAAAGTATTGAAGAACTTGCATTTGGATCTATACCTCCATCCCTGATTATCTCACACAGAGAATTCAATTCCAGACTGAGCGAGTTGCGTATTTCTTTTCTTTCTTCCAGCCCTGAACTTGATTTCCCCCAAACGACTCTTGAATCCAGGCTTGTAAACCAGTTCTTACCAAAGCTTCCATCAGGATACTCTGTACTGCACAGTTTTCTTGTCAAATCATATTCACTTATACCGTAAACGAAGCTTTCATCAATGTCATCAATCCTGAACGTTCCGTTTGTAATAAACACCGGGTCTCCTACGGTTGAAACAGGGAGTGAATCAATTGTTGCCTGAGACTTAAGCAATGCTTCAGCGGCCGCCTTCTGGTCCAATGCCATTCTTATTTCATCTTTGTGCTCATTGTAAAACTTTGCTTTTTCCTGATTGTACAGATTATCGTATTTGTCCAAAATTAAATCTGCATTTTTAAGTGCTTCCTGAGCGGCTTTTACTCTTCTTTTTCTTTCCTTTTCTTTTTCATCTTCCTTGTCTTTATTTTCTCCCAAACCGCTTCCTGATTCATTTTCACCAGGCTCTTCTATTCCAGAACCGGACTCTTCATTATTCTGACCTTCTTTACCGGTCCCCTGAGAGCCACTTCCTGTGCCCGACCCGGAACCAGACTGAGAACCGCTCCCATTTACAGTGCCACCCGAGCCCGAATTTCCTGCACCGGATTCATTCTGTCCTCCTGTGTCCTGCGAACCTGAATTATTTCCACTGATAGTTCCATCCTCTGGATTATAATAGCTTGTAGGATCATTTCCATTTACCCAATCCCAATACCCTGAATTTGGCGGAGGTGTAACTGCAAGCATGCTCCCACCTACCAGTCCCAAACATAATAATGACAATATTGTTTTTTTGCTCTTTTTTGTTATTTTCATGTTATCTCCTTTTTGTTAGAATGATGAATAATTGCCGAAAAGTTTATCCAGCAATGTCCCTTTTTTTTCTTTTGTAAAGACATAGTTTTCCGAATTCTCCACAAACGTGCAGTTCGACCCATCGTTGCTTTTTACATAATCCTGCGGTATTTCCTGAATCTCATTTTTACTGTCATCAAGATTGCAAAAGAAAACTCCTATGCCTCCGTATTTTTGATTCTTACTTACCGATGTTTTTTCAATACACGAAATCAAATCCAATCCATCATACTTCCGGGCAAGTGACTTTATATCCACATACACGGGATTAACAGTTGACTCATACGCAGTGAAGCAGAAATCAGAATCCAATATTTCAGCTTTTATTGATTTTGACATCGATTTTGAATGAACTGACTCTGCCAGCCTTTTGGAAAACGCATCAAACTCACTGCACAAAACCTGAACATTCGACAAATCCACAAGAGCGACGTTATCATTGTCCTGACTTTTCAAGAGGTATTCGCCAAATGTTTTTCCATCAGAACATTCTTTTCCGACAGCACTGAACAACGTGTAATAATCCCAACCGTCCGTTTTTTGAAGTCCTTCCATGCCGATAAAATAATCCGCACACTTTTCAAATTCCGTCAGTAATTCAATCTCACTTCCGAAACATGAATCCATTGCAAGTATTTCGAACTTACCACCCATGCCCTTCTGTAATGACAATGCGAAATCTTTATTACTCATGTAAGACAGATTCGAATCATCAAACGCAAGTGCACGTGCTTTGCTCTTGTTACCGCTATACCCGCTGCATTCTCCCCACATCACAAATGCATAATGTTCCGCAGGATAATACCGCTTCACTGAAGAAACAAACTTCCTTAAGACATCAGGATCAGACATATCAAGCTCGCTTTCAGTTTTTGGAGACAGCCCCAGATCCCTGCATCCGACAGACAGCGAGACTACCCTGTTATGAAAGCCGTTCTTGTCTTTCTTAACCTCATAGAGTCTTGTTCCATTCCACTCACCTTCATAACCTTCCATGTATTGATTGCAGTCAACAAGAGCCACCACATGATTTTTCTCAAAATCAAAATCAGCAGCTTCCATTTCATTAAGATCCTTCAGGGCCGCTTTTTCCATATCATTATCTGCGGGCATATAAATCATTACCGTCCATTCACCTTTTTCATGCACATAATTATTTTCACGAAGGGGATCCAGTGACACACCGACGGTAACGACAGCCTTTTGCTCCATGCTGCATGACTGAATACACATGGCGATGAAAACAACCATAGACAATTTCTTAAACAATTCCATACACCCCCCATTGATCAAGCCATACAGTTCCATCCGTATATGCAATCTTTGACACATAGGCAAATCCCACAGTATATTGCTCCTTAATGACAGGACCGATATAGGGATCCAAGGAGACCTTAATGGACTTTGCATTCCTTGCCAGGGCATGACATGGCACGTGAACAACAACCTTATTATTTGCTGAACATGGCTGATTCTTATCGTCAAAAACAAAAAAGCTCAGGTCCACTGATTCAATTTCTTTGTCACTGTTGTTGAAAATCTCAAACACAGCCTCAGCATAACTGCAGATATCATCATCTTTCCCCATGGCAACTTTCTTTTCAGAGATATAGTATGGAACTTCTACAGCAAGCAATTCCGAGCATGAGGAAAATACAGTGCACAACAGGGAAACAGCTATCAGGAATCTCTTAACCATTTGTTTCCTCCTGAGTTCCCTCAAGCATTCTGATAAAGTCATCCAGTGCCTTGATTTTTGTATTTGCAAAACATTCATCCCTAAGGAATTCAAGCGCCTGATCATATTTTTCCTGAACGAAACAATCCACAGCCATCAGATATTTGATCCGCATGTTGTTCTTCAACTCTTCCGGCAACTCTTCATACATACACTCAATTTTCTCACATTCATTTGAATCAAGCTTGTCTTCCATTTCCTTGCATACGGAATCAACAGTCCTGACCTTGAAAACATAGAGCTTAGTCAAGTCACATTCTTCCTGTTTGAACTCAACAGTCTCACAGTTTTCCTTTCTAAGCATCAACTCAATCTTTTCACCATAAACAGCATCGATATCAAAGTATCCGCTGTCATTGCTGAGAGCTATAATCTTCTTTCCCTTCATGACCTTGTAATCCGAAACTCCATCCCCATTGGAATCGAGAATCAAACCATGAAGCTTTCCCTGCTTGCACTTATCCATTGACGAACAAGAAACAAAGCCCATTACCAGAAACATTACAAACAATACTTTTTTCATTCTTCTACTCCTATTATTTTATTTTCTTCATCGCGATAATATACGATTGTCCTTCCATTTTTCTGGACAACCCTTCCAACTATCTCCCATCCTGCACTGACCTTCATTCTGCTTACAACTCTCTTATTGGAAGGAAACTTTTTTCCTTGAATCTCTGTCCCTCCTTTTTCACTGACAAACAGACTTGAATAATCCAGCAGAGACTGAGCAATCCCATCACATCCCTGACCGTTACCAAACAACATTGAAGCATCAAATCCACGGTTATTTTTGACCAGCGAAATTCCTTTTAATGAAATGTTTTCCATCGAGCTTACCCTCTCAAACAGTTCAATAAAATTCTTTTCAGCAAGATCACAGCGGAACATTCCACCGACAAAATCTTCTTCCCGTATCTCGCAACAGCCGCCAAGCACCGAGCGTATTTCAGACACTTGATTCTTATCAGGAACTGATGATGTCTCTTTCCCGATTTTTGCCTTAAGAGAATAATCAAAGCTTGGTTCATCGCTTCTATAACTCACAGTTGAAAAGCTTGATTCAAGAGATTCGTCGTCTGACTTATCAGGAAACATTTTTTCAGGAAACATATTATGCAAGGAAAGATTTATCATAAGAAAATCATTTTCTCCCGCATCTTCAATCTCAACTGAAAAAGATTTTATCTCACCGTCGTTTTCCTTGATTTTACCAAGACAGTCCTCAAGAATTTCCTTACAGCCTGAAGTTAAAGGCACAACAGCCTGCGCCTCACTTATATAGTTATAACTCTCTTCCGCAACATTTGTTTTTTCAGACCGAGTCTTCCTTCTGCTGATTGAAGCGACAGTACTGAATACTGAGATCAACACAAAGAGGATCAATAATGAAACTGCAATGTTCTTCCCGTGACCATCAAACATCGCACCTGTTCTTACACCCTCAAGATGCAGGCCTGATGCTTTGTTCCTCTTGTACTCAAGGACCTTTACCTTGTCCATCACTGCTATCAGTGTCTGAACCTTTCCCTTTCTGAGGCATCTCCTTGAATCAAATGAAAACTGCTCGCCAAAACACGGATGGACTTTCTCGAGCTCCCGTTTTATGAACTGTCTTCTCTTCTTTCCAAACAAAGTCAGGGGAACATTCATAAGATAAAGTTCATAATCATTTTTGTTCACTACATTGCTTTTCATCATTCCCTCTCCAATGGCCATTCTACCCTCATCGTAAAGCCGCCTTTCTTCCATGTCTGAGAATAAAACCTTTCATTTTTCTCATACTCAATTGAATCGAGAGGCCACAATGCAAGGCACATTTCCTTCCAGTCAGAAACAGCATCAACCCAATGCTCACCGTCATTATCCTCACAGACATTCACGAAACCTCTTGCCAAAAAGCTGTCTCGCTCAACTTTTCTTTCCAGCAAAACAGTCTTTTCGTACAGTTCCATGCCTGGTTTTATTGACGCCACTGCCCCTACTGAAAACACCGCGAACAATGACACCGCACAAATCAACTCAAAAAGCCTCATTCATCTGCCTCGCTTTTGTTCCATAGACAATCTCATTTTCATACAGAGCCTCTGCCTTTTTCTGTGCATGCATGAACCTCACGTTCAACAGACCGAATAAACCGGCCATTACAACAGATGCTCCGAATATGAATGCAAGGGTTGTAAACAATACAGAACCTTCTGACTCTTTCATTTTCACCTCCATGAAACAATGTCTGCATTCATACCTTCTCCACCTGTCTTTCCGTCCGCTCCATAGCTGAAGATTGCAAAGGGAATATTTTGCGGACAGTCGTTTGGGAAGCCGGCACTTCCTTTCTGAACATAGACATAACTGTTTCCCCAGGGGTCGTTTGCAATATCCTTGTCGACATAGGGACCCTTCCATGATTCAGGAACGGGGACAAGAACAGGCTTTTCCCAGAGGGCAGACAAACCTTGTTCCGTACTGGGATAAGACCTGCAATCGATGTAATAGGCATGCAGCGCCGCCTGATACTGTGCGAGCGTTTCCTTTGCAGAGAATTCTTTTGCCGATTCCACTGCCTTGAACACCGAGATTGACGCTCCTGCCGCAAGGACTGCACCAATAGCAAGAACTGCAAGCGTCTCCACAAAAGTAAATCCTCCCTGTCTTGATTCCTTTTCTTCTGGCTCATAAAATCTCCTTTTTGAATTCCACCTCAATTTTTTCATTTCTATCCTCCATAGTAAAAAATCACAGGCATTACGATGCTTTTCAGCAAAATGATTATGTAAGTTGCGACAACACACATGGTAAGCGGCTCCACCATATCCATGCACATTTTCTCACGTCTTGTTTTTTTATCCTCAAGATATGAAGTCATCTGAACAAATGCATTTTTCAAGTCACCGTTTATCTCCGCAAAGGCTGCATACAGTGCACAGTTTTTCTCTATGCATTCGATAACCAACGACACTGGATTTCCAAGTTGAAGGAGTTCCCTTCCCCGGATTATCCTTCGTTTTAACCCCTCATTTTTTTGTGCAGATAAAACAGAAATCTTCAATGCCTCATCCAGACTCAGATGTCCATTGAGTAGAAAGGACATGATGCTGAACACATCAAACACAATGTTTTTGTTGATGAAATGCCTGAACCACATGAACAGAAAAAATGCTGAAGAAAACAGGAACCCATTCGCCTTTACGCAGCCCAAGAAAACCTGCCTGCCATACAACTCAAACTTGAATGTACCCGACACATCAGGAACGATTTTCTGTGAATTGAATGCAAGAAGCAGTCCTCCGGCAAAGGCTACGATGATGACAATCAACGGATAAGCACAAATCGACGTCATGGAATTCTTACGTTTTTCCTTTTCTTTTTCACGCTTAAGCAAAAAATCAAAAGTCGCCTGTACTGAACCGCCTTTTTCCGCCGCGGCAACAAAAGCCACATATTCCGGACCAAAATGAATCGCATCACAATCGGAAAGCGCATTAGAAAAAAGCCTTCCCTGTTCAAGAAAAGCATTCATCTGAACAGCCGCCTGAATCACCTTTTGTGGCATACCATTCATTTTCTGAATCATCTCCATTGCCTGCCCTAGATTCATTCCCGACTGCAGGACAGTATGAATTACCTGTGTAAACTTCAACACATTTCTGTCGTTCAATTACGAAACCTCCTTTTCTGCATGATTGATCCTAAGGACACCGTCCTCTTTTTGCGGGGTCAAAACACGGATCTGAGCGTAGAGTTTTCTCTGCACCAGTTTCTGCACCACAACAGCCTTGAGCACCGAAGCAAGCAATGCCGGTTCCGCACCTAAATCCTGCATCCTCAGCACAGCCTGACTCAATGTTCCTGTATGCAACGTGGCAATAACCAGATGTCCTGTCATCGCAGCCTGAAGCGCAACCCTGGCCGTTTGTGAATCCCGAATCTCGCCAATAAAAATCACATCCGGATCCTGTCTGAAAGCCCGCCTGAGCATCTCGTGAAAGCCCAAATCACTCCCATCATGAATTTGTATCTGTGTAACACCTTCCAGAACATACTCCGGAGGATCTTCCAGACTCAGAATCTTTTTTGTGTCAATTGACTGCCTGCGTATCTCCTGCAGCATTGCACCAGCAGTCGTTGATTTTCCTGCTCCTGTGGCACCACAAAGCAAAACCAGACCGTCACTGCACCTGCACAAGGCACGAAGCATCTCCAGCTGTTCATCATCAAACCCGAGTTTATCCAGAAGCAACGGCATCCTACGTGTGTCAAGCAAACGAAGCACAACCGATTCTTCTTCCCCAACAGAAGGCACGCACGAGACACGAATGTAAACATCCCTTAAATCATTTGTCTTGAATACAAACTGACCGTCCTGCGCCTTTCTTGTCTCCACAACATTCATGTGTGACAGTAATTTAATCCGTCTGATCAGAGCCCTTTTCCTGTCTGAATCCAGCTCTATCTCCTTGACGAGTTCTCCGCATATCCTGAACCTCACCAGATTGTTTTCCAAGTGAATGTCTGTGGCCTGTGCCTTGAGAGCCGTACCGACCAGCGCATTCAGAAGTGCCTCCGCCTCGTTCTCAGAGACCGATTTTCTTTCCTGCACATCAGGTATCTTTATTCCCATGTTTTTTTCCTTTGAGAATAAAACTGAAATGTACCGGTTAAAATCATCCTGTGTAATCAGCTCAAAAAAGGTAACAGCCCCCTTGCCATTATTTCTGACCTGAGCGGATACCGCATGCGAAAGCCTGCACCTCAGGACTATGTTGCTCAAATCAAGCAATCCGATTGTTACTGAATCCTGATCCTGTCTTAGAACAACTGCCCCATTATGCAGACAGAACACAGGTGACAAAGAAAATTTATTCAAGGCTTGCATCATTTCCTCCTTTTGCATTTGAACCCAGATATTTCTTGCTTATGCGGTCAAAGAATTCACGATCCGTTTCCTGTACGGCTTCTTCCATTTTTTCCCAATGCGGAACAAGATATATGACCATTTCCGTCTTTTCCTCTGTTTCCTTTCGTCCCCTAAAAGCCCATCCCAAGCCAGGTATTTTTCCCAATCCGGGTGTACGCTGCTCGATGAACGTGCTTTCGTTCTGGACAAGTCCGCTCAGTACAATTGGTTCACCGCTTTTGCACAGAACCTCAGTCGTGATTACTTTTTCGCTTGTTGGAGGAGGGTTTCCTGTTGTAGAAGAAGTGTCTGCTCCCTGCCTTGATACCGAGGCCATGACCTTTGTAGTAATCATTCCGTCACCGCTTACCCATCCCGTGACATCGATTTTCAGGCCGGATGCAATTTCCCTTGTCACACCTGTGTAAACCGGCTTACCTGTTTCCGGATCAATGTTATTGTCCCTATAACGGTAAATGTTGGAGCTTTTGAATTGAATGGATGAGCCGCTCAAGCCATGCAATGTCGTGTCTGCAAAAACAGAGGCACGGTTTTCATTAATTGCAGTCTGAAGCGATGCTGCAAACTTGAATCCAAAGGCACTTACAACATCAAGGTTCAGGTCAAGAACAGAGCCCAGAGAAACAGATGCGTCGGTGAAATCCCCCGGTGTTATTCGGCGTATGGAAAGAGAGCTGTCCCATGACATGTCATTTGTCTTCTGGTACTGCATCACAAGCAGGTCATACTTTAGCCGTCTTGCAGGTACATCAAGTGATTCAAGCTGTGAGTTAAGATAATCAAGCTGTTCACTGTTACCCGTAAAGAAAAACACATTGTCCTGAGTTCCGCCCTTGATCTGCGATGATGAAATCCCTGGCGGCAAATGCGAAAGAAGATCATCCGTCTTGATGTAACGCAGGGTCACAACGCTGACGTTTTTTCCTCCATCCAAAGCCTCAAGAAAACCTTCAATCTGCTTATGGATATTCTCAGTCGTAAAGCAGAGAAAAGAATTCTCACCATCCAGAACAACAGCATTCAGTTTGCCGAATCTGTTTTCCACCACAGGAAGCACACTGTTTATCTGACCATAAGACATGCCGTGTCTACCCCATATTTTACCGGTATCTGCCGGAGTATTCCCCATTTCCGTATCGTTCAGCACATAGATGATTCCGTCTATCTGAACCGTTTTGAGTGATGCACAAGAAAGCAGCAGTGAAAGAGTCTCTTCAAATGTCTTTCCGTTAAAAACAATCCGCTTGAGCTTTACATTTGAATCACATGCAAAGACAAATTCACGTCCTTCGATTTTAAGCAATTCCTCTAGCACAGGTCCCGCCGCACTTTCCTGAACATCAACCTGATAAAGGTTTTTCCTGTCCTCATTCATGCCTGTCTTTTTGACCAAGGCTTTTTCACGCCCCGTACTGATTGTTGTCCGCTCTGTAACTGCCTTGACAATCCTGAGCCTTCCGTCCTTCTGTTCAAGTGAATAATCCCTTCCCAGCTGACGTACAACCGCCCCAGCAAAATCAGCCGCCTCTTTTCCCGTTACATGAAGCGACATTTTTGTCTCCGGCAGGGAATCGAACGAAATCTCCATCATAAAATGACGGTTGATCTTTTCAACCAGAAGTGCAGGCCTTAGGTCAGAGGCATCAAGCTGAATCACATTATTGCCTAGGTTTTCAAAACGGACTTTGCTCACAAGCCACAACTTGCTGTCTTTCTGCACATAAAGCCGATTAGCATTCAGGAAGCTGTCGAACGCAGAATCAAAATCATCCCCCGCAAACCTGAAATCCGCCTTACCCGACACAGTATCATCACCGACAATCGCAATCCCGCGATAAAGGCTCACTGTGTACAAAATCTCATTGATGTCACGGTTCAAGAACTCAAAACCGTCTACACCACCAGCCCAAAGCCGCAGACATATTACAGAAAGCAGCACTGTCCATAACTTTTTTTTCATGTTGAACTCCTATCAAGCCGTTTATTTTTCCGGCTACACTATATAAATAGTATGTGACCCCGCATTTTTAACGCAAAATGTTGAAATTTTTAGCATTTTTTGATAGAATTTTTTCTGACTGTGAATTGTCGATTTTACCGGAGCGTAAATCATGATTACTTTTTGGCAGCAGGAAAACGGAAAACTAATAGAAAAAAAGGAAGAAGATCTCGATGGAAGAAAGAGCACATGGGTGGACGCCCGCTCTGTGACCCGTGATGATATAGGGATTCTTGAAAGCAAATACAAGATTGACCCGGAGAATATTCTTGACTTTCTTGACCCGGATGAGCTTTCCCGAATAGAATTCAACGACGAATTCAACTACAAGCTTTTGATCCTCAGGCTTCCTGTCTTTGCCCCAAGTGAGGACATCAGTCATTTTTGTGCCCCTCTTGGCATCGTAATAAAGAAGAATTATTTCATCACGATATGCTGGACGGACTGCGAGGTACTCAGGGATTTTGCCGCCAACCGTATCCGTGACCTTAAAATCAACGATTTTCCGGCATTCGCAATACGCTTTTTGTCACGCTCAGACTCTACATTCCTGCGTTACCTAAAGGAGCTGAACAGAAAGGCAACGATGATTCAAAACGAAATGCTGCGTTCGGTCCACAACAATGAATTGATTCAGCTTCTTAACATACAGAAATCACTTGTATATTTCTCCACTTCCCTGAAGAGCAACCAGATGCTGCTGGAGAAATTCCGCAAGACAAAGATAATTGAACTGGACGAGGACGACAAGGACTGGCTGGATGACGTGGAGATTGACAACAGACAGGCTATGGAGATGGCGGACACCTACTCAAACATCATGGCAACGATGAACGACGCCTTTGCCGGGGTTTTGTCCAACAACCTGAACATAGTCATGAAGACAATGACGGGCTGGAATCTGGTACTCATGGTTCCGACCATCATTTCAAGCTTCTACGGAATCAACGTGCCTCTGCCCTTCCAGAATTCAGGATGGATCGGCGTGATTTTCGTGACAGTGTCCAGCGTTCTCCTCTCTATAATGACCTACTTTATCTTCATGAAAAGGAAACTTACGGCAGGTCCAAAAGATAAAAAACGCGTAACCAAACATGCCCTTAATTCGTTTAAAAAACGTCGGGCTACAAGACAGCAGATCAAGCTTTTAAAACAAATGGAAAAGAAAGCGGAGGAAAAGAAATGAAAAAGATGGCACTTATCACAGCACTGGCATTCTGTTCTATGGGAATAATTTTTGCCCAGGAAGGAACTCTTTTTGATGATGCCGATTTTACAAAACTAAAGCCTCAGGACAATCAGGCAGTAATCAGCTATACTATCGGACAGGATGCGGGGCCAATCACTTCAACACGGTACCTGACTGCATATGAGATCAACAAATACGAGACCAGCTATAGCCTGTGGTACACCGTAAAGCAATGGGCGGAGGAACACTCTTACGTCTTCCAGAATCAAGGACAGGAAGGTTCCCGTGGTGCCGTAGGACGTGCTCCGTCTGAAGCAGGGAAATATCAGCCCGTTACAAAAGTGAACTGGCATGACGTGATTGTCTGGTGCAACGCCTATTCCGAGAAGGAGGGACTTTCTCCGTGCTATGTCTACAAGGGAAAGGTACTGAGGGATTCAAGTGATGCAGTATCATGCGACCTGTGCGAGTGCATGTGGAGCAGAAACGGCTACCGTCTTCCAAGTGAGGCAGAATGGGAATATGCGGCCCGGAAGACAAAATCTGGACTTCAGCCGGGTGACGTGGCAAGCGGTGAGAATGCGGTCCTGTCTGCAGAGGATGTGGCATGGCTTTTTGACAACACCAACGAGACCCATATCGTAGGAACTGCAGGATCAAGCTCACCATTGGTGGAAGGCGTGGTTCTGCCAGGAAGCGGAAATGCAAACGGTGCAGGCCTCTATGACATGAGCGGAAACGTCCTTGAATTGTGCTGGGACTGGTATGATGAATATAAGAATGCATCCCGTGGCAAAAACTATTACGGTCCTGCCATTGGAGAACGCAGAAGCGCACGTGGAGGTGCATGGTCAGCAGAGACACTGTTCTATTGCGCAGGAGACCGCTATTCATTTGACCCCAACGAGGCATATAATTACCTGGGATTCAGGCTTGCAAGAACCGTAAAATAAGCCCACTATAACTAACGATTCTATTGATGCCACACGGTTTATTATCTGTGTGGCATTTTTTTTCTATACTTTTATCTAGTAGTTTTCTTGCTTTTTCTTCAAAAATTCATGAATTTCCTTATTTTTTTTTGTTAAAAACCCGGGGGTCACCACCATTTATATAGTGTAAGCACTTCTGGGGACGTCACCGGAAAATGCAAATCATTAAAAAATCGCAGCAATAGCCGCGGAGGAAGTATTATGAATTCGTTGAATCAGATTATTCTGGAAGGAAATGTTGTGCGTCAGCCGGAAATGCGCGGTACAGCATCGGGTTTTACGGTCTGCTCTTTTCCAATAGCAGTAAACCGCAAGATTAAGTCACAGGACGGTCAGTTCCAGGACGAGGTATCTTATTTTGACATAGACACCTTCGGTCAGCTGGCAGAAAACTGCTCAAAGTGGGCACCAAAGGGACGTGGCGTGCGTGTCGTGGGACGCTTAAAGCAGAACAGGTGGAAGGATGAGGAGGGGAAAGTTCACAGCAGGATCAAGGTTATTGCTGAGCATGTGGAATTCAAGACATTCAACAAAAAGCAGAACGATGACCAGGAAGGCACAAATGCCGGCTCCAATCCGTCTCCGCAGGCAAGCAGGCATAACGCCCGTAATAACGAGGAGGATATGGCCGAAGTAGAATTCTGATTTTTCAAGGCAGCTTCCAGGTCTATTCCTAGAGGTCTCCTGTTTATGATTTATTATCTCCTGTTTCTGGGAGCTGCCTTTTGTTTTTCTGACAAGGCCTTGAATGCCTCGATTTTCTCGGGGTTGTAGAAGCCGTCCTTCCAGTTGAACCTGGAGGCACCTTCAATTCCTGTCCTTGTCTGAATCATGCTGATTATGTTCTTGATGTCGCTTTTCTGTACCTTTGTCTTGCTGAAGTCAAGAAGCTGTCTTTTCCATCCCTTGCTTGAAAGTGAATCCATCTTGTCAACAAGACTGAACGGATATTCCGGCATGACGAATGAACCGTCAGGTGTTGAGTTTACCTTGAAGCTTGTGCTTTCCTTGTCGTTAAAGAATGTAAAGTCATAATCCTTGGGAAGCTTGAACCTGAGGCGGAAGAGCGTTGGATATGCAAAGACAGGCAGAAGCACGCGGGATTTTTCAGTCATGGTTTCAAAAGTGGCCTTGAGGTTTCGCTCGGAATTCTCGTAAGGCATCTGCACGGCCATGAGCCCCTCGTTCTCCAGGAAACTTACTGCCCAGCGGTTGAAAGTATAGAGGAAGGGACCTGCTATCATGTGGACATTCTTTCCCTTGAGCATGTTGATGTGGGCAAGATTGTTCACCACAAAAGTAGAGAAGCCCTGCTCAACCAGAGTGTCCAGAACCTTCCTGAGATGCTCGATTTTTCCCTGGGGCACAAAAGGATCCAGGCTTATGATGACCATTTTCTTGCTGTACGGCAGAAGCGGCTTTTCGCTCGTGTTCTTGTTGAGGAGGTCATATTCGGTCTCGTTGTTAAGCTCAAATATCAGGCGTACGGGATGTGCCATCTGGACCGTGTATGCATCGGATGTTGTGGAGACGGCTATGTAAAGGCCTTCCGGGAACCACTGGAGCTCATTCTTCTGAAGCGGAGTAAGTGCCATTACCGGGGCACTGTCTCCACCCGGCTGGGACCTGAATCGTGAGAGATCCTGAGGAAGGACACGCTTGTACCTCTTGGACATTGCCTTTGTCTGCAGAAGATAGACTTCATCACCGCGGTTAAAACCATCCGGAATGTCGCACCATCTTTTTTCCTTGTCATCCTCGTAGATGCTCTTTACCTTGTGGCTTACACGGCCTGTGTCATCCTTTTTGTGAAGCCTTATGCTGTCACCAGGATCCGGGTCATAGCTTCCGCCGGCAAAAAGCGCCATCTTTACGCCTTCAATCTCCTTTACCTCGGATATGCGGCCCAGATAGATGCCTGTTCCACCTGCCTGGTTCGGGTTGAGTATTTTCTGGCCTGCATTATCAACACCCTCGCTCTCGGTCTTGTAGCCATACCAGTAGTCTGTTTTTGAACGTGCAAAATCCGTGCTCAGTATGCGCTTTCCCTCTGCAATGGCACCCTTTTTATCCTGTTCCCAGTGATCCATGACATATCGGTATGCGGCTGTAACTGCACCGACATATTCGGCTGACTTCATGCGTCCTTCGATTTTAAAGCTGTCCACGCCCAATTGCATCAGTTCCGGAACATGGTCAATCAGGCACAGGTCACACGGAGAAAAATAATAGCCCTGACGCTCACCACCGGGGAAATCGGCCTTGTAGTATCTGCGGCATGCCTGCGTGCACATTCCGCGGTTTGCAGACTTACCGCCAAGATAACTGGAGAAAAGACAGAGACCGCTCTCACTTACACAAAGCGCCCCATGCACAAATATCTCGAGCTCACATTTTGTCTGCTTCTTTACATCGCGTATTTCCTCAAGTCCAAGCTCACGGGCAAGAACCACACGCTTTAATCCCTGACGGCTGAGTTCATTTGCGGCCTGCGCTGACTCGATGTTCATCTGTGTTGAGGCATGCAATTCAAGATTCGGGAAAAACTCCTGGCACATCCTGACCACACCGAAGTCCTGAACGATGATTCCGTCCGGTCCGATTTTGTCCAGATATTTTAAAAAGCGGTACAGCCTCTCTGATTCGGATTCCTCAAAGACGGTGTTGACGGTGACATAGATTTTTTTCCCAAGACGGTGAACGCTCTGAACGGCACCTTCAAATTCCCTCCACGCAAAGTTGGAAGAACGAAGGCGAGCGTTAAAAGATTTTAATCCCAAATAAACCGCATCGGCTCCCTCGCCAATGGCAGCGTCCAAGGCCTCAACATTTCCGGCCGGTGCAAGTAATTCAGTCATTGTATCAGTATAGCAGACAGCGCTTTTTTTTTCCAGTAGGTGGATTCATTACAAGTAAACTCAATATAGTGAGCGGCTTGATATATTCTCCAGTTCTTCCATTGTAAAGCGGGACAGGGTTTCCTTGATTATCGGAATCTGCTTCGGCGACATGCTGAGCTCATGCACACCCATGCCTGCAAGAATTATCGCGCTTTCCTTGCGGCCTGCCATTTCTCCGCATGCAGAGATAGGGATGCCGGCCTTTTTTGCGTTGACTATGGTCTGCTGAATGAGGCGCAGAACTGCCAGGTGGAATTCATTGTAATTCGGTGCAACAGCGGGATTCTCACGGTCTATTCCAATCGTATACTGAGTAAGGTCATTTGTACCAAGGCTGAAGAATGCGCTGTGGCCTGCAAGACAGTCGGAGCAGATAGCGGCGGCGGCGGTCTCAATCATTATTCCAATCGGAACATTCGGGTTGTATGCGATACCGTCGGATTTAAGGCTCAACTGAACTCCCTTTGCGATTCCAAGTACCGTCTCTACCTGTGACACGTCTGTAATCAGCGGAAGCATTATCTTGAGGTTACCGTAAACCGATGCACGATAAAGCGCCCTTAGCTGAGTACGGAAAACCTTCGGGGAATAAAGGGAAAGCCTTATGGCACGCAATCCCATAAGAGGATTCTTTTCGTTCAACAGCGGGAGATCCTTTGATGCCACAAGCTTGTCACCGCCGGCATCCAGGGTCCTGATGCATACGGGCCTGTCTCCCATGGCCTGCAGGACATATTTGTATGCCTCAAACTGAGCTTCCTCACTGATTGCGCTGGAGAAAGTTCCACCCTCGTCATTCAGTTTTTTCAGCTCATTCATAAAAAGGAATTCCGTGCGGAACAGACCAATGCCGTCGGCGCCTTCCTCAAGGGCAAGCTGGGCCTCCTCCGGGGTTCCGATATTGGCATAGAGCTTGAACTGGGTACCGTCATCTGTCTGAGCGGGTTTGTTCTTGAAGACTCTGAGTGCTGCCCTGTATTTTTCATCTGATGCTATTTTTGCAAGATATTCTGTTATTGTTGCGCTGTCGGGACTAAGAAGGATTTCCCCCCTTTCTCCGTCAACGATGATTTCCTCTCCGTCCTGAATAAGCTCCGTGACATCCGTGATGCCTACAACAGTCGGAACACCGAAGCTCTTTGCAAGGATTGCCACATGACTTGATACACCACCCTCAGTAAGTGCAAGTCCGGCTATCTTCCTTTTGCTAAGGATAATGGTGTCGCTTGTCTTCATGGCACGGGCAACAATTACCGCACCGTCAGGAACCTGATCTATGTTGAATTCATGATAATCCAGAAGCAAGTCCAGGACACGTCCGAAAACATCCTCTATGTCCTGTGCCCTTTCTGCAAGATAATCATTTCCTGCACTTCTGAGACGCTGGGCATATTCCTCTGTCTTTTCATTTAAGGTGTATTCAATATTTAATTTTGTGGTTTTTACGGCCTGCTCAACTTCCTGAATGAAAACCGGATCAGTGAGCATGAGGAGGTAGGTTTCAAGAATGACATTCTGAAGATCGGATGCATTCTGGGCCCTAAGGTGATTTTCTATCTGCGAATGAACAGTCAGCGTAGCGGTTTTGAACCGTTCAATCTCACCGGGAACATCTCCGTCAGAGATTGGATGCTTGGGAATTATACGCTCTTGTGACTCAGGAAGAATGAATGCCTTGCCAATGCCCATTCCGCCTGCAGCAGAAATACCTAAAAGGATGTTCATTCTTTAATTTTAACAGTAAAACCCGCTCTCGTCAATGAAAATTTTCTTCTTTATACTTAAAGCCAACTTAAAATGTCTAATCCACAGGATTTGTCCTGTACCTTTCATATAAGAGCACACCGGCAGCAACCGATACGTTCAGGCTGTCCACCTTGCCGCATGTAGGTATGGAAACGATTGCATCACAGTTCTCCGCAAGAAGCCTTGACATGCCATGCCCCTCGCTTCCCATGACGATGCAGGTCCTTGTGGCAAATTCTGTCTCTGCAAGGGACTGTCCGCCAGCATCCGCACCATAAATCCAGAATCCGGCATCCTTGAGCATCTGGACGGAACGCACGAGATTTGTGACCACCGCCACAGGAACCCATGCACTTGAACCGGCAGAACTCCTGGCAATAATCTGGTTTTCCTGAACATCTGACGCAGACCGCCTCTCGGGTAAAACCAAAAGTGAGGCACCAAACTGATCGCATGAACGGATGATTGCACCGACATTATGGGGATCGGTTACGCTGTCCAGAACCACCACCGTTGCCCGCTCAGGACAAGATGTAAGCCATTGGTCAAGCTGAACCGAATTCTGCGCAAGGGCCTTTTCCCCCACTGCACGAAGTATTATTCCACGGTGATCCCTGACAGACTCAGGAAGAGAAGATACGCTTGCATCCAGGTCCCGGTCGCTGACCTGACGGCATTCAACATTGGATTTGGAGGCAAGATCGAGAATCTTTTTTATTCTGGGACCGGGCTTTGAATACTCAATAATCAGCTTTGAACCGTCAGGATGTTCCCTATACTCCCTGACATGCTCCTCCACTGCATGAAAGCCCGTATAAATGTTTTCTGCCATATTCTAGGCGTTTTTACCGCAGCACTGCTTGTATTTCTTGCCGCTGCCACATGGACAGGGCTCATTCCTTCCGATTTTCTTGGTCTCACGGACAACAGTTGTCGGACGAACAACACCCTCGCTGTAGAGCCATTCGCCATTTACTTTCTTGAAGCCCGCTATCTCATGATGAACGTCGCGTATGTTTTTCTGGGTATAAGTTGCCTCAAACTCAACTACACCTTCCTCATCATTCTCCTGACCTTTCTCCGTGCGCAGAACCTTAAGTCCATGCCATGTGCTCTTTCTTGACCAGTCCTCGGTTGCCTTGCGGTCAATCTCCGCAATCTTTTCTCCGGACTCACATGTGTTGATGATAAAGTCAATATTGTG
Organism: Treponema sp.; assembly: GCA_017960765.1. GTDB lineage: Bacteria > Spirochaetota > Spirochaetia > Treponematales > Treponemataceae > Treponema_D. Next base: position 35,308 of record JAGCYQ010000205.1, read on the forward strand.
TACGACATAGGCGGTATAGCGTGCGCGCATCAGGGCTTCCGCAGTATTTGCCTTGGCACTTCCAGTTAAAAGCGGTGAACAGCATTCGCCGTATTTTTTTCCGCTGCCACACGGGCAGACATCTGTAGCTTTAATTTCTTCACTCATAGTTCAAGCATTATAGCAGAAAAGGCATGGGCTTTCAACTATTTCCTTCGGGCAAGGAAGTACCCAATGCCGGCAGCATTCCCTTGAGTTCCTCGTAGGCGGAGAGGTCGTAATCGTTCAGGTTGGGATACTTTACTTTTTTCATGTCCAGACATCCTCCTTTAATAGTATAACACGGCTTCCTATTTTTTCAAGAAATATTCCACTTCATACATATTTCTAGTTGAAGAAACATTCCAGCACCTTTACAGTCTCCCTATTCCAGTCCGTTTCACAATCAGTGTTTACAGTTACAGTGGTTGTCGTCGTGCTTGTCGTAACTGAGCTGTCACTCGTTTCGGTACTGTCATCTGCTGTAGTACTGCCTTCTGTGTGAGTCTCGCTTTCCGTCCCTTTTGGCTCCCCAGTCTTTTCCTTTGTATCTGTCTTACTGTCCGACGTTGACGCCGTCTCTGAATGTCCATCGCTTCTACCGTTTGATTGTGTCTCTGACACCGTTACGCTTGACGACTCAATCTGCCTTACCAGACTCCACTCAAGGGTAACGTAAATGCTTTGGGAAGGCGGTATCGTCACCTCATAGCTTGTCGTTATGTAATGCTCCACCCCCTTGTCCGATGTTGCGACAGCCGTTATGGTAAATCCATATATCGTCCTTTCTCCAGTGTTTGTAATCTTGACGTCACAGCTGCAGTATACGATTTCCTCGTTTGCAGTCGGCCTTTCCACCCTTGTATGGATTGAGCTTCTCGTTAGCTCTGCATTTCCCTCGGGTGCATCAAACATTGTACATCCAGAGAGTACAAACAAAAGCATCAGAGCAATAACCATCCTTTTCATTTCAACACCTCCATGAACTGCCCTATGAATTCCTCCCAGTCAGAGGACAGCTTCAATACATTCAGTTTTCCCTGTATCATGTTCCATATACTGCGGTTGTAGTTCAGCCGGATTTCACAGTAGCCCGCTTCCGCCACAAGCAATTCTGCCTCAGTTATCTGCTTTCTTTCAAACAGAATCCTGATGTCCTCCATGTATCTCCCCTCTTCTTCCATGTTTTTTTTCATTTCCTCACAGTACGATGGGAAGGCCACATTCCACTCACCATAAATCTTCCGCAACTTTGACTGTTCGTCAGTCAGAACTTCCAGCTGCAGCATAAGGCTTTCAAGCCTCTTTTCCGTCGCCCTTTTCTGAATTCCTAACTGTGAGGAAAAATCCAGGTTAAGGCTTAGTCCGACAGTCGCGCTTACCGTCCAGTCACGGGACAGGTCCGCAATGTCCCTGAGAGAGCGGCTTAAGTCTCCGTACTCACCGTTCCTACCCTGATCAGGCGTAATGCTTGCCTTTATGTAAAGTGAGGGGGCTGTCTTTGCTTTTTCAATTTCCAACGTCAGCCTTTCATAGCCAATCTGCCGCTGGATTTCTTCCTCCCTCATGCTTGTCTCAGACTTTTCTCCGAAAGATTCATTTAGAAGTTCCAGAATACCATCCATAAAAATGCCGCTGCTAACCGCGATGTCATCCACACCGTATGTCGAAAGTATTGTCTCCGTCTCCATCAGGCCTTGTGTCGCCAGCTGGTAATTCTGAAGAGCCTGGGTTCTGCTCATGTGCGCGTTGAACAGCTCTATTTCGTTCCTCTGCCCCTCCTCCCGCCTTTTCTCCTGCTCCCGATATTCGGCCTCCGCCTTTTTTAGCGCTGACAGGCGGCTTTCGTGTTCAAGGAGGGCCAGGTTGTAGTCCTGCACGGCTGTAATGAAAGCGACCGCAAGATTGAATTTCGCTTCCTTTAACTCCAGAAAAAAAATATCCTTTTGCTTTTCAAGCAACTCTGATGCAGGATCCTTTGAAAGAAAGAAGGCCCCACCCGAAAGCCCCTGTGTAATCCCAAGCTGTAAATACGGCTTCTGAATGTAGGCATTGTGTCCTGCAAGGTATGAGAAACCGTAACCAGCTCCTATCGTCAGCTGTCCGTTTCCGGGAAGCCTCTGATAAATGCCGATACTTGCCGTCGGTTCCGCGATTATTTGCGGGCCAGGAAGCACCCCCTGATTTCTTATGTAATGGTAATCTCCCTGCACCAGCTGAGCATCAGCCGAAATATCAAGACGTATCGAAGGAAGCCATGTCCTGTCCTGCTGGCGGAATGACAGTTCCGTAGCCTCCGCATTGTTGGCAAGAATTTTTCCTTCAGGCGACTCTTTTAGAACGCTTGTGATTGCGAAAAATGCGTAGTTGTCCTCACATGGATTCTGAGAAAACCCAATATCCAGCGGAAAGAGAAAAATCATAAATGCAAGCGTTCGAATCCTAATCTGCACGAAGACGGCTCCATAGTTATCATTAAGTAAAGAACTTGTCGCTTTTAAGTTTTACTCAAAATATAAGTTATTCTTTATACTACCTGGACTTCCACCAATATCCGAATCCTCTTTTAACAAATGGTTTTAGCTCCAGATTAAAAACCTTTTTTTCTCCTGTGTTATTGTTTTGTAATTCAACATAAATATAATATACTTCTTTTGACTTTCCTTTAAAATAATATGCGTAGTCAGAATCGTTGCCAAGCCAATCAGATTAACGAAGATGATTAATGAGACGAAGATTAAGCCTGTTATGATTATCCTTTTCTTCTTCATATCAATCTATTGAACCTTGATATTTGTATGCACTGATAAAGATTCCTCAGGCCCATCGGCTGAAACAAACTTTCATTTTCTGCGGAGAGGTCGTAGTCATTCAGGTTTGGATACTTTACTTTTTTCATTTTATCTTCCAACAACGTTATTCTCACATTCTATTTTTTTACTGGCACCCCAGGTTTTATCTCTTTATTCTTTTATAATTTATGATATCTTTTATGAGCCAGACAATAAAAAGAATCACCATCGGCAAATATAATATCAGTGAAAAAAATCCGAAGACGGCTTCTCCTTTATCTGATGACTCACCAATCTCTCTAAGCAGATTTACTATTTCCAATGAGAAAAGAATTAGGAAAATGATATTTGATGAAATTCTTAAAACGGTGCTTTTCCCTTCTGAAACTTTAGTTGATATTATTAAAAGAATAAGATAAAGTATTAAGACAGGAATAAAAACAGGATAATAGAAAAATATTGTACACACAGGCCAAATCATACTAGTTATGAAATACCATAAAGCGACTATCACAAACCGAAGAAATAAAAGAAAATTTTTATCCGACATACTTCATCCCTTTATTTTTTTCCATAATGATTATAATCAACTGTACTATACAAAGCAGTATTACAGTTTTCCATATTTGGCTTGTCAAAAACATGATCTAACGCATAATACTTTGTATTAGAATTAATTGAGTCAATAATTTTACCTGCAGTTTCTTTTACATTTATTACTTCCTTTGACAAAAATATTTCCATATCATAATTATTAAAGCCATTTTTATAATTTTCCCAACCTTCAACATCTGTTTTCGAATTTAGTTTCCACGCCCCTTCTGAAAAAAGAGTATATCCAGTACCATTAAAACTTAATGTCGATGTAACACCTGTTGACTTTTCATTAATAACATATAAACTGTGTGTAGCAACAACATCCTTTTTTCTCAAATAAGGAGCAAGAGCTTTCCTCTGGTAAGCTTCAATTGAATAGTTATTTGGATCCTGTTCGATTCTTCTGACATAAACTTCAACCTTTTTTTCTTCCTGTATTATTGCTTCTGCCTTAATATATTTTTGCACTGCCTCCACACTTGAGAAAGTATGAACTACATTTGAGCCGTCTACTAATCTGAAGACATAACCTTTATCACTGAGGATCTTATATGCTACATAGCCCTGTACAATATTTTTATTGCTATTTATATTTACATTTATCGTTTTGGTTTGCGAATCAATAAAATCTGGATAATCTTTATTGTTCTGATTGTTATTTTCTGTATTTCTGACACTCCCATTATAATTATCCGCACCGCCATTGGCAGCTCCACCTGAACTTGAGCTGGAATTGTTGTTTGTAGTGCTTCCACTTCCACCACCTCCCCCAGAAGGACTTTCACCACCACCAGAATTATTCTTCTTTTCCGCATCCTTTTTTGCCATCTCCACCTGTTCTTCTGTAGTAAGTGCAGTTGTTTGCTGTGGAGTTGTATTTGTAGCGGGAGGTGTCGTCTGCGTGTCAGTTGGAGGAGTTGATGAGGGAGTTTCAGTATTCTCATAGTTTTTCAGTATCTCTTCCTTTGTTTCCTCATCATGATGAGCATCTGCCTGTTGCATGGCATACATGTCGGCTTGATCCATCACCTTCCCGCCGTTTATCCTGTACAGGATGTCGCCCTTGAGCTCCTCGTAGGCGGAGAGGTCGTAGTCATTCAGGTTGAGATACTTTACTTTTTTCATTTAAGCCTCCAAATCCCCTGCATATTCCTCTTTCCTGCCTACTTTATCGAAAGCTCATAGGGAACTGCTTCTACCAATGAGTTTATCATAAAATGAATGCATGTATCCTCGTATTTTGTTCCGGGGTAGACTTCCTCTATCGTTACCTTTACGTCCTCAGGTTCCGTTATGAAGCTTATATCAACACTCTGCGGATGAGGGGTATCAAGTACATCAAGCACCTTTTCCTTTCCGCTGATTATTCCTGTTACCCTGATTTTCTTTATGCGTCCGTTCTGCTTGTACAGGAATGGCCTTTCGTAAGAAATGAAGCCATTCATGATAAGGAGAGTTTTATACACCGTTCCCCATGTGTTTTCCAAGACGAAAGACTCGCCTATGCCATTTCCAGGAACACCTTCTACCCAGGGTGTCTCTGAATCCATTTTGCATAGATTTGTTACCGGATATTCCTTTCCGTCTTTTTCTACAAGATGTGAGGTCTCTTCCTTGTATATCCTTCCTGACATCTCATACCAGCGTGGTTCGATAATCATATAGGAAGGATTGACACCTCGGGTAAAACCTACAGCCTGCACTCCTAAGTTTCTTGTATTACAAACAAGAAATAACATTTTGTCATCAGGATTAACATTTTCACCATGATATAAATTTGCTTCGATGAATTCTTTTGGGAAGGCTTTTTCCATCTTGATAAATGGCATGCCGTCTATATGCGTAAACTGATAGTTTACCTCGAAAGGAATCCCATCTTCCCCTATATCTTCGCCAATATTATACATTATTTTTCCCTCAGATAAATCCAAAGTATCAAATGTACAATAAAGGTCAGCAATATAGGAACGCTCAATAGAAAATCCCTTTTCCACAAGAGGTATCGGCTCAAGGTCTTCTATTTTACTTGGACTTACATAATCAGGATCGTCTCTTGAGAAGAACGAATTGAAGAAGGCAGACTCCTTGTAGACATAGGCTCCTTTTCTGCCGCCATCGGCATAATCATTGTCGTACTCAATAACACACGGTTCTCCTTTGGGAAAGAGATAGTCTATAACCGCCTGCTGCTTCTCTGGAGGACATTCCGATTCCACGAAATCGATCTTCCCAACCTCGGGTGGATCAAGGATTATGCGGCGGTCGCTTTTTCCATCACTTCCGCAAGAATAATGGCAGAGTCCGACTGCAAAGTGATTTTGGAGTCCATAAGGCGGTAAAAGATAATATTTCTTAGTATATTTCAACCCGTCCTCTAAAGCAAAACGTGTTTTTCCGTCTGAACTTACCCATCGAGAAGGAAAGCCCACGGGAAAAGTCTTGTACATTGACTCACTTTCATCTGCAGCAGCCCCGGTTTCATTTGTAACGGGAATTGATTCGGAGCCATTTATAATCCCAGTCTTTTTCCCATTACATGAAATAAATAATGAAAGCGAAAGGCAAAAAAGCAGAAACTCAAGAATTTTTTTTTCCGACATTAACAGACCTTTTTTATAACCAATCCATTGGATTATACGTGTCATCAGGATGGCAGGATATAATCCGTTTCACGACATCAAGCGTTATATCATTTACACCCATATACAGATACTTCATAAACTCGTTCTGCTGAGCTTGACCTCCCTGACATATTGTACACCCTGCACTTCCAGGCTCAAGGTTATCGTTGTATGGTTTATTTTGAAATATCTTTTGATTACCATGATCCAAGAAATCAGCCGGATCGAAATTTATTTTATCTCTTATCGCCTTAGGAATATCTGGATCAAATGTTACATGCCTAAGTGTATTTTCGTATGAGCCTGAATTATATGTTCCGTCCTCCTGCTTGGTCAGTTTTGATGTTGTATATCGATATAATCCATCAGGCTCAGTAAAGCAACCAGGATCCTCGTTATATTTTGGTTTGCAGTTTGCTCCAACCCTATCTCTATAGACTATAAACTCTCTGATTCCATTTGATTTATATACATACCTGGTTGAATCGAAGCTGTTTCCCAATCCGGTTGTCTTACGCAAAACATCCACACGAGTGGACTTTATCATGCTCTCATCAAATTTCATGTATTTTATGCTTTCTTTCACAGCCTTGGCATGGCGTGTCTCCATATCGCTTACAGGTGTATTAAGGTTTTCTATATTGTCATAATATTTTCCACCTGTTGCTTTTAGATTCTCTGCCCTTATTCGGTTGCTTTCTTGATTCGGTATCTTTATCTCCAAGCTTTTTACATATTTAGCCGCCGCCTCAACACTCGAGAATGTATGCACTACATTTGAGCCATCCACCAACCTGAATGCATACCCTTTATCACTGAGGATAGAATACGCTGAGAAGGCTTCCTCAACACTTTTATTGCTGTTTATATTTGCATCCACAGTTTTGTTATTTGTATTAACATAACTTGGGTATCCTTTATTATTTACAGTATTGTTATTTGTATTAGTTGTCGTACCGCCACTGGTAGATCCGCCTGAACCAGAACCGTTTCCACTTCCAGAACCTCCCCCAGAAGAACTTTCACCACCACCAGAATTATTCTTCTTTTCCGCATCCTTTTTTGCCATCTCCACCTGTTCTTCTGTAGTAAGTGCA